>NZ_LR134506.1:2100000-2367500 GCF_900638305.1 Porphyromonas cangingivalis
AAATAAAAGCCCTCTTTTTCAACGATATCCCTCGCTTTGCCAAATACTTCTCGGAGACGAAGCTGTTTGACAAGCTCAAGCGTGTGGCCGGTAAGGCTGCCGGAGAAATCCTCTTGCCGATCCTGCGCCTGTTCTATGTGATGAAAGCTCCCACCACGCCGATTCATCGTAAGTTGCACATCGCTGCGGCATTGGGGTATTTCATTTTTCCTTTCGATTTCATACCTGACTTCCTTGCACCGGTACTGGGATTTGCGGATGACCTTGTCGTTGCGACGACGGTACTGAAACTTGTCTCGAAGTACTGTACCGATGAGATTGAGATGCAGGCACAGCGTACTCGCAAACGCTTATTCTCCTGCTCGAAGTAACCACAAAAAAGAAGAAGCTCATCACCGGTGATGAACTTCTTCTTTCTTTTTCTGAGCCTCTTGTCGGATTCGAACCAACGACCCCGAGATTACAAATCACGTGCTCTGGCCAACTGAGCTAAAGAGGCAAAAGGGTAAGCTGACTATATCGCGCCGCTACAACCGACTGCCCTTGCTGCGGTCAAGCCCTGGGGGATTCATCAGGAGCTGGCCGTATAGGACTTACCCACCGCAAAGTTACGATTATTTTTCGAACTGACAAGCCCCGACCAAGTCGCCTTTGTCCGTGCAATAAGGGTATGTCCTCATCCGAGTCCGGCCATCTTGCCGTCTACCCTCATGCGTTCAATAGGATAGGTTGTGTGACGATAAGTCAAAAAAACTAAATATTAAATTCCGAAGATTGGTCAATAATGTGTTTCTTTGTAGATCAGAAACGCTTTTCAGGGATATATCGTCCCATAAGGATATAAACATACGATCAACGAAGACAATGAGAATAGACGATATTTTTGACTTATTTACCATACGGTTTGAGCTATGGCCCTTTCATCTGGATCTCAATCAAGACTATCCTTTGGCACAGGTCATCAGCAGGATGATCCATGTCGCCGGAGAGCACGCCGGCTCCAATGGCTTCGGTATCAAGGATCTCAATAAGAGTGGGTACACATGGGTTCTTTACCGACTCAGTGTAGAGATGGATCAGCCCATCAAGGTCGGGCGACCTATCGATATCTCTACCGGAGTCCTCAATAGAGACGGTATGGTCACTCGTCGTCTCTTTGTCATCTCTCAGGGTGGTCAGGTCGTTGCGACAGGGTTGAGTCATTGGGTGGCCATCGATCTCTCCTCACGTCGTCCCACTCCGATCTCCAATGTGATTACTCGTGATGTGTGTGTACGTGACATTCCGCCTGTCAACATCCCCGAGATCCCTCGCAAGCTCATCGAGGGCATGGAGACTTTCGTCCCATCTTTCGATCACCAAGTCAGGTATTCCGACCTTGACATGAACAAGCACGTCAATACTGCCGTATGGGTCTCACTCGCAATAGACTGTATCGGATTGGAGCAGTTTGAGCGAAGTTACGTGCACCGGGCGGATCTCCATTTCGTCAACGAAGCCTTCTGGGGCGATACGCTCACCGTCGAGCATTGTGCTACTGCCGAAGGCGATAAGATGCGTGTCAAGGGCAGTGATGGGAAAGAGTGTTTTGTCCTTTCATTGAAGTGGAACGATAAATAAATCTACCTCTCTCATGGCTGTGAAGACGTCCAAACCCAAGCACACCAAGTCTTCGGGATCGGTAAGGAAGGAAAAGCGAGAGTGCCCTCTCGCTCTCATGCTCACACCATCGGAGTACGAACTCGTGCAACACTTCGTGAAGAAGCAGAAGATCACCAATAAGTCCGAATACTTCCGACGTCTCATCCTTACCGAGGTCTTCAGCAAGCTCAATATCCACTATCCTACGATCTTCGAGGAAGACGAACTCACCGGAGGCCTATGAACGCACCTCTCCTCAACGACGAATACTTCATGCGTCTTGCACTTACTGAGGCCCGACAAGCTGCCGAAGAGGGCGAAATCCCCATCGGTGCCATCATCGTGTGCAACGACAAGGTCATCGCTCGTGCCCACAATCGTTCCGAAGCTCTTTTGGATACCACGGCTCATGCCGAACTCATGGCGATAACATCTGCTCAGAACTATCT
This sequence comes from Porphyromonas cangingivalis, assembly GCF_900638305.1. Taxonomy (NCBI): domain Bacteria; kingdom Pseudomonadati; phylum Bacteroidota; class Bacteroidia; order Bacteroidales; family Porphyromonadaceae; genus Porphyromonas; species Porphyromonas cangingivalis. Next base: position 2,102,091 of record NZ_LR134506.1, read on the forward strand.
CGGATCGAAGTTTCTCACCGACTGCACCCTCTATGTCACCATCGAGCCCTGTGTGATGTGTGCCGGGGCTATCCGTTGGGCTCGTCCCACACGTGTCGTTTGGGGTGCAGACGAGCCAAAGAGTGGATTTTCACGTTTTTCGAAGGAGATCTTTCATCCCAAGACCCTCATTACCTCCGGAGTCCTTGCAGACGAATGCGCGGAGCTCATGCGTAGTTTCTTTGTCTCTCGTCGATGATGCGTCCATCGTCATACTTTCTATTTGTCAAGTCTTGATCGTCCTTGTGTGACAGGGGCTCTGTCTGACGCATCCCCCTTCGACAGCGGATACAATAAAAAAAAGATAGAGGAGCTCTCACGAGTTCCTCTACCTTCGTGATTCGCCTGGGGCTCGAACCCAGGACCCCATCCTTAAAAGGGATGTGCTCTACCTGCTGAGCTAGCGAATCCTTACTGTCAATTATGAAAATCAAATGAAAACAAGCAGATGAATCACTTCATTGCGGTGCAAAGGTAAGTAATAAATCTTAATTAACCAAGAGTGACGGCAATCTTTCCTGAAAGTTTTAGTGCGAAACGGATGCGATGATTTGGTGTACTCGACTCTCGGGGTAAGTCAGAGGGTACTGTCATGTCCTTGGGGTAGGGGCTTTGCACTTCGTTTCTCTCGCATTCTGAATACAATAAAAGAGGGCGTGTCAAGATAAAGGTTTTGACACGCCCTCTTTTGTGATGTGATTTTGCAGAACTTTCAGGTTGCTCGTGACGGCTTAGTTGGTCGGAGCATCGAGGTCGACGACGGAGACGTCGTACTTCTGAGGCACTTCGTCGAGGAGTCGGAAGAGCTCTTCCTTACTCTCGGCACGGAGGAGGGCGATGCGCATACTTTTGAAGTCCGCAATCCCCTTGAATATCGGTGTCATTGCGATGTGGCGACGGATATGCAAGATACCCCCATATTCGCCACACTTGTCGATGCTCTCATTGACCTGTCGCTTGAGTACATCGATGTACCACGCATAGTCGTGGCGGGGGCGTTCTTCGCCACGAAGGCGAGCCATCACCCCTTCGAACATCCAAGGTCTTCCGATGCTTCCACGGCCTATCATCACCGCATCCACCCCCGTGGTCTCAAACCTCATCAAAGCATCGTCGCCCGTGATGATGTCACCGTTGCCTATGATGGGGACGGTGATGCGAGGGTTGTTCGCCACACGACGGATGGGCTCCCAGTCCGCTTCGCCCTTGTACATCTGACTCCGTGTGCGACCATGGATGGTGATCGCCGCCGCTCCGGCATCTTGGAGTTGTTCGGCAAGGGTGTCGATCACGATATCGTTGCAGTCCCAGCCCAGGCGTGTCTTGACAGTCACGGGGATGGAGACCGCCTTGGCGACCTCTCGGGTGATTTCGAGCATGAGGGGGATGTTGCGCAGGAGGCCCGATCCCGCACCTTTGCTTGCGACACGCTTGACAGGACAGCCAAAGTTGATGTCCAGTATATCGGGTCGTGCCTCTTCGCTGATCTTTGCCGCCTCTACCATTGTCTCCGTGTCACGGCCATAGATCTGTATGGCCACGGGGCGTTCGACATCGGCGACCTGCATCTTGCGCACCGTCGATCCTATGCCACGTATGAGGGCGTCGGCAGATACAAATTCTGTATATACAAGGCTTGCGCCAAACTCCTTGCACAGCAGTCTGAAGGACGCATCTGTGACATCCTCCATCGGGGCAAGGAAGACAGGGCGTTCGCCAAAATCTATCGATCCTATCTTCATTCGGTAAGTTGTTGTTGAGTTTTATGAGTGAGAGAGTGCTTTTGCACGTTCGAGAGCTTCGAAGATGTCCGAGCAGATGTTCTCTCTGTCCAGTTTTTCGAGCAATCCCGAGTCTTCTATGACAAGTCTTACATTGTCACGCACACCGCTGAGGATCATCACTATACCTTTGCCCTTGTGGTGGTCTGCCATGATGCTGAGGTTGTGGAGCCCTGTACTGTCGATAAACGGCACCTTGCGCATACGTATGATACGCACCTTGGGCTTGGTGGCTATCGTCCTCATGGTCTCGTCAAACTTGTTCGCAATACCGAAGAAAAACGGTCCGTCGATCTCGTAAACTTCCACGCCCTCGGGTAGGCGGAGGGTCTCACGGGTGAGGGTCTCAGCTCCTCCGGCAGGGTCGAAGTCGGTCTCGTGCTTGCTGATGTTGGACACCTGCATCACGCGGCGCATGAATAGGAGGATGGCCAAGAGCATACCTATCTCTATGGCGACGGTGAGGTCGATGAGGACGGTGAGGATGAAGGTCACGAGGAGGACTGCGACATCACTCTTGGGCCCTTTGAAGAAGGCTACGAACGAACGCCAACCGCTCATGTTGTACGACACGATCACCAGCACTCCGGCAAGTGCAGCCAGTGGGATGTATGCCGTCAGTGGTGAGAGGAAGAGGAGGATGAGCAGTAGGACGATGGTGTGGACAATGCCTGCGACCGGGGTACGTCCGCCGTTGTTGATGTTGGTCATCGTGCGAGCAATGGCTCCGGTCACGGGGATGCCACCGAAAAATGGCACAACCACGTTGGACACCCCTTGAGCGATCAGTTCGGTATTCGAGTCATGCTTGGCACCGATGACCCCATCCGCCACCGAAGCACTGAGGAGACTCTCGATGGCACCGAGCATGGCGATGGTGAACGCACTCGGGAGGAGTGCCTGCAAGCGTTCGATGGAGATGACCGGGAGACGAAACTCCGGCAGTGCACTCGTGAACGTGAAGTGATCACCGATGGTGTCGGGGGTGGAGATGTCCGTGTACTGCCCCAAGAAGTAGCTCACGACGGTGAGGAGGATCAGAGCGATGAGCGACCCGGGGATCTTCTTCGAAAGCTTCGGGGGCAGGACGATGATGAGCACCGTCGCTACCGCAAAGACGAGCGAAAGAGGTTGCCACGTGTCGAGGTGTGCGAAGTAGGCTTCCCACTTGCCGAGGAAGTCTCCGGGGATCTTATCTATCGTCAGTCCGAGGATGTCCTTGACTTGAGTCGTGAATATCGTCACTGCAATACCCGAAGTGAATCCCACGATGATGGGATAAGGTATGAAGCGGATGACCGTCCCGAGACGCAAAAATCCCATCAGCAACAGCATCAAGCCTGCCATGAGCGTCGAGATCGCAAGCCCGTCGATACCATGCTGAGCGATGATACCGTAGACGATGACGATGAATGCTCCGGTAGGGCCTCCGATCTGCACTTTGCTACCACCGAGGAAAGAGACGATGAAGCCACCGATGATGGCTGTGATCAGACCTTCCGTAGGCGATACACCACTGGCTATACCGAAGGCGATGGCCAGCGGCAGGGCGACGATACCGACGATGATGCCTGCAGTGAGATCCTTGAAGAATGTCTCCTTGTTGTAGTGCTTCAAATCCTTGAAAAGCTGTGGGATGGGCAAATTTTTAATCATAACCGTGTAAATGAGTTGGGACTAAAGACATAGAGTCTCAAAATTGCACGCACAAAGGTACGACATTTATCATATCTTCCTCTCCCACTGAGCAAATTTGCGCATCAAGAAAAATGCCATCGGGAAGGTCGCAAGCATCACCAATATACCTCCCATGCCCCACGAAAGCATTTCGCCCGGGGGCAGAAGGTCTTTTTGCCCGAATACCACAAACGTATGGATGCAGTAGGGTAATGTCAGTACGGTCGTGATGATGCAAGGGATATAACCACGGTGGATCAGCCACTGCCCCATGTGTATGAGGAGGTGCACGGAGTAAGCTGTGAAGGCGGCAAACCACAGCCCATACAGCCCGAAGTACACGCCACAAAGAGAGAAGGTAGAGAGCCAGACAAACTCGTGCAAGACCCCTACTGCAAAGGCCGAAGTCGAGCATCCGAAAAGCCCTTGCCGTGCGACAAACTGCTCGAAACGTGGGTAGCGTGATCTCAGCTCCGTACGATGATCACGCAGCCAGCTCTCAAGCATGATGATCTCTTCGAAGTCATGCGCCATAAATACTACCGGCAGTACTGCCATCAAAAATACCAAATGATCCATATCTTGACACGTTGAGAGAGGTTTGCTTCTGATCTCTCGACAAGTTACGAAAAAAAAACGCCTTGTCCACCGTGCGATGTTGTGTGATCTGAAGACTGCCGTGGGGCTTCGTGCTGTTTGGTGATGTGCGGAGCATTTGATCGATCCTGCCGTCTACCCCCTCTGAATATACTCCAAGGGAGCTGTGTCAAGATTCGTTTTTTTTTGACACAGCTCCCTTGGGATCGCTCGACAATGCCTGTTGTCGATGGGAGGTGAAAAAGAAAAAGTGCCGATAATCAACTTTTGGAGTATGATTACCGACACTTTAAGTTTTGTGGGCCCTGACGGATTCGAACCGCCGACCCTCTGCTTGTAAGGCAGATGCTCTAAACCAGCTGAGCTAAGAGCCCGATTGTTGTCCTGATTTCTCTAAGACTTTGCAAAGGTACGCATTTATTTTGATCTTCCAAATAAACGGTAAACTTTTTTCGGACTTTTCTGCTCATTATTTTGATACCATGCTTGATGTGGACCGACCGATGTGTCCTCAGGATCTCACTCTTTTGTCTGTGTATGAGACTTTTCTTATACCGGGCTACTGATCCTAAAGCATGACCTGCCAAAGTCGGGCATCCATGGGATGAATCACCTCCCAAATAAACATCATTGGATCCTCGATATCGAATCGTAGGACTCGTTTCATCGAATCTTACGACTTTCGTCATCGAGTTTAACGACTTTTTTTGTGGGGCTATTTTGCCCGCTCGTGCTCTGCGATGAGTTGTCCAAGCTTTGTGATGAGCTCTTCGAGGTCTGTGCCGGAGCGTTCGGACATCATGGCCACGGAGACCTTGGGGATCATCAGTCGGGCAAACGGTGTCGTGAGCATCTTGAACGCAGGGTTGATGCTTTGGAGCTTATCCCTGAGCCATGGGTACGACCTCAGCAAGTCTGCCAGCCTGGTCTCTCCCGTGATCGTGTCCGTGAGATCGAGGCCGTCCGATGTCGGGGTCGAGAGGTCTTCTTGGGGGATTTTATCTGCATCCATTGGAGGGCGGTCTTATCGTCTGTTGATGAGATAAACGAAAAATTCGCTTGGCTCGATGGCTCTTGCACTGATGCTCGCTTCTCCCGGGAAGTGCAGTACTTTGCCCGGGATGAGGAGGTGCTTCTCCTGACCATCGAGGGTCACTTCGACCTGTCCACGAACGACGGTGAAGAAGACTTCTTGACCTCTGTGGTCGTGTGCGGGGACGGTCTTGTCTGTATCGAGTTCGATGTGTACAAGCATGAGTTCAGGCGTGTCGAGAAGGCGGCCGAAAGCTGAGAGTTCTTTTCCTAACATGGTGTTTGTGTAGTTTATCTTGTGAATGGATGGGCAGAGGTCTTTTTTGTTTTCTGCCGGAGTTTTGTTATTGCAAATGTAGCTTAAATGAAAGACATATCCTTGGTTTTGCCGTACCTCAAATTGGGTATTTTGATGCTCCCCATGAGCAAGAGTTACTTTTGGGAAAAATAATGCCTCATCGGTGTGCAAGGTTCTGATATTTCGAGCATTTAATGAGTAAAGGGGGTTGCCCCGATGAGATGATGTGGGGTGGAGGTCGGAGGCCTCAGCATCCGAAGTAGAAAACATCTAATAATAACCGAACAGACATGAAAAGACATTTGATTTACCTTGTCGGACTTGTCGTGATGCTCCTCGCTGCTTGCAAGGAGAACAAGTCCCACATTCCCCAACACCCGAGTGGCCCTCTGCCTGCAGATCAGGTGACGGTCCTCTCGCAGGTCGATCTACCTGAATTGGGAGCGGAGCCACCGGTCATCCCCAATGCCGAAGAGCTCCCCATATCCTCTGAGGAGAAGGCTCTTGTCGAAGGTAGCAATGACTTTGCTTACAGACTCTTCGCTCAACAAGCGCGGAGAATGAGGGGCAAAAATCTGATCATCTCTCCGCTGTCTTGGGACTACGCTCTTGCGATGGTCTCTGTCGGTGCAGATGACGACGTCCTTGCCGATATCCTCAAAACCATGGGATGGGATAAGGAGCAGAGATCTCACATCCCCGCCTATCATAAGCACTTGACAAGGCACATGGAGACCTCAAGTGCTTATCAGAGGATCTTCGTCTCCAACTCTCTTTGGATCGATGACAACAGTGCTCGCGAAGTCAAGCCTGAATACCCAAAGGTCTTGAAGGAATACTTCGATGCGGGTATGAGTGTCCTTGACCTCTCGAAGATTGAGGCCGTCGGGCACATCAACAACTGGGTGGAGCGTAAGACTTACGGCAAGATCAAAGATCTGCTCTCTCCCGGTATCGCCACCGATCAGCTTGCGTTTATCCTTGTCAATGCGCTCTATTTCAAGAGCCCGTGGGAGGCTCCATTTGACTCTCGCATGACCGTGGATGGGACGTTCGTCAACGCAGAAGGCAAAGAGCAGAGCGTGAAGATGATGAGGGCAGTGATGACCGAGACCTTTGTCGATCTGCCTGATGTGCAGATCTTGAGGATACCGACAGAGGGCCGTGCTTTCTTTGTGGACATCATCCTTCCGAAGGATAAGACTGCACCTCTGACCTCTGACTTCTTGACCAAGTATGCACCTCATGAGGTGTTTAAGAAGTATTCTCGCCAACTCAATGTGTCTGTCCACCTGCCAAAGTTCAAATTCACGACAGACCAGCTTTTCCTCATGGAGAGAGTCAGACCGAAAGATGCCGAAGAGCTCGGCTTGCTCTCCATGCTTCGTCCCAATGCTTTGATCAACATGATGGACAACCCTGAGCTCCGGATCGACAAGATCGTGCAGAAGTGTATGGTGGGATGGGATGAGTCCGGTGTCGAAGCTGCGGCAGCCACTGCCGTCATCGGTATAAAGACATCTCCAACAACGCCCGACTTCGAGTTCAAGGTGGATCATCCTTTCTTCTTCGCCATCACTCATGCCGGTAGTGACAAGTTGATGTTCGTCGGTCAGGTCAATAAGATCTAACCTCTCCTTCCTCCTCTGACACAAGGCGGAGAAGGCAAAAAAAAGTTCTTTTCCATAAACGACAATAGGCATCCGTCCGATAGGGACAGATGCCTATTTATTTTTGTGCAGATCGTTTTTTACTTCACAAAGATGGCTCTCATGACAAAGTAGAGGTGACTCCACACTGTGGAGATGAGCCCATAGTGCTTGCGCATGATCGCGAAACGCTCCATCAATGAGGCACGGTGGTGCTTGGTCGTCGCACCTTCGGACAGGTAGTCGGTGAGCGTAAGGTGGGTGTTGTGATTGTGAGTGGATCGACGGAGGATCTTGATGCACCAGTCCACATCTGCCGACAGACGATAGGAGAGGTCGTAGTGAGGAGCAAGGTCTCTGCGGGCGTAGAATGACTGGTGACAGACAAGCATCCCCTTTCGGAAACTACCTGCGGTGAGGACTTCCGGTGGGGACAAGCGACGTCTTCGGATAAACTTCCCCGACTCATCGACGATGTCTGTATCTCCGAATATCACCCCGGGACGATCACTGCCTATTTGGTCAAAGACCCTTTGGAGAGTGTCCTCACGGTGAAAGACATCACCGGCATTCATGAAGCAGAGGTAGTCTCCGGTGGCGAGGTCGATGCCTTTGTTCATCGCATCGTAGATGCCACGGTCGGGCTCGCTGAGGATGATGTCTATGTCTGCCTTGTGTCGCTCCAAGAGTTGTGGGGTCGCATCCGTCGACTCTCCGTCCACGACAATGTATTGGAGATGAGGATAGGTCTGACATCTGACCGAGGCGATGGTCTTCTCCAGCTCTTTGGCAGCGTTGTAACAAACCGTAATTACGGATATCGTCGGCTTTTCTCCTTGCATATCATCTAAAAAAACTATACTTTTGTACCGTCAATGAGGCCCTGTAGTTCAACGGATAGAACGGAAGTTTCCTAAACTTTAAATAGGAGTTCGATTCTCCTCGGGGCTACTATCATCAGAGGGTGTGTCAAAATGCAGATTTTGGCACACCCTCTTTTTTGTGTCTGTTATCGTTTGCGCTTGCCTTCACGGCGGAAACCGGAGGTGAACTGGCGATTTTCTTTCCGTTTGCCATCTCGCTTGCCACGATTGTATTCGCCACGGCTCTCTTTGCGATCGGCTTCGGGCTTCGCGATCTCGACCTTGATGCGACGACCGCCGAGATCATAGCTGTTCATCTCATCGATGACGGTGAAGGCATCTTCTTTCTTCACCTCAAAGTAAGCACGAGACTCATAGATGTCGATCTTACCGATCTCGACAAAACTGCCAAGACAGCGGTTGATGATGTCGATGAGGGTGTTGGGGTAGACCTTGTCACGTTTGCCGAAGTTGATGGTCAGTCGCTCGAAGCCTTTCTGTGCCACTCCACGACGACGCTCTTCTCGTGTCTTGTGTTCACGTTCGACAGCTCGTTCTTTCTTCTCGCTGACCTCTTGGATCTCTTCCGCATCCTCGTAGTACTTGATGAGGCGTTCGAGCTCCATGTAGACGACACGACGGATGAGTTGCTCGTTGTCCAACCAAGAGAGGCGATTCATCACCCCATTGATGTACGGAGCGATACGCTCATCGTCCGGGATGGTGTTTTCGAGTCCATCGATGAAGTTGTACAACTGCTTCTCGCATATCTCTTTGCCTGATGGTATATGAGCCCTCTCAAACTCGACGCCTGTCAGCTTCGCAATGTCGCGAAGACGACCCTTCTCGCGAGAGTGGCAGATAGAGATCGAGATACCGCTCTTGCCGGCACGAGCCGTACGGCCACTGCGGTGGGTATAAGACTCCGGGTCATCGGGAAGCCCGAACTGGATCACGTGCGTGAGGTTGTCCACGTCCAGACCGCGAGCAGCGACGTCTGTGGCGACGAGGAGCTGGAGATTGCGCACGCGGAACTTCTGCATCACGTAGTCACGTTGCTGCTGAGACAAGTCACCATGCAACGCATCCGCATTGTAGCCATCTTGTATGAGCTTGTCCGCTATCTCCTGCGTGTCTCGTCTGGTACGGCAGAAGATGATACCGTATATGCTTGGGTAGTAGTCTGCTATGCGCTTGAGGGCAAGGTATCTGTCCTTGGCCGAGACCATATAGTAGAGGTGGCGGATGTTCTTGTTTGTGACATTGCGTTCGCCCACCACAATCTCTTTGGGGTCGTGCATGTATTGACGGGTGATGCGAGCGATCTCTTCGGGCATGGTGGCACTGAAGAGGAGCATGTGTCGCTCTTGGGGGATCTCTTTGAGGATCTCATCGATGCTCTCGGAGAAACCCATGTTGAGCATCTCGTCTGCCTCGTCAAGGACAACATCCGATATCTTCGAGAGATCGAGAGCTCCACGACGGACAAGGTCAAGGAGACGTCCGGGGGTCGCAACGACAATCTGTACCCCCTTGGAGATCTGCTTCATCTGCAGTTCTATGGATGCACCACCATAGACAGCGACGACATTGAGGTCATCGAGGTACTTGCTGTAGTTCGCGAGATCTTTGGCGATCTGCACGCAGAGCTCACGGGTGGGAGATAGGATGAGCGCTTGTGGATAACGCTTGGAGGTGTCTATATTTTGTAGGATGGGAAGCCCGAAAGCCGCAGTCTTACCTGTACCGGTCTGTGCAAGTGCGATGATATCTATACCTCCACCGAGCAGATGAGGTATGACAGCCTCCTGCACGGGCATGGGAGACTCGAAGCCCATCTCTTTGATAGCTTCGCATAAAGGGGCAGAGATGCCCAATGCTTCAAATGTTTTCAAATGTGTGAAATCTTTAGTTGTGTACGAAAAAAAGGGTGCAACCATGCAGCCTCAGCCTGCAAAGTTACACATAAATAAATGAATCTCAATCTTCTTGTCGTGTTTTCTATTGACTTTCAAGCCTTTTGGTTGCTTCTTTGGGCGTTAGTCGGAGTAAGAGCTCCCCAACCACCGCACGCCGATCAGTTACGGCCGACCATTGGTGAACGAGAAAAAGAGAACCGCCCTTGTACCAATAAGCGTACAAGGACGGTCTTTTTATCGTCAAGTCCAACAGTAAATACTTTGTTGATTAGAGCTTGAATGAGACACCAAGTTCGAGTGCCGAAAGACCGTAGCCTACTTCTGCGAATATTGCAAATCTTGGGGCTACGTAATACCTTGCTCCAAGGTATGTAGAGTAGAATGAGCCACTTCCTGTTGCAGAATTGATAGGGGTGCCGGTTCCACTGCTGTAGTAGCTTGCAGTGACGATGTTGTAACCCAAGATTAATCCTACATAAGTATCAAGCTTGCTCACAAACTCATAGTGTAATGCTCCACGAGCACCAATTAGGAAGTTGTTGTATTTCCATCCGTAAGAGTAGGTCGGAAAAGTGAATTCGGTCTTGTTGGAAAGGAAGCCTGCATATCCACCGATTGTGATAGAGCTTTTGTTATCGAAGAGTCTGTCCTTCACTCCATAGTCAAATGATACTGATAGGGGAGGGAACGAGGTGGTTTTACCGTAAGTTCCGAACCCCACACCGATATTGACGATCTTGTCTCCCTTTCTTACTGTCTGCGCATTAGCCATGAAGATACCTGCGATCATCATGAATGCAACGAGCATTATTTTCTTCATAGATTGGTTTTGTAGTTTTTAGTTTTTTATTGGACTCTCTTTGGTGTCAATCACTTTCGGACGCCGGAGGGATGTCTTGTATAATACCTTTATCGTGCACCCTTTTTAGCATTTCCGGAAGACTTTGACTACGCAAATATATGCCTTTTTATTCTCTTTCGATTCATTTTTGGATATTTTGGGGAATAAAAAAGAAACACGACCCTTTCGGATCGTGCTATTTTGAGAGAGATTTGAAGTCGATGATGAGCCCTTCGTCACCTGCGATGACTTGGGGGAATATGGATAAACACTCTTGTCTGAGCCGTTCTATGTCTTCACGACTACCATAACGAGCCGAGTAGTGTCCGATCAATAGTGATCCCACCCCTGCCAACTTTGCTATCTGAGCTGCCTGATGGGTGGTCGAGTGTTTCGTAGTTTCGGCACGTGCGGTGTGAGAGGCTTCGAACGTCGTCTCGTGATAGAGGAGATCTACTCCCTCTATGTGAGGGATGATCTCCTCCCTATATGCCGTGTCCGAACAGTAAGCATAGCTGTACGAAGCCCTTGGGGCCTTTGTCAGACGGTCGTTCGGGATGACCGTGCCATCAGGCTGAACGAAGTCCTCTCCCTGCTTGATCCTTCCGAAGTACGCCATCGGCACACCATAGAAGTCTGCCGAAGCCCTGTCAAGATGTCTTTGAAGTGGAGTCTCTCTGAATAAGTAGCCTATCGTGGGCACTCTGTGATCCAGCCTGAAGGCAGATACGGATACGGACTTGTCCGAGTATATCTCTTTGCACCCATCAGGGATGATTTCGTGAGCAATGATCCGTTCGGCATCTTCACGGCAGAAGAGGTCGATGATCATGTCGACATACCTCTTGATCCCTTTGGGACCATAGATGTGTACGGGATGGGTGGTGCCGAGGAGTGCCATCGAGTTGAGCAATCCCGGTAGACCCAGACAGTGATCTCCGTGCAGGTGGGATATGAAGATCCTGTGCAGGTGTGCGAACGAAGCCCTGTACTTGAGCATCTGCAACTGCGTCCCTTCTCCACAATCAATGAGGAAGAGCTTCTCCCTGAGCCTCAATATCTGAGCCGAAGGGTGGTGGGTCAATGTCGGCTTGGCCGATCCACAGCCAAGTACTTGGAGGTACATCCCGTCCCCCGTGATGGACTTCAAGTCCGGTCTTGATCCTGTCATCTTCTACTGTCTTGTCAGGGTGCAAAGTCTCCCAAGCCCATGACCGTCACTCGGGCATCGTCCGGATCATGGATACCGATATTGGCCCGATCTCTGTGCTCATGGATTTTGTTGCCATTGAGGAATCCCTGCGCAAAAGTCTCTATGAGTGCGTACCCTGTATGTTTTGGGGCGACTTTGACCGTCACTTTCAGACCGGTTTCGGATCTTTGGCTTGCGATACGATACCTATTGCTTCCCATGGCATCGAAAACAACTTTTTGACTGACATGGGTCCGTTCGTCGTTGATGACGACAAACTCGTGGCGTGTTGTCTCGAATGTGAAGGTGATGACACTTGGTCGCGACACCGTGATGTCATAAACTTGTTCGTAAATTCCGGGTCCCCTGTTGGTATGGAGATCATCTATGCCCGTGCTACAGCCGACAAATAGCGGCAGACATACCGCAACAATGAGAAGCGGTACGATATACAGTGATTTTTTGAATATGCGAAACATAAATAAACTGTCTTGAATCATTATTTAACCCTCACCGATCCACACTTCGGATCGATATCCTATATACGAGAAAACTACCTTGTAGCCGAAGAATGCTGTGTACAAGGTAGCTTTCTATATGATAGCCGCGCCGGGAGATTGTGACGAAACTCCAAGAAAACAAGTTTTGAGGTTGACGTACACTTTGTAATCCGCCGTACCCCCTTTCGGAGATAATCTCGAAAGATTGCGGCCCGCCATTATGCTTGCCAAAGATCTCGGAATTGTAAAAGAATGACGAGTTCCCCGATCGCCCGACACGACCTTTATCCATCTTTCTTTATTGCAAATATAAAGAAAAACGATGAGGTTTCAAAGATCGAAGGCTGTTTTCTTGGACGAATCTGTCAAGTAGACTCGATCTGCTTGAGTGGGTACGTGCTCTCGATTGCGTTTATTTGCTCACGACTTAGATCGGGAGTGACTCTGATGAGAAAAGGTCGTAGGATGGTCGAGATCAAGTTATACGACTTTCGTCATCGATCTTAACGACTTTCTTCATCGAGTCGTACGACTTTTTTCAGTACGTCATATCCTCAAATAAAAGCCCCCCGCTTCGGTCGACGGTGATCGATCCGAAACGGGGGGATACGGCGGTCCTAATTCCCGTGCCTGGGGTGGGGACGTATGTGTGGCCTTGTTGTGTGTCTGTGTTGTTGCGAACTTAGGGAGCAAGTCTGTCCAATGACCATGTGCCGTCGGCCTGCTTTTGGTATAGGAAGCGATCGTGCAGACGGCTTTCGCGACCTTGCCAAAACTCTATGCGAGACGGTTCGACGGCATATCCACCCCAGTTGTCGGGTCGGGGTACGGTGCGGCCGGTGTACTTGAGACTCTCTTTGACGAACTCCGACATGATGAACGTACGTGATGGTATGGGTTGGCTCTGTGGCGAGATCCTTGCACCGACACGGCTTTTGTAGGGGCGTTGGGCGAAGTAGGCATCAGACACCTCGGGAGCGACACGACGGCAAATACCTTCGATGTGTATCTGACGCTCAAGTTGGTGCCAGAGGAAGGTGATGCAGACGTGAGGGTTCTCGGCGATGTGCTTACCTTTACGGCCTTCGTAGTTGGTGTAGAAGATAAATTGTCCGTCGTGGATCTCCTTCAGCAAGAGCGTGCGAGAAGCAGGGCGACCCTGCGCATCGGCTGTAGCCAAGATGATGGCCGTAGGCTCAATGACTTGGAGACGGATGGCTTCGGCAAGCCACTCTTCGACTTTGACGATAGGATCGGCAGGCATATCGCTGCGAGAGAGACTGCCCACGGTGAAGTCTCTTCGTATATTCTGTATTTCGATATCCATGATTTGTTTGTATGGGTTTTATGTGGTTTGTTTCGTTAGCTGCGCCAGAAGCTGGGTAGGATGATGGTGAGGACGGTGAAGATCTCCAGACGTCCCATGACCATGATCACGCTGAGGAGGATCTTGGAGTGTGAGGAGAGGCTCGCAAAGTTGTTCACCGGACCGAAAGTGCCGATGCCCGGCCCTGTGTTCGAGATAGAGGTCAAGGCAGCGGAGATGCTCTCCTCCACAGTGAAGCCATCCATGCTGACAATCACTGCGCCTATCATCATCAGGCAGAGGTAGGCGAAGAAGAAGGCCAAGACCTGATGGACGACCTTCCCGGGTATGGGGTGTCCGTCTATGCGGACGGGGAGCATGGCATTGGGGTGTGTGCGTTTGTGAAACTCGTTGCGGAGATTCTTGCCGAGGATGATGAAGCGTGCGACCTTGAGCCCCCCACTGGTAGAGCCGGCACAACCTCCGACAAACATCGCAAAGAGCATGACGAAGCTGAAGAAGGGGTACCAGTTGTTGTAGTCATCCAAGACATACCCCGTGGAGGTGATGATACTGACGATGTGATAGAATGCACCCCAGACCGCTTCGAAGAGAGTGGGCTTTACACCCTTGAAGAATAGGAACAACGATGCTATCAGCGTGAGTACACCGATGATGGCAAGGAAGGCTCTGAATTCGACATCCGTAAAGAGCTTGGCTCCTCTCCCTCTGAGCGCAAAGTAGAGGAGCGAGAAGTTGGTCGCCCCACAGAGCATGAAGATGACGGTGATGACCTGTATATAGAAGGAGTCGTACGCTGCGATAGAAGCATTGCGAGGAGAGAAGCCTCCTGTGGAGATGCAGGTCGTGGCGTGACAGACGGCATCATAAAGTCCCATGGGGCCGGCCCAGAGGAGAAGGACACAGAGCATGCTCAGACCGACATAGATGAGTGAGACCCATTTCGCCATCATCCCCACTCGTGGCAGGAAGCGTTCGTGGGTGACACCTGTGGTCTCGCTATTGTACAGAAGTGAGGCACTGCCGCCCATGATGGGTACGAGTGCCACGACAAAGACGACGATCCCGATACCGCCGACCCACTGTGTCACACTTCGCCAGAAGAGGATGCTCCGAGGGAGGGCTTCGATGTCTGTGAGGATCGTCCCGCCTGTCGTCGTAAAGCCCGAGATGGTCTCAAAGAAGGCATCTGCAAAAGTTGGTACAAAATCCCCCAGCAGATAGGGCAACATCCCTATCAGTGAGACGACAAACCAACTCATTGCCACGCTCAACATCCCCTCTCTCCGTCCGGCATTGTAGTCTTTGGCATTGCGCCCGATGAAGAGAAGGAGCAGTCCTACCACGGCCATCAGTCCTGCGGTGATCTCAAGCGGTCGCAGTCCTGCATCGTGATAGTAGAGCGAGATGAGGATGGCAATGACCAAAAACGGGACTTGCATCGTACACAAGAAGCCCATCATCTTGGCGACGTAGCGATAGTTAAACTTCCTTGAGAATGAAGGGTTGTCAAATATCCGTTGTGGCATATCGTCCGATTTATCTTAGACTTGTGTGTTAAGCGAAGAGACTCCTGATCCGAGACATCGGTGTATCGACACAGAAGATCATCACGACATCCTTGGGGCGGATGACCGTGTTACCATCGATGAGGATGGCCTGCCCTTCGCGCAAAAGACCACCGAGGGTGATGCCTTTGGGTAGTTTGAGGTCTTTCACCGGAGCCTTGGTGATCTTCGACGCCGGTGTGGCGACGACCTCCAACACATCTGCCTGACCGATGGAGAGACACTTCACGTTGGTGACGTCGATATTGAGCAAATGGCGGAAGATGGATGCTGCGGCAAGGAGCTTTTTATTGATAAGGTTGCCGATGTCCATCTGTACCGCTATGTCGAGGTAGTCGATGTTTTCGATGCGAGCGACGGTACGGTAGACACCCATACGCTTTGCCGCCACGGTCGCCAGCATGTTGGCTTCCGAATTGGCCGTGAGGGCAAGGAATGCCTGCGAAAGCTCGATCCCCTCCTCCTTGAGGAGTCGAGGGTCTCTTGCATCACCGTTGATCACCATGACATTGCTCGGAGCCGCATCTATAAGGCGTTTGCAGTGGTCGTGATCAAGTTCGATGATCTTGATCTTGAAGTCCGATGGCAGGAGTTCGGCCGCACGTAGCGCGATACGGCTCCCACCCATGATGAACACCTTCTTGACCTGTATGTCCTCCTTCCCACAAAACTGTCGCACGGTGTCTTTATCCTCCGGAGCGCACGTAAAGAAGACGATGTCTCCGGCTTGTATGATGTCGGCACCCGTAGGTATGATGGTGTGGTATAGTCTCCGTACCGCCACGATGTGGAAGAGCTTCGTCTCCAGATCTCCCAACTCGTACAGATGTCGCCCCACAAGTCTTGAGTGGGGCTCGATCTTGACGGCGATAAGATCAAGTTTGCCATCGAAGAGGCTCCAGTACTGACGCGTCCAAGGCAACTTCAGTCCCGAGGCGATCTCTTTCGCCGCCAGGAGCTCGGGATAGACCATGTCGTCGATACCGAGAGAAGCGAGGAACGCCTTCTTGTCCGGCTGGAGGTATTCGTTGTTGTTGATGCGTGCCATGGTCTTTTTCGCACCCAACTTCGATGCCAAGATGCACGCCACGACATTCATACTCTCCTCGGGGGTGACACTGATGAAGAGTTCGGCCTCTCCGGCACCCGCCATGGCGAGAGCCTTCATCGAGGTCGGATTGCCGAGCACAGGCATGATGTCGAAGTTGTCATCGTGCGCAAACTCCAGCCGCTTGTGGTCGTTGTCCAAGAGGACGATGTCGTGATTTTCGGTCGAAAGTAGTTTGGCAAGGTGGGTGCCGACCTCTCCCGCACCTGCTATGAGTATCTTCATTTTAGTTTGTTCGAGCGTTTTGCAATATCTCCAGAGCCTTCGTTTCCATACTCCGGACATCCAGACCGCAGTGTTCGTGCTGGATGTCCACACGACCCTGCTTGACAAAAGTATCCGGTATCCCCCATCGTGTCACAGGGACGATGGCACCATGTGTCGAGAAGAGCTCCAGCACAGCACTCCCCATGCCACCCATGAGCGCACCATCCTCGATGGTGATCACGTGCTTGTAGGTCTTCGTGAGTCCAAGTAGCAACTCCTCATCCAAGGGCTTGACAAATCTGAGGTTGACGTGTCCCGGGTCATATCCTTTTTCGACAAGGTTGCTGACCACCTTAGACACCTCGCTCCCGAGAGGTCCATAGCTCACGAAGACGATGTCACTGCCTTGTCGCTTGATCTCGGCCTTACCGAGTGGCAACTCTCTGAATTCCGTGCGCCAATGTGGACAAGACCCCGTACCTCTCGGATAACGGATGACGAAAGGCCCTTCCTCGTGGTGCTTGTACGCCGTGTACATCATCATCCTGAGCTCCTCTTCGTCGTATGGAGACATGAGGGTAAGTCCTGGGATACATCTCAGGTAGGGGATGTCGTACACCCCATGATGTGTCATGCCGTCTTCGCCCACAAGTCCTCCTCTGTCGAGGCAGAAGATCACGGGTGCCGACTGCATTGCGGCATCGTGGATGACTTGGTCGTAGCCTCTCTGCATAAAGGACGAGTAGACATTGCAGAACGGTATCGCCCCCTGCAGTGCCATCCCTGCCGAGAAGGTCACGGCATGACCCTCGGCGATCCCCACATCGAAGCTCCTGTCGGGGTACTTCTTCATGAGATAAGTCATCGAGCACCCCGAAGGCATTGCCGGAGTGACCCCCACGACCCTCTCATCCATGTCTGCCAGCTCCACAAGGGTATGACCGAAGACATCCTGGAACTTCATCGGATCATCCGGAAGAGGCACTTTGGCCTTGATCTGTCCCGTCTCCACATCGAAGCACCCCGGAGCGTGCCAGACGACGGCACTCTCTTCGGCAGGGGCATAGCCTTTGCCCTTTACGGTCTGAATGTGAAGGAGCTTGGGGCCATCGAAGTCCTTGATGTCTCGGAGGACACGGACGAGTCCCTGGACATCGTGCCCATCGACAGGTCCTATGTATCTGATGCTGAAGCCCTCGAAGAGGTTATGTCTGTCGCTGAGGAGGGCTTTGAGGCTGTTGTTGAATCTAAGGATGCTTGATCTGCGCTTTTCGTCGATGAGGTTAAGGTTTTTGAGCGTCTTGTAGCCCTCATGGCGCACCTTATTGTACGTCTTGCTCGTGATGATGTCGACGAGATAACGGCTGAGTGCACCGGTGCTCTCATCTATGGACATGTTGTTGTCGTTGAGGACGATAAGGAGGTTGTTGGGGTGTGTGCAGGCATTGTTGAGCCCTTCGAAAGCAAGTCCGCCCGTCATGGCACCATCACCGATGACCGCCACGACCTGATTGTCCTTGCCCGCCAAACGATCCGCCACAGCCAGGCCAAGTGCCGCCGAAATGGAGTTGGAGGCATGTCCCGCCACAAAAGCATCGTACTCACTCTCCGCAGGGTGGGTAAAGCCACTGAGCCCACCCCACTTGCGCAAGCTGTGGAAGTTGTCCCTGCGCCCCGTGAGTATCTTGTGCGGATAAGCCTGATGTCCCACGTCCCAGACCAGCTTATCATCCGGCAGGTCAAAGACATAGTGGAGTGCCACAGTAAGCTCCACGACCCCGAGCCCTGCGCCCAAGTGACCGGGATTGCGGCTCAGTTCGTCCAACAAGAATGTCCGTATCTCTGCGCACAACTCGGGGAGCTGTTCCTCTTTCAGTTGCTTGAGATCTTTAGGGCTGTTGATATGGTATAAGTACTTATAATCCTTCATTTACGATACGCTGTGAGGTTCTTTTAGTGTATCAAGCATTCTATTTTAATTGCAAATGTACCCAATTCCGCCCAATCTTGACAATGATAACACCCTCAATCGCAAATATCCACACCGAGATCCCCTCGTGTCTGTGCTAATTGGCAGTTGTTCAGATAATTTCATAGGGATCGTAGTGCCCTTTTTACAGCCTTCTCACTTGTGAAAGCCTCGACACGCCACATGCTAACGGTCGACAGAAAACATTCCGATTCGAAACGACATCATGAGACTTGAAAAAGCGATAATTATTGTATATTTGAGCCAAATTAATAATACAAAATCTAAACACCCAACACGATTATGGATGTCGAAAAAGTAGACCAATATCTGATGATGTCTGCGAAGTTTTTTCCTGAAAACCAGCTCCCGTTCATCAGGCAAGCCCTCCTTGGTGCCAATGAAGCACAGTTCAGCAACGTACAGTTTTTGCAGTACAAAGACCCCACGATAGCACTCATCTTGTCACTCCTTGCCGGCACTCTCGGTGCAGACCGCTTTTATCTCGGACAGGTAGGATTGGGTCTGCTCAAACTATTCACCTGCGGAGGTGCGACCTTGTGGGCATTGGTGGACATCTTCCTCATCATGGGTACGACAAAGGAAGAGAATATGGCGAGGCTCTTTCAGGTGCTTCATCTCAGGTGAGCCCACGTCGCTTTTATACCTTTGCCATCATACTCTTCGGGGGAGCTTATCTATGGCTTTGGAAGGTCGGGGGGAGTGAGTCCTCGGGCGGTGTGTTTTGCTGGTTCAGACGCTTGTTCGAAGTGCCTTGCCCCTCCTGTGGCTCTACACGAGCCGTGCTGTCCGCATGGGATGGTCACCTGCTCGAAGCATTGAAGCTCAATCCTTTGGGGGTGCTGTATCTGGTGCTTCTCATCGTGTTTCCACTCTGGCTCTTGTGGGATTTGCTCTCTCGCAAGCGTACGATGTACCGCACATACGACAGATGTGAGATCTTGCTGGGGCGTAGACCGGTGCTGTATGCCGTCATTGCACTCATCCTCATCAACTGGGGCTGGGTACTGTACAACCACTTTTCACACACTTCACTCTGAACTCTCTTTCGGCTCGTGCCATTTTTACCCATTCGGGTATTGTGGGGAGGATGGTGTTTGCATACTTTTGCGTCAAAATCTAATTAATGTATCGAATATGAAGAAATTTCTAAAAATTTTGGGGCTTGCCATTGCATCTGTTTTGGCTCTGCTGGTCGTCTTGATTCTCCTTGCACGGTATGTGTTCAAAGAACAGCTGCAGGGCTGGGTCAATGACATGGATAAGGGATCCCGTGTCGAACTTCTCCGTACTTCGGGAGCTTTCGAGCCCGATACCATCTCATTTGACTTCGAGTACATCTCTTCTGTGGAGCGTACGCAGGCCATACGCGACTATTTCGGTCTCGACAGCCTGCTTGTCGGGAGTACGGACACGTGGAGCAAAGCCATTAAGTTGGCGGGCATTGCCGCCCAGGTCAAGCACGACAATTCTGATCCATGGCCTTCCAAGCACAACGCCATCGACTTATGGGAGTGGAGCAAGCAGAATCCGGGTGGCTTCAACTGCCGTATGCACTCCATCCTCCTGCATGAGTTGCTCCTCGCCGAAGGTATCTTCAACCGTGTCGTGACCTGTATGCCTGAGGATGAGTCCGACAGTGACTGTCATGTCGTCAACGTCGTATGGCTCCCCGAACAAGAGCGGTGGGTGATGATAGACTCGGACAATGGTTGCTATATCGCAGACGAAAACGGTACCCCTATCTCACTCAGAGAGATGCGCGAACGCTTCATCGCTGACCAACCGATGCAGATACACAGGCTCAATGGAGAGAAGATCACCAATACTTACCTCCTCCCTTATTGGGCTAAGAACCTCTACTACTTCAGTTCGATAGAGACCACTGCATACGATATCGAGACCTCGGGTACTTCGGATCTGATTTATGTCTATCTTCTCTCCGACCCCAAGGTCCGAGACCGGGTACGTTCCGACAGATCCAAAGCGGTCTTCACGACGGATGTCGACCGCTTTTGGGCTGCACCTTCGGACACGATCAAGATTGTCCCCTGACCGCAGATCAAGATACACCAAGATGCAGGCGACGGTAGGGCTCGATGCTCTGCTGTCGCCTGTCTTGTTTGAGCGGATTTTGTATCTTTGTGTCAATGTTGTACAATAAAATGGATATAAAATAATGAAAGACTTAAAGCTCATCGATGCCATCCGCACACGCCGTAGCATCCGTATCTATCATAAAGACCGCCCTGTCACCGAGGAGCAACTCGCCCTCATCATCGAAGCCGGTCTCCGTGCCCCTTCTTCGATGAATAGGCATACGACACGATTTCTCATCATCGAAGACAGAGAGAGGCTCACTGCCCTTGGCGCATTGAGGGAGAAAGGCTGTGCCTTCCTTGCCGATGTCCCTGTCGCTGTCGTCCTCCTCTCTTCGCCCGAAGACTGTGCTCTCTGGATGGCAGATGCCGCTCTTGCAGCCGGTTATATGCAACTCCAGGCTTGGGATATGGGGCTTGGCTCATGCTGGGCTGAGGTCGATGGACGCTTCCGCCCCGACGGAGAGCCTTCTGAAGAGTACGTACGCCGACTGCTGGACATCCCTTCGGACCTCAAGGTCGTCTGTGTCCTCGGCTTCGGCCATGTCAATGGAGATGCTCCCGAGCGACCCATAGACAGCTTGAAGTGGGAGAAGGTGCACCGTGGCTCTCTCGATAAGTCTTACAAGTAAAAGAGGTTTCGGGGCGATCGGCTCATCATGGGCGAACCCCTACGAAGATCTCAATAAGTGACACCATAATACCTCGTACCGTATGCAACCATTATCTCTGACGACACCATCGCTCCTCTTTTCGGCGATCACACTCATCCTCTTGTCTTACACCAATAGGTTCCTCTCCTATGCTCAGCTCGTGCGCACCCTTCAGCAGCAGAGTGCGGACAACCCCGCCCGTACACGAGGACAGATCGCCAACCTCTACCGCCGTCTGCGTCTCATCCGTGCCATGCAGGTGCTCGGGGTGGGCAGCCTCCTCTTGTGTGTGGTGGCTATGTTCTGCATCTACATTACCTGGCAGGTGGCCGGTGAAGTGATCTTCGGTCTCGGCATGATCTCGCTGGCACTTTCGCTGGCATTGTGTCTCAAGGAGATACTGATCTCGATAGAGGCTCTGCACATCAACCTTGAGTCCATGGGGCCTGAGGAACAAGTCATGGACGAAAAGGAGAAGGAATAAGTCCGCCGTCCCCTGCATACAAGTAAATCACCAAGGGCGGTACCGACACTCTCGAATGTCGGTATCGCCCTTGATGTATCCGTATGACTTTAGGTGTAAGGCGATCGCTCCCCAAAAGTCCATGGAAGCGATAAAACAAGTCTTACGACTCGATGACGAAAGTCGTAAGGATCGATGAAACAAGTCCTACGACTTTTTTATGGTGGGCGAGTGATGCTGTCTTTGAGGACTTTGTGATGAAGACTGAAGTTTGTGCTAATCTCTCTGAAATTCAGACATAAAAGGTGTAAAATTGAAAACTCATTCGTTTCTTCTTTTTATCTTTGCACTCTCCTGAGATCCGAGCTCTGTACGAGAGACTTCGTGAAGGATAGGGTATAATCTTTACATCTTTCAAAAATATAATGAGCGAAAAGCAGCAAAATAGTAAAATGTTTGCCCTTTGGGTGATGTTGGTCATTGTTCTCTTCATCGTCGTGGGGATGTATTACCTTCCGACAAAGTTGGGCGAGTTCGAACTGAAGCCAGTGGATATCCTTTCCGAACTGAGAGTGGATCAAGACAAGGGCAGCGATGCTGACAGCCTGTTCTTGGGGGGCGACGAAGGTGATGACCTCTTGGCTCAGCAGAGGAGAGACAGCCTCAGATTGCTTGCGATGCACAACGACTCCCTCCGTGTGTTGGCACGACAGGACTCTCTCTACCGTAGTCTCAAGGAGAGTCATGTCGCTGACAGTGTGACCGCCGAGGAGGTGCTCTTCGAGGACTTCTCTCCGGGACATACGGGGTTGAAGTCGTTCTTCGATGGACTCAAAGGGCGCACGATGTCGGATGCTCCGATCTATATTGCTGCCCTCGGGGATTCGTTTATCGAAGCGGATATATTTACTCTCGACGTCCGTCATCTCCTGCAACAACGCTATGGCGGAGGTGGGGTAGGATGGATGCCTCTGTATTCGCAGGTCAGTGGTTATCGCCAAGGGGTGACGCAGAGAAGCAAGGGGTGGAAGGAGACGACCCTGCTCCAAAAGTCAAAGTCCCCCTTCCCTCTCTCCGGAAGGTCATTCAAAGCATCGGGCAAGGCTTCGGTGGAGTATGAGCTCTCGGACGCTCCCGATGTCGCAAGCAGTGTCACACGCCTTTACTATGCCTCGCCTCAGGATTTAGAAGTGAGCTACAAGGCCGGTGACAGCACAATGATGCTGACCCTACCGGCCATGACGACCATCGGCGAATACACGTTCCCTATCTCTGCCGGAAAGGTGGCACTCTCGGTAGACAATGCCGCAGAGGCTACATTTTACGGAATGTCGCTGGAGACCGATAGAGGTGTGGTGCTGGACAACCATTCGCTCAGAGGCAATAGCGGTATCCCTTTTGCAAGTCTGGACAAGGATCTGGGATATGGACTTCAGGCTGAGCGTCCTTATCGTCTGATCATCCTTCAATACGGACTGAATGTTGCCAATACCAAGCAACGCAACTATCGCAGTTATGGAAACACTATGATAAAGGCGGTACAACGCCTTCAAGAACTCTTCCCCGATGCATCGATCCTCATCATGGGCGTGTCGGACAGAGGGGTGAGGGAGTCGGGCAAGTTTGTCTCGATGCCGACTCTGTCTCACTTCATCGCCGAGCAACGCCGTGTGGCACAGGAGACGGGAGTGGTCTTCTGGGATACCTATGCCGCCATGCAGAGACTCGGAGGCATAGGCACATTTGTCTCCAAGGGGTGGGCCGCGAAGGACTACACCCACATGAGTTTCAAGGGGGGACGACGCCTGGCGGAGGAGATGCTCAAGGCATTTGATTTTGAAAACAAGTATTATGAAGCATTGTAGTAAGACAAGTATATATTGGCCATGCCGGACATTCCGACAGCGTGCCCTCCTGCTGATGGTGGTGGGATGGCTCTCTGTCATCGGAGGCATGGCGCAGGGCAGAGCTCCGGCAGACTCTCTCTCTCATAAGGGCGTGGAGGGCTATCTCAGAACACTGCTACAACCCATACGTGAGGGGCTCAAGTCCGGTAATTCTGTCGTGGAGGTCATCCATCTCGGTGACAGTCACACGCAGTCGGGGTACCTGACACAGGTCATACGCGAACGCCTGCAGGCCAAGTATGGTGATGCCGGTCGTGGTTGGCTCACCCCATACAAGATGGCGAGGACGAACCAGCCCTTCGATTACAGCATCACTTCGACGGGGAAAAACTGGAAGTCGGAGAAGATCAGTTATGTCAATCCCGCACCTCTCGTAGGTCCGGGAGGGGTCGTCCTCACTCAGACACAGAAGTCCGCACCGATGTTTCATGTCTCGGTGCGTTCAGGGACTTTTGATCGTGTCCTCGTCTGTCGCAGTGCTCGTTCGCCATCACTCTTCGTCGTGGGGGCAAAGGGGGTGACGAGACCCGGCTACGGCTACGGTACGGAGTATGTCATGGATACGATAGACCTCGTCTCCCCTACGGATAAGATACAATTGCAAGGACAACGCCCTACTTCCGGATCGGTGGAGTATGCAGGCTTCAGTCTTCATCTCAAGAAGGCACACGGTGTGCGTTACCACGACATTGCGCTCAATGGTGCTATGTTCAGGGTCTTCAACCGTCCTCACTTCGTCCAGAACCTGAGCTTGCTCAAGCCTCGCCTCATGATCATCTCCCTTGGGACGAATGAGGCCATCGGCAAGTGCGATGCTGATATCTTCCGCAAGGACGTCAAGAACCTCCTCTCTGCTCTCCGTAAGGAGCACCCTCGCACCGTCTTTATCTTCACCACCCCTCCTGTGGCTTACAATAAGAAAGGTGCACCGGTGCCGACCATCGAGACCGTCCACAAAGTGCTTCACGAAGTGGCAGATCAAGAGCGGATCGGTGTCATCGACCTCTTTCAACTCATGGGGGGATTTGACAAAGGTAGTCGTCTCATGAAAGATGCCAAATACCTCTCACGTGATGGCATCCACTACACCGTCTCCGGCTATCTCTATCTGGGGGACCTCGTGGCCGAGGCACTGATGAAGGCATTGGAGTGAATGATACACTAATTATAACAGACTGAAACAGCAATCAACACATACCCTTACGAAATGATGGATGATATCTTATCCTTCTTTGGCGGACTCGACTTTGCCCGCATCCTTGACCTGCTGAAGTACAATCCCGAGTCTCCGATGATATTCTCTTCGGGGTTGTTCTTCTTATTGTTTATAGGCTTCTTCACGATCTACGGACTTTTGAGGCACGCTCCCCGTTTGCGTATCTTGTATGTCGTGGCATTTTCGCTCTTCTTCTACTACAAGAGTAGCGGTATCTATGTCTTGTTATTGATACTTGCGGCGACAAGCGACTTCATCATTGCGAAGATGATGACCAAAGAGACGATACCGACGAAACGAAAGTTGTGGTTGCTCCTCAGTATGTGTGTCAATCTCGGCATCCTCTCTTACTTCAAGTACTTCAACTTCCTCGGAGACCTCGGAGTCAATCTCCTTCACACCATCGGCACATGGACAGGCTATGCTCCATTTGCAGAGCTGGAGTGGACTGTGCTTCCGATCTTCCTGCCGGTGGGGATATCCTTCTATACGTTCCAGACGATGAGCTACATCATCGATATTTACAGAGGACGCATCACTCCGCTCAAGAGATGGATCGACTATGTCTTCTATGTGTCCTTCTTCCCACAGCTCGTCGCCGGTCCTATCGTGCGTGCCCTCGACTTCATCCCACAGATACATCGTGTGCCTGTGGTGACCAATTCCGATCTCGGCCGAGGTGTCTTTCTCATCATCACCGGTCTGATCAAGAAGGCCCTAATCTCCGACTACATCAGTCTCAACTTTGTCGACCGTATCTTCGATGCCCCACAGTTGTACACGGGGTTTGAGGTCTTGATGGGCGTATACGGCTATGCCCTCCAGATCTACTGTGACTTCTCCGGCTACTCGGATATGGCGATAGGTATTGCACTCTTCCTGGGATTCAAGTTCAACATCAACTTCAACTATCCCTATCGCTCCGCAACGATCACCGAGTTTTGGAGAAGGTGGCATATCTCCCTCTCCACATGGCTCAAAGACTATCTCTATATCCCCCTCGGTGGAAATCGTAAAGGTAAGTGGCGCACCTACCTCAATCTCTTCATCACCATGCTTCTCGGCGGGCTTTGGCACGGTGCTGCATTACGTTTTGTGCTCTGGGGCGCGATCCACGGTGTTGCCCTTGCGATCCACAAACTGATGATGCAGATCTTCCCGAGCCTCAAGACCGAAGGCCATGAGATGAAGCCCCACTGGAGGATCCTTTCGATGATCGGCACCTTCCACCTCGTCTGCTTCTCGTGGATCTTCTTCCGAGCGACAGA
Organism: Porphyromonas cangingivalis; assembly: GCF_900638305.1. Classification (NCBI taxonomy): domain Bacteria; kingdom Pseudomonadati; phylum Bacteroidota; class Bacteroidia; order Bacteroidales; family Porphyromonadaceae; genus Porphyromonas; species Porphyromonas cangingivalis. The sequence continues at coordinate 2,128,285 of NZ_LR134506.1, forward strand.
TATGGCTCAGGTACAAGAGATATTGGTACGTATCACCACGGAGTTTCATCCCGAGCTGATGTGGGAAGTCATCACCGGCTATTCGACAGTCTTTGCGATCATGCTCTTCGGTTATGTCGCACATCTCCTCCCACAGAGAGCACTTGATGGTCTCGAAGGTGGTATCACTCGCTCACCGCTTGTGCTCAAGTCTCTCTATATCGCCATCGTGATCTTCATCATCTTTCAGGTAAAGAGTGCAGAAGTACAACCATTCATCTATTTCCAATTCTGATAATATTTATATATTTGCAAGAAGAAATATAATTGATTAAACACATAAACTATGAAAAAGATCATCATCACCCTCATCCTTGCAGCCTCATCGCTCTTTATGGCGAAGGCGCAAGATTACAAGCCCGAGTGGCAACAAGTAGATACGATGACCGTCACACGAATGCAGGCCGAAAGACGCCTTGCCTTTGTGGAAAAGACAGATGTCATCCCCATGTCTTTCTTTATCGAAGCCGGAGGGGCAGGATTAAGCCCTTTGAGTTTCAACTTTGAGACCCGTTTTGCACGTCAGCTCAATGGTTTGGGACTTCGTGTCGGTGCTTCATTTTTAGGATTTGGTAGCACAGGAATCGTCACTGTCCCTGTCCAGCTGACTTATTTGTTGGGACGGCGAGGCAACTACTTTGAGATAGGTGCCGGGGCAACTCTATTTCATGGTTATTCGTCTCTCTTCAGAGATCGTGATTATGGACCGGATTCAGGTAAGTCCAAAGACACCTATACAAGGCTGATTGGGACAACGACCTTTGGTTATCGTTACCAACCGGTCAAGGGGGGCTTCATGTTCAGAGCCGGTTTTGCTCCATTCCTGCATATAGAGGATGGTGATGTTATATTCTTCCCTTATATGCCTTACATTTCTTTGGGTTACTCCTTCTAAAGGAACAAGACAAGATACAAAACGGCGGAAGTCAGAGCATCTGACTTCCGCCGTTTTGCTTTATGTTTATGGCCGGCCTATCGGATCATATCTCTTGCAGACGAGCCCAAGGCAGGGTACTCAAGGCATCGCACACCATGGTCAGGTACTTCGCATCCACTTCGTCGAATGTCCCGACCTCTTCGCTGTCGATGTCCAAGACTGCCACCACTTCGCCCTTCAAAGAGTGTACCGGAAGGACGATCTCACTGCGCGAACGCGACGAACAAGCGATATGCCCCGGAAATAGTTCGACATCAGGTACGACCAATACCTTGTCCTGAGCCCAAGACTGTCCGCAGACACCCTTCCCATGCTTGATGCGTGTGCAGGCGAGAGGGCCTTGAAATGGGAAGAGTTGGAGCTCATCCTCTATCACGACATAAAATCCCGTCCATAACGGACGGAGGGTTTCGTGTATGGCAGCCACGATGTTGGATAGCTTGCTGATGGGATGATCGTCACTGGAGACGAAGTCCTCCACGACAGAAAGCAATAGGGGATATTTGCCCTCCTTTGTTTCAGAGGCGTTGATATTGTCTTGCAGATGTTCGAAACTCATAGGTCTTCTCTTGATTATAAATTGCTCAAAAACTCGGGACTGCCGGATCCGCATGTCCCCTGCAAATATAGCAATAGTCCCGAAACCTCCGTTCAGCATCGTTCGATTAAAGAACTCTGATCGAAGTGTGTACAAACGTGGAGAAAGCGGCTCAATTCTGTTTTTTCTCGACTCGCTCCCCATGGTAATGGGGGCAAAAAGTCGTAAGATTTGATTTCTACTCTCGGATGAGAGGTCTTTTTGATGCAAATATGGACGAGAGCCATCCTTAGTTCGGACATGTTTTATATATTTGCGCGAATCAATTAAACAGTATGAATGTTTGTATATGAAAAGAATTGTGATTGCCACCTTTTTGGCTGTTTGTTCATCTTTTGTGCTTCAGGCTCGGGGGAGTATAATTCCGAGTCGCAACAGCTGAGTGCCTCAAATGACCGGAGAATAAAAGTAGAAAGGCGGTCTGTTTCTGTGGATAGGACTGATGTTGTGCCGAAGTCCATCTTTGTCGAAGCGGCAGGGCTCGGCCTGACTCCTTTGAGTTTGAACTTTGAGACCCGTTTTGATCGTCGCCTCAACGGCTGGGGACTTCGTGTCGGTGGCTCTTACTATGGATCCGGTTCGAACGGTGTGGTGACCGTCCCCATACAAGTCAACTATTTGTTGGGTCGTAGAGGACGATACTTCGAGATGGGAGCAGGAGCGACATTCATGCGTGGTCACTACAGTCTCTATGACACGGGATGTGTCAGGAGGCATCGAAGCGGTTCAGACTTTAATTTGGCCGGGACATTGACTTTGGGCTTCCGATATCAGCCTGTAAAGGGGGGCTTTATGTTCAGAGTCGGATTTTCACCTATCCTTACGACCAAAGGAGAGGCGAATAAGCTTATTTTTGTACCCTATATACCTTATCTTTCGCTCGGATATTCTTTCTGAGGGCGGTACATGAGGTGTTGTGGTGAGTGTGAGGGGCAAGATGCATCAGTTGGATCTAAGGAGATACGCCGTAAAGCGAACAAGAGTTTGTAAATCAATCCATTTTGATCTGTGTCTTGTCTTTACATGTACCTCCGCTAAATATCGGTAACTATTAGAGACTGTGCGTTATATGGTGATAGAGAAGTCAAAAAACACCTCTCTCGGGCGTAGATGGTATATGGAGTACATATCGGTGGTAGAAGTCTGCCATCTCATCTGATACTGATTGTTCCCAAAGACATTTCTACAGGAAAGTCTGAATTCGTATCTATCCTTCTTATAGGCGATGTGTGCATCGGTAAATAGATTGTTTTGTAGGCTCTTATCGGTGTGATGATAAAATTCACTCTTACATCCTATTTCCAGATACTTAAGAGGGAAAATAAATAATTCGAGTGTGTGAGAGAAAGATGTTATCCGAGGGTTGGAGATGGAGCGATCCTCTTTATTTATCTGTTTATTGCTCAATATCTTGCTTGTCAGCTCATAGGAGATATACTTAGCCGGTTGCATAGAGAGAGCCAAGCTCAGCTCGGTATTCTGCATTTGCCAAGGTGCTTTTTCATCCCTATTCAATAGGTAGTAATCACTCCATAGCTGTCGTCCCCTGAGGGATATCAACGTCCTACACCAGTAGAATGATTTTGCCAAGTTTGCGTTCAGAAAATAGCTTGAGGCGTGGTATCGCTGTTCAGTGGGTATCTGCCTATAAATCGAGGTTTGTAGGACGCTTTGGTAGAGTACCTCATTAGTCCGTTTATTCCACGAAGCGTTGATACTTGCAAACTGCCCCTTGATTGGATGTTGATACTTGAACCCAAGGATTACTGCATGATTGCCCCTCTGCTCCAAGCTCCCGGTGTGTGCCGTGACCACCCTATAAGAGGTGAAGATAGGTGTGCGGTAGATAGATGTGAGGGCATCGGGGTACTCGAGGTAGTTATAGGAGAGTGAGGCGGTAGAGGTGCCACTATATTCATATTGTACGTGTAAGTCAGGCTGTAATGTAGCCCTCACTTTTTTCTTTGTCCCATATTGTCGGTGTACGATATCGGCTTTTAATGTTGCCCTTAGGGTTAGTGCTTTCCTTCGGAAGTTCATTCCTGTCGATGCATACCAATTCTGCTGGGTGTACCTTTCTCTACTATCCACCTCCGGGTAGCGCACCACGATCTCTTGGTGCTTCAGTCGGTAGCCTATGCGTTGGCTTAGGATAAAGCCTCTGATGGTGTGATTGAATGCGACATGATTATCCGACTGAAATGCCGATATATCCAAACGCTCATTAAATCCCTTTGCCGTCAGCAGCTGACCGGGTAGATAGCTGTAAGTGCTAAGGGAAGCCCCCTCGATCGTATTGCCATTTTTTAGGCGATGTGTGATCTCAAAATCTTCCGTGAGATAAGACTTCTTGAGTGCAACACTCTGCTGTATCAACTTTTGTTGTAGGAGGGATGTCCCATCGCTTCTGTCTACTGTGAAGCTTCCGTATAGGCGGTTGTTGATGTAATTCCTCTCTTTATTGACATTGTAGGTCAGCTCCCCTTTCAGGTTGCTCTCCCTCGAGCCCACGCTACTTTCCTCCGATAGGGTCATACCTTCATGCTCCAAATACTTCGTTAATAATGCCGTATTTCCTCTTGTCTTATCCCAAAAGTATGATAGCTGGAGACGGATATCGTTAGTACTCTTGGTCTTTACAAGGTGGTTGGTGGTGATGAGGTGTGATTGATTGAATGTAGATCGCTCCCGATCTATTGCTGTTGCAGGTGCTACCAGCCTTCTCAATAGACCGGTTTCCGCCTGATTGCCATGTAGCTCTGTCGCCAAGTCTTGTATTTCATTGGTGATATCTTTGCCTGTGTTGTCGCACTTATACATGGAGAGGTTCTGCATCTTACGGCCAAATACCATCCCCATCATGCGTGCGCTGTAGAGAACCTCTCTCCTGCTTTGTGTCAAGTCTTGTGCTGTACTACCGATCCCGGCATTCAGTATCCCTGACCATACATTCTTCATCTCATCTTTTAGTACGATGTTTAGTGCTGCTTGATCACTAAATCGTACCCCTTTCAGACTCCTTACCGGCTGATGGTTTTGCAGTACCTGTACATCCTTTATCATGTCGGCACTTATGTTTTCGCTCGCTTGGGCATATTTAGAGCCAAGTAGATCTAAACCCTCTATGTAGAATTTATTTATAGGCTTCCCTTCGAAGGTGATTTGCCCATCTGAGCGTACAGCCAGCCCCGGCATCTTATTTATCACATCGGCAATGCTTCTGTCTTGGCTTAGCTTGAAGCCGGATACATTGTACACCAGTGTGTCTTGCTTCTGCTTGATCCTCTCGACGCGGACATTGACCTCTCGGAGTTCAAACGTGACACTTTGTAGCTTAATATCCATACCACTTCTATACTCCTCGATTTTTATGCGCTTCGTCTCGTAGCCCTGTAGCACAAATCCTATAGCTACCGGGTCGACATCTCTCTCAGTCGTTATCTGAAATCTGCCGTCCTCCTCGGTAAAAGTGTAGCCGACGAGTGAAGATTGATTGCGGTAGAGCAGTACATTGACATCTTGTATGGGTACACCTTTTTCGTCTATTACTCGCCCATTGTATGTAGTTTGCGCAACAGCCATAGTGGATATAAGCGAGAGTAGTATCCATAGGCATAAAGGGAGCAAACGCACATTACCTATCATTGTTCTTTTTCCAAAAATAGTGCTACTCTCTCCGGATAGGTCTTATCCTTGCCAAACTGATCTTTCCCTCGGCTCCTAAAGCCGGTCAACTTCTCAAATAGTGCATCAGGTGATTTCCATAGCAGCTTCATGAGGTTGCGATACTCTTGCTTGCTGCATTCAACGTATTTCCCTTTGGGATAGAGAAGGGTTTCATCCTCGACACGCTCTATCTGTATGCACGAAAAGGCAAATAGACCTTCGCTCTCCTCTGCGTGCAGGATAAGCCCCGGTAATCCGTAAAGCTTCCAAGGACCATCGCTATAGGGTATCTCGGTGGTAAACCATGCCGTCCAATGTCGCCCTAAGTATTCGGTCTTGGCCTGCTGACAGTGATAGTCTGCGATGATACTATCCTTTGGTACCAAAGTCCACTTAGGCTTGCTCATCGGTTCTGTATAGCGCAGGTGCTTAAAGGTCTTTTCAGTGAAAGTGAAGCTATTCGTCGTGGGATAATTCTTCCATACCTGATAATTTAGGTTTGTTCTTGGGTAGCCTGCACGCTCGCAAGCATTCATCACATCTCCTTGGCTACCCCCTTGAGCCAAAATACGTTCTTTAATCAACTCCCTTTGGACATTATTGAGTCCATAGAAGTGGGAGATCTTGCCACCAATATCCAAGATGGCCTCATCCACAAGTGCTTGTTTTTGCCCTTCAAATTGATGGTACTTGGTAGTGTAATGGACTCTTATCTGTACCTTCTTCCTCCCTTCTCCCTTTGCTACAGAAGGTGTCCATACCATCATGGGGAGAAGTATCAATCCGAATATAACTCTATCTATTCTCATTGGTAATTATTAGTTCGTTCAAATAGAATAAAATTGGAATCCCCTCTTTTATACATCATGGCCTGTATCTCAATTGGTCTCTCAATCAGGATCCTCTGCCAAATTATGGTCAAGGCTTCTTTTTTCTATTGTCTATGTGTGATGTGTCTCTAAATATATAAAAAATAGTGCTAAAACCAATAAATAAGTTCAAGGAACTCAGGTACTGACATTCAAGGCTGTCTTCAAGGATGTTACAACACATACAGATACTTTTGTCTCGTAAATTAACTTGATCCCCTGAGCTTTTATTCGTTCTGCGATACCTCAAAGTAGGGTGAGCCAAAGTTTTCTATTTGGACTCACCCGATTCTCGTTTATTATTGCTACATTGCGGTGTAGAGTTTGCAGAAATATGGGATATTTGTGCTAATGTAGGTAATGAACTTAACAGTGTATTGGTTATGACAACTAATTCATCTCCCAACTATTTCATCACCATAGGGCGTTCGTACGGCAGTGGGGGACTGGCCCTTGCCGAGGCTATCAGTAAGGCACTTGGCATACCTATGTATGACAAAAACCTCTTGGATCTCACCGCCAAGGAGACCAACATACAGGCGGACATCCTGCGCAAGGTCGATGAGCGGAATACCCGAGCGTTTCCCTATATCTATGACTCGGGCTATCCGATGACCAACGCATTCTATACGTACACTTCGGGATTTCTCAGCGATGAGAGCCTCTTTGCTCGTCAGTGCGCTACGATCGAACACCTTGCGACACAAGGCCCCGCGGTGTTTGTGGGGCGTTGTAGCGATTATGTCCTGAGGGAGCAGCCTCGGCTCATCTCGATCTTCGTGACCGATGACATGGAGCGTCGGGCTGCTCGGGTCATGGAGCGTCTCTCGATCTCGAAGGAGGAGGCCATAGAGAAGATCGAAAGGGTGGACAAGGAGCGTAAGGAGTACTATCTCTACTACACGACAAGAGAGTGGGGTGTGGCAGACAATTATGACTTGTGCGTCCGACTTTCGAAGTTTGGCACGGATTGTGTAGTGAGAATGGTAAGGGACTTGGTGAGTCGTCTCACTCAGGTGCCTTGACAGTCGAACTACATTTTGACCGGAATAATGATAGAAAAAGATACATACAACGATGATATGCGTATGAGCACCCCTCAGCCTTTCAAGGAGGACAACCCGGAAGAGAACTGGGGCGACGAGTTGCTCAACAACGATAAAAAGGAGAAGAAGCCGACCGAAGATAAGACGGACAAAGCTCCTAAGGAAAAGGGTAAGAAGGACACACCGATGCTGGATGCTTACGGCGTGTCGATCAATGATGCCGCTCGTAGCGGTAAGCTCGACCCTGTATATGGGCGCGAGGATGAGATGATGCGTATCGCTCAGATCCTCTGCCGAAAGAAGAAAAATAACCCTATCTTGCTCGGTGATCCGGGTGTAGGGAAGACGGCCATTGTCGAGGCTCTCGCTCAGAGGATAGAGGAGAAGAAGGTCCCCATCGCACTGATGGACAAGAAGATCGTCTCACTTGATCTGGCAAGTCTCGTGGCGGGATCGATGTATCGTGGGCAGTTCGAGGAGCGTCTCAAGACAGTCATCTCAGAGCTCAAGGAGCATCCGGAGATCATCCTCTATATAGATGAGATACATACCATCATGGGGAGTGGTAATCCCGAAGGTGGACTCGATGCCGCAAATATCCTCAAGCCGGCTTTGGCTCGTGGTGAGGTGCGTTGTATCGGAGCGACGACCATGGAGGAGTACCGCAAGTCGATAGAGAAGGATGGGGCGATGGATCGTAGGTTTCAGAAGGTGGTCGTCGCAGCAACTGATGAGGCAGAGACGCTCAACATCCTCAGACGACTTCGCCCGACATACGAGAAGTTTCACAAGGTCAAGTACACGGACGAAGCTCTCGAGGCTTGTGTCAAGCTGACCGCAAGGTATGTCACCGAGCGACAGTTCCCTGACAAAGCCATAGATGCCCTCGATGAGTCCGGAGCACATACGTTCATCATGCATCAGGCTGAGCCTACACGCATCTCTGATTTGGAGGAGCGACTCAAGACGGTACATGAGGCGAAGCTCCTTGCGGTCAAAAATCTCGACTATGAATTGGCAACAAAGTACAGGGATGAGGAGAAGGTCGCTCGTGAGGAACTAGATAAATATATCGAGGACTTGAAGAACGGAGTCGAGACTGCCGCACCACTCATCGTGGATGTGGATACGGTGGAGAAGGTCGTGTCGCTGTCTACCGGATTGCCTTTGGAGTCGCTCACTCGTGACGATCTCAAGAACCTTTCAGGGCTCTCGGAGCGTCTGTCCGCTCGTGTCATCGGACAGGATCATGTCGTCTCCGACATCTCGAGTGCCATCCAGCGTAACAAGGTAGGACTCCGCAATCCCTCCAGACCGATCGGGACTTTCCTTTTCCTTGGTTCTTCGGGTGTCGGTAAGACCCATCTCTCCAAGCAGATCGCACGTGAGCTTTTCGGTAGCGAAAATGCCCTGATCAGGGTCGATATGAGTGAGTTTATGGAACGTCATGCGGTGTCACGTCTTATCGGTGCGCCTCCGGGATATGTGGGATACAATGAGGGGGGCGAACTGACAGAGAAGGTCCTCCGTAAGCCGTATTCGGTCGTCCTCTTCGATGAGATAGAGAAGGCAAACCCCGAAGTGCACAACCTCTTGCTTCAGCTCCTCGATGATGGTATCCTCACGGACAGTACCGGTCGACGAGTCAACTTCAAAAACACAATCATCATCATGACTTCGAATGTCGGGACACGACAGCTCAAGGACTTCGGTGATGGCATAGGCTTCCGTGATGCGGATACTTATGATCCCTCGGGTGTCTCACAGGCGGTGATACAGAAGGCTCTCAAGAGGAGTTTCTCTCCGGAGTTTCTCAACCGTATCGACCGAATAGTGACCTTCAATGCCCTCGGATCTGACGACATACGTAAGATCGTGGATCTTGAACTTGGTGACTTGGACAAGCGTCTCGAACAGCTCAATATCACAGTCTCTTATACCGATGCGACCAAAACCTTCTTGGCTGAAAAGGGCTATGATCCACAGTATGGTGCGAGACCACTGCGGCGTGCCATCGCCAAGTATGTCGAAGACCTCATCACACAGGAGATCCTCGATGGCAATGTCCGACATGGTGGTGCTTACATCGTCGACATCTCTCATGAGGGTGGCGAACAGGGACTGAGAGTGATTGCTCCCGAATTGTCACTGTCGTAGTAATATTCTCGTAAAATAATTTGCCTGTTCGGAAAAAAGCGTTAACTTTGCAGGGCAAATGGCGAGATAGCTCAGATGGTTAGAGCGCATGATTCATAATCATGAGGTCCCGAGTTCAATTCTCGGTCTCGCTACTCAAAGTGTAAGCCTTGAAATTCTCTTAGTGAGACTTTCAAGGCTTTTTTGTGTTGCTTTGTCTGTGGGAGAATTTGCCTCAAGAGAATCAACGGTCTATGCATGAAAGGCTTGGGGGCGTTGAGGAGGTGTCACCTCATTAGTCAGAAGTTGAAGCGGAGTTCCCCTTTGATGCCATAATCAGGACCGGCATTGATCCCGGGAGGGGTGAGGCGTCTGAAGACATCGACACGCAAGATTCGCAGGATGTTTTCGAATCCGAACCCTATCTCCACGTGTGTGGTGTGAGTCATCTCCGAGGTCGATGAGGGGAGGATGAAGAGTTCTTTGCTTGTCTTGACACTATTGAGTTTGGAGGTGTTGCCATAGAGGGCATTGAGAGAGAGTACTCCTCGAAGGTTGAGACGGTTGAGGAGTGGGATGCGACTGATGAGCCATCCTCTCATGTGGTAAGATGCAAAGAGTGTCGCATATTCGTCTCCTATGTATTCGAGTGGTCGGAGGAGCTGAAATGAGTGTTCATTGTAGGCTATTGCCGAGTTGGTAGGCGGGGTATAGAGGTGAGGGAAGGGGACATTGTTCCAGATTTTACCCACCACCATCTTGTAGTCCAAGTTGCCATACGATGAGAACCATAACCTTTGTTCGATCCCGGCTTCGGTCTTGTTGAAGTAGAAGTCTCCGCCGAGGAGCTTCACCGAGGTGTCATGTCGTAGGGTGAAGATGGGGAGATCTCTTTGCTGTTGTCGTCTTGAGCCTGCCTTGAGGTTACCTTCGTAGACACGCTCGCCCGGAGCATAGCGTAGCTGAATGCCGAAAGACATGTCTTGAAGGTGAGGGAGATTGAGGAAGGTCGAATCCTTCTGAACGTAGACATAGGAGAGCGACCCTGTAGGTTTGTCGAGCGTGTGTCTCGCTGAGAGCTCGACGGATAGCCCATTCAGTCCGTTGTGTCGGTATCTGAGTCGCCATGTCTTGCGATACGAACGGCTCGTGAGGTACGAAGTCCCGAGGTTGCGTAAGATGTTGTCCTTATCATTGTCATTGTAGATCTGCCCGGGGGTATGGAGGTCGTACTCGTGCATGAGTGATAGATCATGCCTTGGGAACTCGTCAAGGAAGTAGCGTTTGTCTTTGAAGCTATAAGTCACTTCTCCATTGTACTTCCACTGCTTATCGCCGAAGCCGTAAGCTCCATAGCCGGAGATGAAGAGTCGTGGGGACAGGTAGCCCGTGCTCCGTCCCCCGAAGCGCAGACGGACCCCCTCGATGTCGTTTTTGCTATAGAAGGTCGGTATCGGGCCGATGTCAAACTTACTCCCTCCATAGTACTTGTACGGTGAGTAAGATGTGCGGATGTAACCTCGTGAGATCATCTCAGCAGCGTCCAATGCTATTTTGTAGAAAGGGACACGTCGTACTTCCTCGAGAAAACCCTTTGCTCCATCATCCGATGCCAGGAGCGGTTGGGACGTGAGTTCTACACCATAACGAGCAGCCTCGGGAGCATCGGACAAGTTGCGTATCGGGATAGGGCTGCGTGTGAGCAGAGTGTCCGGAGTCTCAAAGTTATACTTATCGTATTTCCTCGTGTGCTCGGCATAGAGGGCGAGAGCCTTCTTAAAGAGTGTGAGGTTGATGTTCATCTCCTCCTTGTCTACCACCCAGCGGCCGTTGTCGCTCTCTTTGAAATCCTGAGTGATCTTGAGTGCTCCGACGAAATTGAGATTGATCGTCTTCGGGACTTCCATCTCACATCTCAATACCTGTAGCTCACCATCCGACATCGTCAAGTAGAGCTGCCCCCTGAAGCAGAAAGTCCTGGGGTTGTATGGGTAGTACTGTATGACCTGTGTGACCCGTCCCCGGGTGATGATCGTGTCCGTGAGATAGTATTTGTAGAACCTCGGTGCCGTACTTGATAGTGGAGAGACAAAACGATTATCGAGGAGCTTGATGTCATCCTTGAATATGTCTATGCGAGGGAAGATCTCCTCCAAACTTTGTGTCATCGTACCATCGTCGATGTTCTGATCGACGCCGGTACGGTTACGGTAGCGTATGATCTCCCGCACTCGATCATCGTCGGGATTGTGTCCGATGTCGTACACCGTCTCTCTGAGTGAGAGTGGAAGCACCCACTTGCCATTGAGCTTGGAAGTCGTGACGTAGTTGCGAAAGAATGGAAAAAGTCGGTTGAGTAACTTATTATTCAGATCAAAGTTGGCGATAGCCAGGTTCAGCTTGTCATACACGCGATAAGTGTACTCATCTCTCTTCGATGCTCTCGCCTGAATAAGGGTGTCGAGGAGGAGTAGCGCGGGATTGCCCTGAGCTTGGTACACCGACCGTGCACGCTCGACCAAGACCTCATTGGCCAACTGTCCGATCGGCATCATCTCTATGCGTACGGTGTCACCTGCAAGATCTCGTGGGATATAAGTGTGTGTGATGGGGTGGTAGTCCGAGTGCACCAAGTTGATGCTTATTGCCTTTCCTGAAGAGATGACCTCCTGCGAGATCTTGAGCCTGAATGCTCCCGATAGCAGTGTTGTGTGCTGTTGCTTCGTGGGGAGGTATGAGACAGCGGACACCCCATGGATAGGCTTGTGGTTGAGTGCATCGGTGACCTTGACAATGTGGGAGACTTGGGCATGAATATCCATCGACATGACCGATAGGGTACAAAGACCTACGACCAGCCACACCACATATCTCCACGGTACCATGCCCGATACAACTCTCATCCTCTTCACTGACTCTTCTGCCCCTCTACGAATACTTATCGCACAAGTGTTTTTAACATTGAGTTTCAGACGAATTTACAAACAAAATTTGGTTTCTACTTACCAAGTCTGCAGAAAAATACACACTCTTCTGGATATAAACACATCACCAAGAAGGGCTCATTAGTCAACACAAAGACAACGTACGGACATTCACTCCGAGTTGGTTATCGTCAATTACAGTCAAATAAATCGCCACATCGAAACAAGATCAAGCCCTTGGATATGAAGTCTACGATAGAATTTGGTGTTAAAAGAAAAAAGTTATTTCAATTCCCTATGCAAATCCTTACCCTCAGGGGACGTTTTATACTGTGAGAGAAATCCCGAAAGAATGACGACAGCTAAAGCACCACTAAGCATCACACTTATCACCTCAGATATTCCCTTGACAAAGAAGGCATAAACCGAAACCCCTACAGTCACCACTACGAAAACGATGATGCCCATAAGGACTACCTTGAAGTAACTTGTTCTCTCCTTTGGAGTCATCTTGTGAGATTTCGTTTTCGGATCCAAGAACACAGCCATCAACAAGATCGCGGCAAAGAAGAAGTAAAACGATTGATCAAGGTAAGAGTCTCCTTCAGAGATGTTCCAAAAAGCATAAGCCACATAGCCGATAGCGAGAAGAAGTTCGGCAAGTTTACGGAAAGAAGTAGAAGTCATAGTATTTTAATTATATGTTATTTGATGGTTAATCATTTATCATTTGAAGTCTTTCATACTCGGTAGTAATTCGGTAGTTATATTTTGTCAGAGATCGTATTCTCTGTCCTACAATGATACTGATTTTTAATCAAAAAATACAAATAGTTGATCCATTTTAAGCTAAAGTCCTCATATCACTCATGCGCACAAAGTAGAGAGAACAGTTTTCTGTCGATCCTCAATTAACGGCTGGAGACGAGCTGAGTCACCATATCTTGGGTCGTGGGGCGGGTTGGCAGCTCGCTAAATACCGAGATGATGGTATTGTGAACACTGTTCATGGGTGATAACTTTGTGATAGGTATGAAACAGGATTTGAGCAACAACAAGACCAGATGGAGGATACTCCAGGCTGCCCGTGAGGAATTCATCGCGAAGGGCTTCAGGGATGCCTCTCTCCGAGTGATCGCCAGAGAGGTAGGGGTGACGGTGAGTAATATCTACAACCATTTTGACAACAAGGATGCCTTGTTCAGGGCTGTCCTCACACCACTGCTGGAGGCGAGCGAGACGATACTGAAGGAGCATTGTAGCGAAGAGAACATGGAGCTGTACATGAATACCCCCTCTCGCTACCGAGACGTGACAGTGGATGAGTTTGTCAAGCTGACGAAGCACTACCGCACGGAGATCAAACTCCTCTTCCTACGTTCCGGCGGATCCTCTCTGGAGCATTACAAGGATAGTCTCTTGGAGCGGCAGGTGGCATTCGGATTGACTTACCTGCGAGCGTTTAAGGAGAAGTATCCACAGGTTTATAGTGAGGTCTCTCCCTTCTTCCTCAAACTGTCCTCTACATGGTGGGTCAATATCCTCACCGAGATCGTATCTAACGATGCTCTCACCGAGGCCGAACTCGAACAAGGTCTGAGGGAATACGTCACCTTTGCGACGGCAGGGTGGAAAGAATTGATGCAGATATAATACATAATTTATTTATACCATACACACATGAAGATCGAACGTATCAACAGATGGTTTCGCCGACAAGGCGAGTGGATCATCGGGAAGCGGTGGTTCGTCCTCGGAGTCTTTGTCCTCCTCGTCCTCTTCGGGCTGAACGGTATGCGCTTCCTCAACATCAAGACATCATGGGAGGACTACTTCCTCGAGGATGACCCCATGATCGTACAGACCGAAGAGTTCAAGAGCATCTTCGGCAATGACAACTTTGCCGCCGTGCTGGTCGAGAGTGAGGATATCTTCACCCGCCCCAACCTCGAACTCATCCGTCGTCTCTCCAACGAGATGCTCGACAGCATGTCCTATGCCGAAAAGATCACTTCGCTGACAGACATCGAGTTCATGATCGGTGAAGAGGAGGGCATGGTCATCGAGCAGATCGTGCCTGAAGAGATCCCTTCCGATCCTGAGGGGCTGGAGGAGATCAAGCGAAAGGCTTACCTCAAGCCCAATATCGCCAACAGGCTCGTATCAGCCGACGGCAGACTGACCTGGATACTGCTCAAGTTGCGCCCCTTCCCCGCCGATACGGTCGGGGACAAGAAGGGGGCAGGTTCTCCTGCCGAAGCCCTCACGGGTCAGGAGCTCCATCACATCATCACCAAGCCCGAATACGCTCCTCTCAACCCCAAGGGAACCGGTATGCCCTATCTTGCCGAACGCAAGATGGACTGGATCAATAAGGAGATGCCTCGAGTCTTGGGCTTTGCGATCCTCCTCGCGATCGTCGTGCTGGCACTGGCGACAAGGACTGTCCGAGGTGTCGTGGTACCTGTCATCACAGCCATCTCATCCATCATCATGGCTTATGGTATAGCAGGCTATCTCCGCTTGGAGATCGACAGTGGTATGATCATGATACCGATACTCCTGGCTTTTGCCGTTGCCATCGCCTACAACATCCACATCCACTCCTACTTCCGACGGCAGATGCGCCGGCATGGCAAGCGCAAACTCGCTGCGATAGAGACGATCGAAGAGACAGGCTGGCCCATCCTCTTCAGTGCCTTGACTACCTTTGCCGCCCTGTTGTCCTTCTTGGCAATCCCTGTCGTCCCCCTTCATTTCGTAGGGATCACGACCTCGGCCAGTGTCCTCTTCTCTTTCTTGATTGCCATCATGGTCATGCCCACCACACTGAGTATGGGCAAGGATCGCACACCGAACCCCTCCGCCGTTGAGAAGCGTTCGTGTATGGACAGTCTCCTCGAGAGATTCGGTGTCTGGGTACTTGGGCACGAGAAGTCCATCTGGCTCATCTCCGGACTGCTTACGGCAGTGATGATCTATGGGTTCACGAGGATGGAGACTGCTTTCGATGTCGAGCGTACTATGGGTCGAAAGGTAGAGTATGTGCGTGATCTCCTCCATGTGGCGGAGAGCGAACTCGGATCGCTCTACTCCTATGACCTCATGATCCATTTCCCCAACGAAGGTGATGCCAAGACTCCTCGGAGCCTACATGCCCTCGATGTCGTCACGAAGGAGGTCGAAAGCTATCCTCTCACCAAGCGTACAACTTCACTCCTCAACATCCTCAAGGATCTCAATCAGACCTTGCACGATGGTGACGAAGCCTACTATACCATCCCCGACGATGCCGAGGAGATCGCTCAGCAGCTACTGCTGTACGAAAATGCAGGGGGCAGCGAGGCCGAAAACTGGATCGACTACGAGTACAAACGCCTCCGTCTGAAGGTCGAGATACGCAAATACAACTCGGGTGAAGCCGAGCGTGAGCTCGCCCGGATCACGGACTTTGCACGGAAGGCATTCCCGACAGCAAAGATCACACCCGTAGGGAGTCTGCCACAGTTCACCACGATGATGCAATATGTCGTGCACGGACAGTTGTCCTCCTTCGTCATCTCGCTGATCATCATCGGTGTATTGATGATGATGGTCTTCGGCAGCATCCGTGTGGGGCTGATAGGCTTGATCCCGAATATCATGCCTGCCCTCGTGGTGGGTGGTCTGATGGGACTGCTCGACTATCCTCTGGACATGATGACCGCGACGATCATGCCGATGATCCTGGGTCTTGCAGTGGACGACACGATCCACTTCTTCAACCACGGTCATTTGGAGTTTGACCGCCAGCGCAACTACCGAGGGGCGGTACTCAAGTCGTTCAGGATCGTGGGGACACCCATCGTGCTGACGAGTGTCATCGTCTCGTCCAACTTTGCGGCCTATACGATTTCCGAAGGGGCTTCATTCGTCCATATGGGCATCCTCTCTGTGGCCGGGATGTTCACTGCAATTTTGGCGGACTTGTGTATCACTCCTCTACTCTTCCGTCGCTTCAACATCTTCGGCAAGGAGGCTTGAACTGCGCGAGAAACAAGGTGCTGACAGAACATATTCCGGACAACGACAGAATGTATTCTGTCCCGTAATAGAAAACATTCTGTCCCACGACAAAAACAAATTCTAAGAGAGACTTTACTAACATTTTTTTCACCATAAGGGAGTCCCGATCATGGTCGTATGGCTCGTCAAAGGGTTACGGCAGACAGCTCCCCTCAAAAAAAGATTTTACCGATATGAAACGCATGGCAACAAACATACTGCTGATTTCTCTCCTCTCTATCTTCGGAGTCCAAGCACAGAGCGGTCGAGACATCATGCAGATGGCGAAGGATCGTCCCAACGGTGATACCCGTCAGTCAGAGTTGACGATGACCTTGATCAATAAGCGCGGCAGTACACGTGAGCGCAAACTCATGTCTTACTCCATCGATGTGGGCAAGGGGAAGAAAGACCGCAAGACCCTGATGTTTTTCCTCTATCCCGGGGATGTCAAGGGGACCGGTTTCCTCACATGGGACTACGACGAGATGGGCAAAGATGATGATAAGTGGCTCTATCTTCCTGCGATGAAGAAGACAAGACGTATCAGTGGTTCGTCCGCAAAGAAGGATTACTTCATGGGTAGTGATTTCACTTACGACGACATGGGCAGTCGCAATGTGGACGAAGACACACACAACCTTTTGGGCGAGGAGACGCTCGACGGACAAAAGTGTTGGAAGGTGGAGTCGGTCTCCAAGGACAAGCGTGATGTGTACTCTCGTAAGTTGGTCTGGATCCGTCAGGACTGCCACATACCCGTAAAGGTCGAGTATTATGACAAGATGGATAAGCTCCACCGCCGGCTCATCCTCTCACGGATCGAGAAGGTCGATGGATTTTGGACAGCCAAGAAGATGGAAATGTCCAACGAGCAGACCGGTCACAAGACAGTGCTGGAGTTTGGCAGACTCAGCTTCAACATCCCTCTCGAGGAGTCAAAGTTCAGTGTCTCCACTCTTGAAAAAGGCAGTATGTGATGAAGATGCTCGGGATCACCAAGGGATGGAACTTGTTCGTCTCGGTCGTACTGACCTTTGCCGTGTCCCTTGTGGCATGGGGACAACAAGATGATAAGCAGAGATTTGAGGTCAAGGGCTTTGTCGATACTTATCAGGCCTTGAGGAGCAGTTCGCCCTTTGACTTCATGAGCTCACGATCGACGGTGAGGACGGAGGTAAAGAAAACTTTCGGGTCTTCTCAGGTCAATGTCTCGCTCAACATCGTACACAATGCCCTCCTCAAGGAAGAGACCTCGATCCGTCTGCGGGAGGCTTACTTCGAGCATAGGGAACACCACTGGGGACTCAAAGCCGGGCGACAACTCATCATCTGGGGCGTGGCCGACGGCATCCGTATCACCGACCACTTGTCTCCGATGGACTTGACCGAGTTTTTGGCTCAAGACTACGACGACATCCGTATGCCGATGAATGCGTTGCGCTTCTTGCTCTTCAACGAGAAAGTGCAGTTTGAAGCGGTGCTCGTACCCACCTTCGAGGGCTATAAGTTGCCCACAGACAGTCGCAACCCCTGGTATCCCTTTGCTGCTCTTGATGCCCATCCGGGGCTGAAGGTATCGTGGGATACCGATGCCGGCAGGCCGGACTTCAACATCCGCAACATTGAGTACGGCGGGCGGCTGAGTTTTACCCTCCCGGGCGTGGACTTCTCTCTCTCTGCACTGCATACTTGGAACAAGATGCCCATCTTCGAACAACAATGGGTATCGCCACAAGCCCTCACCATCGTGCCACGACACTACCGTATGGGATTGATAGGTGCAGACATTGCGCTTCCTGTAAGACAGGTCGTGATCCGAGGAGAGGCAGCGCTGAGCATTGACAAGCATTTCACATACAGTGCG
Source organism: Porphyromonas cangingivalis (assembly GCF_900638305.1). Lineage (NCBI taxonomy): Bacteria > Pseudomonadati > Bacteroidota > Bacteroidia > Bacteroidales > Porphyromonadaceae > Porphyromonas > Porphyromonas cangingivalis. The sequence goes on from NZ_LR134506.1 coordinate 2,146,411, forward strand.
CCGAAACCTTCGGAGGGCTTCGAGACGCTCAACTGGCTCATGGGTATCGACTGGTATGCCCCCAACGACTGGATGATCTCGGGGCAGGTCTCCTCCGAAAGTATCTTCGGCTACAAGTCGCACATCAGCCAAGATCAAACGACTGCCCTCCTCACCCTCAGCATCTCAAAAAGCCTGCTGGGCAATACTCTCAAACTATCCGACTTCGCTTACATCGATATGGTGGGGCAGGGGTGGTTCAGTCGCTTCACCGCAGACTATGCTCTGAGCGATCAGATCCATATCATGGGTGGCTACGACTGGCTCGGCAGCAGGAAAGGGGGGCTGTTCGATGCTTACAAGAAAAATTCTGAATTTTGGCTGAGAGTTAGGTACAGCTTCTGAGATCAGAAGGGCACCCTTGACGAAATACATCCAAGAATTGTAGTCTCGACCCTATGCCATTGAGCATAGGATCGGGATTTCTTTTATATCATCAGATTAGTAACTTCGTCGTTTGAGCCTTTCGCCTAAATCTTGTACATTTGTATGAAGGATAAAAATGGCTTCATCCTTCTCTCAAGATCAAACAGAACATAATGAGTAGTAAATATATACCAAGGAGCAAGGCTCCGGGGCGCAAGGCGAGAAAGTCAAGAAGTGCCGCAGGCAATGACTTTGTCGACAAGATGCCTTCTATCACGAGGTTGAGGGGAAAGATCATGGAGTACTTCCGTGAGCATCCCAACACCCCCGTCAATTACAAACAAATAGCTGCTGCCATCGGTGTACATGGCGATGTTGCTTATGAGGTGGTGTCTGAGCTTGTCGCAAGCCTGTCGGACGAGAAGATCATACAGCGTTCGGGGCGTGGCAAGTACTTCTACAAAGCACCGAGCAAAAGCCTCGAAGGTATATTTCGCCGTACGGGAGGTAGGGGGCACAACTCGTTCGTTCCAGATGATGGAGGAGCCCCCATACGTATTGCCGAACGCAACTCTCGCAACGCCATGGATGGCGACCGTGTGGTGATACAACTCCATGCCAAACGCAGAGGTACAGCTCCTGAAGGGGAGGTCGTACAGGTCATCGAACGTGTGGAGGCCAATTTTGTGGGCAGGCTCGAAGTCAACAATGGAGTGGCTTTTCTTCTGACGGAGAGCAACAAGCTCGCCAACGACATATTTATCCCCGATAGATTTGTGCGTGGAGCAAAGGATGGCGACAAGGTCATCGTCCGTGTGGTCGAATGGAAAGAGGGGGCAAAGAATCCCGTGGGTGAGGTCATCGATGTCATCGGCCGTGCCGGAGAAAATGACACAGAGATGCATGCGATCCTTGCGGAGTTCGGTCTGCCTTATGTGTATCCCAAGGAGGTCGAAGAGGCTGCCGACAGGATCGACGAACAGTCTGCATACGACCCGAAGTACAACCGAGAAGACTTCAGGGAAGTACCTACGCTCACGATAGACCCAAAGGAGGCGAAGGACTTCGACGACGCCCTATCTTACCGTGTCCTTGAAGACGGCAATCTGGAGGTCGGGGTGCACATCGCAGACGTGACGGCTTACGTCCACGACAACGACATCATCGACAAGGAGGCTCAGAAGCGTGCAACGAGCGTGTACCTCGTCGACCGCACCGTGCCGATGCTTCCCGAAAGGCTCTGCAACGACTTGTGCTCGCTCCGTCCGAATGAGGACAGGCCGGCCTTTTCGGTGATCTTCAAGCTTGACAAGGAAGCCAAGATCCTCGACTATCGCATCGTACGGACGGTCATCCACAGTGATGCAAGGCTTGCCTACGAAGAGGCACAGGCGGTCATAGAGGGTGGAGAGGGAGTATTCAAGGAAGAGATCCTTGCACTCAATGTCCTGGCTCAGAAGCTCAGGGCAGAGCGTTTTGCAAACAACGCGATCGACTTCGATCGCAGTGAGCTGAAGTTCGAGATCGATGAGGCTGGCAAACCTATTGCTGTCAAGAGTGTGGTGAGCAAAGAGGCCAACAAACTCATCGAAGAATTTATGCTCCTTGCCAACCGTACTGTCGCTTGTCACATAGGTAAGGCCGAGGCCGGCAAGAAAGCACCGGTATTTGTGTATCGTGTGCACGACTTGCCTGATCCCGAAAAGTTGCAGAACCTATCGGAGTTTGTGATGCGCTTCGGTTACAAGCTCAAGTACATGGGCACTCCGAGCGCGACAGCCAAGTCGATCAACGCCCTCTTGGATGCTGTCCAAGGCAAACCCGAGGAAAAGCTGGTAGAGACGATCACCATACGCACGATGGCGAAGGCAACATATACCGTGGACAATATCGGACACTATGGGCTGGGCTTCGAGTATTACACCCACTTCACCTCTCCCATCCGCCGTCACCCCGACATGCTGGTACACCGCTTGCTGACACACTACCTCGCAGGAGGGAAGAATGTGGACAAACGTGCCTACGAACAGATGTGCGAGCATGACTCTGCGATGGAAAATACCGCAGCGCAGGCTGAGCGTGCTTCGATCAAGTACAAGCAGGTGGAGTACATGATGGATCGCATAGGTCAGGAGTACGAGGGGGTCATCTCCGGTGTCACGGACTGGGGACTCTATGTGGAGATCATCGAGAATGGTTGTGAGGGACTTGTCTCCATACGTGAGCTTGATGATGACTACTACGAGTTTGACGTGAAGAACTACTGTCTACGTGGCTTCCACAAAAAGAAAACGTACAGTCTCGGAGAGAAGGTGACCATAAGGGTGGCGGATGCCGACCTTGAGCGCAAACAGCTTGACTTCACCCTCGTCTGACCTACGAAAAAATATACTTGGGAATACAACCAAATGAAGATGCAAAACAACAACGGCTTGGAGGAGTTTGACATCAGAGCGATGGAGCCGGACAGACTCAAGGAACAAGCCGATCCCGACAGAGCCCTTCGCCCTTATACCTTCGACACATTCAAGGGACAGGACAGTGTGGTGGAGAACCTTCGTGTCTTCGTCATGGCGGCGAAGATGCGTGGTGAGTCTCTCGATCACGTGTTGCTACATGGTCCTCCCGGTCTGGGCAAGACAACACTCTCTCAGATCATTGCGAACGAACTGGGAGTGGGTATCAAGGTGACTTCGGGTCCTGTCCTTGACAAGCCCGGTGACCTTGCCGGGGTATTGACGTCGCTTGAGCCGAACGATGTCCTCTTCATCGATGAGATCCATCGTATGCCTCCGGTCGTCGAAGAGTACCTCTACTCAGCCATGGAGGACTACCGTATAGACATCATGATCGACAAGGGCCCCGGAGCGAGGAGCATACAGATAGATCTCAACCCCTTCACACTCATCGGAGCGACGACACGTAGCGGTCTCCTTACCGCCCCACTGAGAGCTCGTTTCGGCATCAACCTACACCTCGAATACTACGACATCGACACGCTCAAGGGGATCGTCTTGCGTAGTGCAGGAATCTTGGGTGTCGAGTGTGAGCAAAATGCGGCACAAGAGATTGCAGAGCGGAGTCGCTGTACACCTCGTATCGCCAATGCTCTCCTCCGACGTGTCCGTGACTATGCACAGGTCAAAGGCTCGGGGCGCATCCACCACGATATCGCTTGCTACGCCTTGGAGGCACTCAACATCGACCGCCACGGACTGGATCAGATCGACCACAAGATCTTGACGGTGATCATGGATAAGTTCAGTGGAGGTCCGGTCGGTCTCGGTACGATAGCCACAGCCATAGGCGAAGACCCCGGGACTGTCGAGGAGGTGTACGAGCCGTTTCTCATCAAAGAGGGCTTCATGAAGCGCACCCCCCGAGGCAGGGAGGTCACAGAGCAGGCGTACAACCACTTCGGACGTACGATGCACCCCAAGGAGCGTTCTCTTTTCGACTGAAAAGAACAATCGAATGCGGATGTCCAAACTATCGTTAATTATCGATCTTCCATGAGCGATACAAAGGTCAATAAATCCTCCGGCTTGGGTGGACTCGCCAAAGATACCGTGATCTACGGCATCACCAACATCGTGAGCAAGTTCCTCAACTGGCTCTTGGCTCCATTCTATATCCGTGTCCTTGCCGACAGTGCAGAGTACGGCATCGTGACGAACCTCTATGCGTGGGTGAGCGTCATCCTCGTGGTGCTGACCTTGGGATTGGAGACGGGCTTGTTCAGGTACATGAACACCTCCGATGCACCGAATAAGGTCTATGGGACGACACTGAGGATACTCGGTGTCGTCGTGGGGCTTTTCCTACTGATGGGGCTACTTTTCGTAGATAACATTGCGTCGGGACTGGGGTATCCCGATTATCCCGAATACATAGGCATCTTCGTGACCATTGTGTCGATGGATGCACTACTGTCGCTGCCCTTTGCTTATCTGAGACATACGAAGAGGCCATTGAGATTTGCATTCTTCAAGTTCCTTTTCATCTTCCTCAATATTATATTCAATCTCTTCTTCCTTGTCCTCTGTCCTTGGCTCTACAAGCATCATCCTGAGAGTGTTTCGTGGTTCTACAGGACGGATTATGGTGTAGGGTACATCTTCGTCTCCAACCTCTTGGCGACGGCTATCGAGCTGCTCTTCATGCTCCCTGTGATCCGTCCCGGGCTAAAGTCGTACGACAAGACCCTCATTGTGCCGATGCTCCGCTACTGCCTGCCCCTCATGCTCCTCGGTGTGATGGGCAACTTCAGCCGTATGGCAGGACAGATACTCATTCCCGAACTCTATGAGGACAAAGCCTATGCCATGAGTCAGCTGGGTATCTATGGGGGGTGTCTCAAGATCTCGGTGGTAATGGTGATGTTCATGCAGGCATTCAGATTTGCATACGATCCATTTGTCTTCTCAAAGATGAAGAAGGACGATGCTCCACGAGCCTATAGGGTAGCGATGAACTACTTCTTGCTCTTCACCTGCATCATCTTCCTTGGCGTGATGTACTGGATCGACTTCTTCAAGCATATCGTCAGCCCCGACTACTACGAGGGTCTGCGCATCGTGCCCATAGTGATGGCAAGTGAGATCATTTTCGGGATCTACTACAACCTCTCAATGTGGTACAAACTCAGCGATCGTACGTACTTTGGGACGGTATTTTCGCTCGTGGGATTTGTGATCACTGTGGGGCTGATCCTCATCTTCACCCCCAAGTACGGCTATGTCGCTTGTGCGTGGGCCTCGCTCATGTGTAATGTGGTGATGATGTTGCTCTCTTATGCTTTCGGACGGAAGTATCACCCGATAGAGTACGATGTGCGCAGACTTCTTATCCTGGCGGCATTCACGACCATTGCTTACTATGTCGGCATGCAGATCATGGTCGACTTCATCCCCGTGCGCATAGCCCTAAGGACAGTGCTCCTCATGGCCTTTGCCGCTCTCTCACTTAGATTGATCAATCCGAATATACTACAAACAATAAGACAACTCACAAGACGATGAATAATACACCTAATCCTCCTGTGGATCAGAATAATAGTGAGCCGAGACAGAACCTTTGGGAATTCCTTATCTCCTACTTCGACGTCAAAGGCGAGAAAGAAAACGAGCTCCTCACCATCGAAGCCATGAAGTCGGATGTGGACTTCCGTGGTACAAAGGCTTGGATCTTGATCTGTGCAATCTTCATTGCTTCGCTGGGGCTCAACACCAATTCCACAGCCGTCATCATCGGTGCCATGCTTATCTCCCCTCTCATGGGTCCTATCATCGGGCTCGGCTTGGGACTCGGCATCGTGGACTTCAGGCTGGTACGGAAGGCTTTACGCAACTTTGCGATAGCGACAGGGATAGCACTCCTGACCTCCACACTGTACTTCCTCATCTCTCCTATCTCTACGGCACAGAGCGAACTGTTGGCACGTACACAACCTACACTGTATGATGTGCTTATCGCCCTTGTCGGTGGTGTGGCAGGTGTACTCGCAGGAGCCACGAAGTCCAAGGGGAATGTCATCCCGGGGGTAGCCATCGCGACAGCACTCATGCCTCCGCTTTGTACCGCAGGGTACGGCATAGCTACGGGGCAGCCGAACTTCTTCTTCGGAGCCTTTTACCTCTACATGATCAACTGTGTGTTCATCGGTCTGGCGACATATATGATGATCAAGTTGCTCAAATACCGTAAGGTGAGTTACATGAACCCCATCAGGGCAAAGCGTCTGAGTTACCTTGTGCTGACCATCGTGACCTGCACGGCTGTGCCGAGCGTCTTCTTGGGTTACAAACTGATCCAGGCAAACATCTTCGAAGAGCAGAAGATGAGGTTCATCCGCTCGGAGCTGGCATTCCAGGATACCCAGGTCCTCAAGCATCATGTGTTCCAACGTGGAGACAGCAGCATCATCGAAGTGTCGATGATAGGTAAGGAACTTACACCGGACATGGTACAATACCTCCAAGCCAAACTGCCGGATTATGGGCTCAAAAATACGGCTCTTGTCGTGCGCCAAGGTTTCGGTAGTATGAACCTCGACAATTTCCGTTCTGACATCATGCAGGACATCACCAAGTCTTCGAGCGACTACATCAAGTACCAACAGCTTGTCATCGACTCCCTACGCACACAGATCAATGACAACAAACAGCTCTCAGTACGAGCACTTACCGTATCTGCGGACATGAAGACCCTCTTCCCCGAGATCGTCAGAGCAGATTTTTCCAACAGTTACTCGATCTCCCTCAATTCGCTCGGCCTCGATACTGTCCTTACAGTGACTTTGGTCTCTGAGAAGGCTCTCACAACCGATAGCAAAGAGCGTCTGCGGAGATGGTTGAGTGACTCGCTTCCGGGTGCATTTATCCAGTTCCATACATTGGATGAGAACTAATCTTCCGATCTCTATCACATAAATAGTTATCTTTGCGCACAAAGCATATTTAATCACATTATATAACGTAACATCAACAAGCAATGAAACTAAAAAGACTACTTTTGGCAGCCGTTGCTCTCCTCTCTCTGAGCCCTATGGCAAAGGCAGACAAGGGGATGTGGCTCCTCAATGAGCTCAAGAAGGAAAACATCCAGAGGATGAAGGAGCTCGGCTTCACGCTTAACCCTGAAGCACTCTTCAACAATGATGCTCCCAGCATCGCAAACGCAGTCGTCATCTTCGGACGTGGTTGTACCGGCATCACGACCTCCAATGAAGGGCTTATCTTCACCAACCACCACTGTGGGTACGACGCCATCCAAAGCCAAAGTACGGTCCAACACGACTATCTACGTGACGGATTCGTCGCTCACAACAAGACACAAGAGCTTCCTATTCCCGGGCTTACCGTGAGCTACCTCAATAGCATCAAGGACGTCACAGCTGAAGTGGAGGCTTCTGTAGCAGGGATTTCTGACGAAATGACTCGTATCAGGAAGATCAGCGAAACTCTCGATAAACTCGCAGAGCCATACAACAAGACAAAAAACACTAAGGCTCAAGTCTATCCATTCTACGAAAACAACGTCTACTACCTCATCATCTACGATGTATTCACAGACGTACGTATGGTCGTTGCTCCTCCCAGCTCTATGGGTAAGTTCGGTGGTGACACAGACAACTGGATGTGGCCTCGTCATACCAACGACTTCTCTGTCTTCCGTGCTTATGCGGATGCTAAGAACAGACCTGCCGACTACTCTCCGAAGAATAAACCTTACCGCCCTAAGTTCTTCGCAAAGGTCTCTCTCAGAGGTGTCAAGGAGAACGATTATGCCATGACCATCGGTTTCCCCGGATCGACAGACAGATATCTCAGCTCTTGGGGGGTAGACAACCTCATCAAGTACGAAAACGAACCTCGCATCCTCGTTCGTGGTCTCAAGCAAGACGTATGGCTCAAGCATATGAAGGCGGACCAAGGCATCAACATCCAATACGCTTCTAAGTATGCCCAAAGCTCCAACTATTGGAAGAACTCCATCGGTATGAACAAAGGCCTCAAGCGTCTCAATGTCATCGAAGAGAAGCGTAAGATCGAAAAAGAATTTGCTCAATGGGCGAATTCAACACCCGAACGCAAAGCGAAGTACGGATTTGTCCTCGACAGCCTCCGTATTCCTCTCGAAGCACAGGGACGCTATGAAAAGAACTATACCATCCTTACCGAAGCCCTCGCAGGCACCGAGCTTCGCAGCCTCGTCTCTCTTCCCGAAAAGGCTAAAGACTTCGATGTCGAAGCTCGCTACAAGGACTTCAACCCCAAAGTGGCAAAGGAGACCCTTCCCGTGATGCTCCGTGCAATCAAGGAGAATGTAGATCCCGAGTTCCAGCCAAGCGTCATTGCTGCTGTCGAGGAGACTTTCGGAGGAGACTACAGCAAGTTTGCCGAACTTCTCTACGAAAACTCAGTCGTGGTGGATCGAGACAGAATGGTCAAGGCGATGGAAGACTATCCCGCACTCAAGGCTGCCATGGACTCCGATCCTGCGATGATGCTCGTCAGCGATCTTATGCACTCCATTTCCAAGGTAGGCGAAAAGATCGGCGCGACTATGGGACAATACCTCAAGGGTCGTCGTCTCTTCTTCGCAGGTCTCAGAGAGATGTGGCCTGAAAGAGCACTCCCATCAGATGCCAACTTCACCATGCGTATGAGTTATGGCTCAGTCAAGGGCTACAAGCCATTCGATGCAGCGACTTATGACTACTACACCACAGAAGCAGGTATCTTCGAAAAACAAGATCCTGACAGCCATGAATTTGCCGTACAACCTGAGATCCTCAAGCAACTTGGCGAAAAGGATTTCGGTGACTATGCAGATGCAGACGGTACACTCCACCTATGCTTCCTTTCTGACAACGACATCACCGGTGGTAACTCAGGTAGTCCGGTCTTCGACAAGGATGGTCACTTGATCGGTCTTGCTTTTGACGGTAACTGGGAGGCAATGAGTGGTGACATCGAGTTTGAGCCCAACCTCCAGCGCACCATCAGCGTAGACATCCGCTACGTGCTATGGGCAATCCACAAGTGGGGCAAGGCAGACAACATCATCAAGGAGCTTGAATTCGTGCGTTAAGCCCTGATCAAGTAACAAAAATAAATAGGTCCTTCCGAGATATATCGAAAGGGCCTATTTTATTTTTATCAGTACGATGTAGGTTCTGAAAAAGTCAATAAAAAATCCCCCGAAGGTGTGGTTTTATTGGCCTTCGGGGGAAACGAAATTAAGAGTTTTTACGCTACAACTCAGTCGCATATAGTTCAGCAAGAGCTTTTTGGTAGTCTTTCTCGGCTGTGAGCATCTGATTTACTGTATCGTAGTAGATGCCTATCTCCAGGATGTAGTCGAGGAGGGAGAGTTCGCCGGCATCATGGGCTTTCTTGAGTAGATCGGCATTATTGGCTTGTGAGAGTGTGTTGCGGTAACTGTGAGCGATGTCACGAAGTCCTGCGGTGCGGTTATAGAGGGATTTGAGACGGTTGTACACTTCTCGACGAGTGTCGTTTGCCCGCGCTTCAGCTGCACGTATGGAGGCTTTGGCATGGCGGACTTTGTTTTTGTTTTCCCAAAGAGGTATGGTGATGCCTACGGAAATGCCTTTGAAGTCCTCTTGGCCGACTTTCTCACTCGCATAGCCTGCCGAGAAGGAGGGCAGCCCCATCGCTTTGGTCAGTGATAGTTGCCTCTTGCTGACTTCGATCTCTTGTCGTGCATGAGCAAGAGTCGGATCGGTCGTCTCGATATGGCTGTACCAAGTGTCGAAGTCCGTGGGGAGCATCGTCGCAGGATAAGTCGTGAGACCGAATGAGATGTCGATATCACCATTGAGCCGTCTAAGTCTCAAGAGGAGGGTTTGGCGTTCGATCTCGATGAGACGGAGTTCGTTTTGTGCGCGAGTGACATTGAGGCGTACCTTGTTGTACTCGATGATGTTGGCATCTCCTTTTTCCATCCTTGACTTGTAACCGTCAGCGATGAGTTCGGCATGTCGCAGGCGCATGGAGAGTTCTTCTCTCAGGGCATTGCAGTAGATCAAGTCGATGCAGGTCTGCTTCGCTTCGAGAAGGATCGCCATACGGTCGGAACGGTATTGGCGGTCTATGAGGGTGTTTTTATCCCTGGCCAGTCTGCTCTTCATGCCTGTGAGAGTGGCGATGTCGAAAGTCTGCGTGACATTCAATGCCGTACGATTGCCTATCTCTGTGGGCTTACCCCAATGGTGACCGTACTCCACTTCGGGATTGGAGAGGTAGATCTCGGTTTTGTTGGCAAGTTTGTCGGCTTCGGCCGTCTCTCGGAGACTCTTGAGCGTGGTGTTGTTTTGTTCGATGACCTTCAACACCCTGTCGATATCGCTTTGTGCGCAGATCGATAGGGGCAATGTGAGGCTCAGTATAAAAGATAATATGGTACGCATGAGTGGGAGATTATTCGGTTATCGATTCAGTCTTCTTACCGGTCATGAGGTACATGATCGGGATGATGAATCCATTGAGGAATGTCGATGTCAGCAGGCCTCCGAGGATGACCTTTGCCATAGGGCTTTGGATCTCATTGCCCGGCAGGTCACCTCCGAGAGCGAGAGGGATGAGGGCAAGGCCTGAGGTGAGGGCTGTCATGAGGATGGGGTTGAGTCGGTCGAGCGAGCCTGCCATGACACTTTCTCGGATACTCAACCCTTCGGATCTCAGGTCGTTGTACCTCGATATGAGCAGCATCCCATTGCGTGTGGCGATGCCGAAAAGCGAGATGAACCCGATGATGCCCGGTATGCTCAGTACACCTCCCGTGAGCGCGATGGCACAGACTCCTCCGATGAGTGCGAGAGGAAGGTTGAGGATCACAACGAGGGACTGAGATACGCTCTTAAACTGACTGAAGATGAGCATGAAGATGACCAAGATCGAGAATATCGATGTGATGAAGAGGGTGCGGGATGCAGCTTGCTCGCTCTCAAACTGTCCTCCATACTCGATGTGGTAACCTTCGGGAAGTGTGATCTCCTCGTCGATGGTGCGTCGGATGTCTTCGACGACACCACGGAGATCACGCCCGGAGACATTGGCAGAGATGACGATCTTGCGCATGACATTCTCACGGTTGATGGTATTGGGCCCTGTCGAAGATGTGATCTTCGCAACATCGGAGAGAGCCACCTTGCGATCTCCTGCATCGATCAGCAGGTCTTTGATCTTGTCCATCGACTCCCGTCCGGTATCTTTCACTTTCAATGTAAGGTCAAAGGATCGGTTCCCTTCGTACACTTGAGAGACCACCTCTCCTGCCAAGAGTACCTTGACGATGTCCGCAAAGTCCGGTAGGGAGATGCCGTACTTCGCCAAGAGCTCACGGCGTGGCTCGATCTTGAGTTGGGGGCGTTCGACCTGTTGTTCGACATTTAGGTCTGCGATCCCCCTGATGTCTTGGATGGACTCTTTGATCTCGTTACCGAGGCGGAACATATGGTTGAGGTTCGAGCCGAAGAGCTTGATGGCTATGTTTGCTTTGGTGCCTGACAGCATCGCATCGATACGGTGCGAGATGGGCTGACCGATCTCGATGTTTACGCCGGGTAGGGCAGACAACTTTTCGCGCACTTCTTCGACCATCTCGTCCTTCGATCTCTTGTCGAGGACAAATGGAGCCTCGATTTCAGAAGCATTGACCCCGAGGGCATGCTCATCGAGTTCGGCACGACCGGTCTTTCGTCCCACGGTCTGTATCTCGGGTATCGAAAGGAGCAGTTCTTCGGTGATACGTCCCATCTTGTCCGACTCTTCGAGGGATATCCCCGGCAACGTGCTGACATTGATGGTGAGCGAACCCTCGTTGAACGCAGGCAAGAAGCTGCGTCCAAGGGAGAAGAAGACAATGAGTGTCAGCACAAGCACTAACCCTGTCCCACCGAGCACCCAACGTCGGTGGATGAGAGTCCAGGATAATGCTCGTCGATAGACACTTTTGAGTCTGCGTGCCACAAATGGCTCTTTGTCATCTTTTTCGCTGTTTCTCGGATTGCCGAGCAGGTAACTGCACAGCACCGGGGTGAGAGTGAGTGCCACCAAGGTGGAGGCTATGAGCGCGACGATGAAAGCCACACCCAATGGTGCAAGCATCCTGCCCTCCATCCCGGAGAGAAAGAAAAGGGGCACGAAGCTGGCGATGATGATGAGGGTCGAATTGAGGATCGGCATACGCACCTCTTTCGATGCCTCGAAGACGACGGTAAGCACCGGTAGTTGTTCGCTCTTGGGCTTGTGTCGGTTTTCTCTCAGTCGTTTGAATACATTTTCGACATCCACGATGGCATCATCGACGAGAGAGCCTATGGCAATAGCCATCCCCCCGAGACTCATCGTGTTGATCGTCAACCCCATGATTTTGAGCGCAAGGATCGAACAGAGTAAGGCAAGAGGGATAGTGATCAGAGAGATTGTTGTCGTGCGGACATTCATCAGGAAGATGAAAAGTACGATGATGACGAATATCCCTCCCTCGTAGAGAGACTTCTTTACGTTGTCGATCGAACTATCGATGAATCTCGCCTGACGGAAGACATCGGTCGATATCTTGATGTCCGAAGGTAGGCTATGTCGGAGCTCTTCAAGAGAGATGTCCAGCTGCTTTGTCAGATCCAAGGTGCTCGAAGCCGGCTGTTTCGTCACCGTGATCAGGACTGCCGGCTTGGCATCATTCGAAGCCACCCCCAACCTTGGAGCTTTGTCGCCTATCCGTACCTCTGCAATCTCTTCAAGCAGAAGTGGTGAATTGTTTACGCTTTTCACAACTGCTTTTCCCAGCTCTTCGGCCTTGTTGGTCGAGAGCATCCCACGGATGATGTACTCATTCCCATACTCATACAATATGCCTCCGGCAGCGTTTTGGTTCATCTCCTTGACCACCGGCAGTACTTCATCGAGAGCCACACCAAAGTGCTTCATCCGCTCCGGATCGAGGAGGATCTGATACTCCTTGATCTCTCCACCGATGACTGCGACTTGTGCCACACCACCCGTAGACAGGAGACGAGGTCGTATTGTCCAGTCCGCTATCGTTCGCAGTTCTTGCAACGAAGTCTTTTCCGAAGTCAGTCCTATGATCATCAGTTCGCCAAGGATCGAAGACTGAGGACCGAGTGTCGGGTTGCCCACGTTTGAAGGCAGGGCATCACGGATCACGGCGAGCTTCTCCGAGACAATCTGTCGTGCCCGATAGATGTCCGTCCCCCAGTCAAACTCGACCCAGACGATCGAAAACCCGGTCGTCGACGACGAACGCACACGGCGCACATCTGTCGCTCCATTGAGAGCCGTCTCGACCGGGAAAGTCACCAAGTACTCGACCTCCTCCGGTGCCATGCCCGTGGCCTCTGTCATCACCACCACGGTAGGGGCATTGAGGTCGGGGAATACATCTACCTCCATATTCGTTGCGGTGTAAGTCCCCACGATCATCAACAGCACAGCCGCTCCCAGTACGATCAAGCGATTGTGGAGCGAAAAGTGTATGATTTTGTTCAGCATGATATGGTCAGATTTTGGAGGTTAATGACTATGACCATGAGGGATGACCGAAGATGTCGCTGCCAGCTTCACCTGATATACCCCTCTTGTCACGACCTCGTCCCCTTCGTTGAGCCCCGAGAGGATGTGTACACGATTCCCATCGCACTGTCCGAGTGTCACCTCCAGCTTTCGGTAGTGCCCTTCGTTGAGACGGACGTAGACGAAGTGCAGACCCTGCTCCTCGGTGATCGCGCTCATGGGTACCGACAATACATCGCTCAGAGAGCCACCGAGGAGATATACCTCTGCGAAGGAGCCCGGTACGAAGTCTGCCCCGATGTTGTCAAACTCAAATGTCACCGGAATGAGAAAAGAACTTTGCCCTACATCCTTGCCATGCGAAAGCAATCGGCCATTCAAATCTGCCAACCGGTACACCCCCTCGTCATAAGATGGTCGGAAGTTAGCTCCCGATATGCCCCTTATGGCCTTGTAATGCCTCTCTGACACTTCTGCACGAAGGTGCAATTTGCGGTTTTGAGAAACTGTTGCGATGGCTTGCCCCACGGAGACATACTCTCCGTGTGAGACGAGTCTGTTCTTGAGGAAGCCCGAGATCGGAGCCGTGATGACGACACCGTGGGGTGTCACCGCGGTGGACTGTTCTTGATAGGCATTCTTTGTCGTTTCGTAGCGCAGTCTGATCTGTTCGAAGTCCTTTGTGGAGATGATCTTATCCTGTACCAAACCCTCCGCACGCTCATACTCCTTGAGCGCAGTCTCATACTCCGCTTTGGCTCTGACGAAAGGGTCACCGTCCAAGAGCTTTTTGCCCGAAATCGTCACAAGGCTCTGCCCTGCTTGGATCGAAGCTCCTTCGGTCAGTGATTTGTGGGGGAAGGTCACGATGCCGTTCGAAGTCGCCACGACAGTGATCTCATCTCCTTGGGCGGGAAGTATCTGCCCGCTCGTCTTGATCACGCAGGCGAAGTCTCCGCGTGTGACCGTTTCGGTCTCCAGACCTATGAGTTCGGCCTGTGCTTCCGAAAACTCGATCGCATCCGTCAGATCTATCTCCTCGTGATTGTGATCACAGTTCCCTTCATCATGATCGTGCGAGTGCTCGTGCTCTTTCGAGTGATCATGATCGTGTTCGTGCGCATCGGTGACAGATGTGTGTGTGGCATCGGACAGTTTTCCCGATGATGAATTACATCCGGTCATGATTATGCCCAATGCTGTCAGCAGGGTCAGTGTATATGTTTTCATTGTTGTTGGGGTTAGGTGTGGGTACGATGGATCTACCGATCCGAATAGACACAAAGTGCCATGCCGATATGGTCATCTGCATAGCAAACGAAAAGCACTCATGCCTCAACTATGAAGCAAGTAGCACCTTACACTAACCCAAAAGGAGGAGCACGCAACCCCTGTGGGGCATCTACATCTGCGGAGATATAATCCCCCTGTCGGTCATCGGGATGTCTTGAGGGAAGGGGGGAGGAGTCGTCGAAGTTGAGCAGATCGGCGACAATGAAGCAGAGTGGATAGTGAGAGATCAGGTCATGCCCACAGTCGACCGACTGTAAGGCTTTGTATAGGGGTTCGTTATCCAAGTGCGCAACGAAGAGTGCATCCTCAATGATACACGAGCCGTCCTCATGCCCTGTACAGCCGTCATGTCCATGGTCGTGGTGACCCTCACAACAAACCTTGGCTCCCTCGCACACCTCCATTGTCAAGCAAGGCATCCCACCATGGTGATGGTGAGGCACGACGGCAAATATCAGCAGTAACACCACCGATATGAGGATGAAAGGTATGGAGATGATACGTCTCACTTGGCACTTCTTTTTGATACGAACAAAGATAAGATAAATTTTCATGCAACAGTGTTGCAATGTTTTTTCTCTGCCCGGGGACAGAATGCGTTCTGCTCTCTGAAAGAATGTTTTCTGTCCCTCGACAGAAAACCGGAAGTCCTTGATCCTTTATATGGAGCATTGCGTGTACGGTGGATCTCTGAGTCCGGCTGTCATTTTGCCCCTCCGAGTGACAAGAATATGTTATCTTTGCCCCATGATAAGATCACTAAAAGACAATGTAACAGTATGAAACCACTTTATATGCTCTTCCTTCTGACGGCATTGACGGCCTGTGGCGGACAGAAAAATGCCAAGAAGACCACCGAGACCCGGGAGACAGAGACAAGAGTCGCCGAGGCATCGCCTTTCAGTGCCGACTCTGCCTACCTACATATCAAGAGACAAGTAGACTTCGGCCCTCGTGTGCCCAATACTCAGAGTCACAGAGCTTGTGCCGATTATCTTGCCTCTGCTCTCGAAGCTCAAGGGCTCACGATGTATGTGCAGGACGTCGATGTCACCGCTTATGACGGTACCATCCTCAAGGCAAAGAACATCATCGGGGTGCACAATCCCGAGGCCAAGAGACGTATCCTCCTTTTTGCTCACTGGGATACACGTCCCATGGCGGATCACGACGGCGATAAGTCGAAAAGAGACCTCCCCATCGATGGTGCCGATGATGGCGGCAGTGGTACCGGCGTCCTCTTGGAGATCGCACGTCTCCTGCGTCTCCATCCGATGAAGAATATAGGTATAGATATCGCCCTCTTTGATGCCGAGGATTATGGTGCGCCCGAGCACGCCAATTACAGCGGAGAGAGTACTGTCACTTGGGCTTTGGGCACACAGAAGTGGACGCAGAGTCCCCATGTCCCCGGCTATCGTGCAGACTTCGGTATCCTGCTTGACATGGTGGGATCGAAGGGTGCGACCTTCTATCGTGAGTATTTCTCTCAAGAGTCTGCCGGTAAGACGGTCACAAAGATATGGGACACCGCACGTCGTCTCGGACATCAGGAGTACTTCATCAACGAGATGGGGGGAGCGGTGACGGATGATCACTACTTCGTCATCCGCAACCTCGGTATCCCTTGTGTCGACATCATCAACTTCAAGCCCGATACCCACAATGGCTTCGGTGCTTACTGGCATACCCACGACGACAACATGAGCATCATCGACCGTGCCCCACTCAAGGCCGTGGGCGAAACCGTATGGCAGGTGCTCCTCGACTATGACAACAGTATCAAATAAATCAATATGAACACGAAGCAAATCAACGAAATACAAGACGAGATTGTAGAGGAGTTTTCATTCCTCGATGACTGGATGGACAGATATCAGATGATCATCGACATGGGCGATACCCTCCCTGATATGCCTGAATCCGATAAGGTCCCTGAGCACATTATCGAAGGGTGTCAGAGCCGTGTGTGGATCACCGCTCGTGCCAACGAAGACGGATCTCTGCACTTCGAAGCTGCGAGTGATGCCGTCATCGTCAAGGGGATCATCGCCATGCTCCTCAAGGTGGTCAATGATCAGAAGCCTACCGACATCTCTTCGGCCGAACTCTACTTCATCGACAAGGTCGGCTTGAAAGAACACCTTTCGCCTACACGCTCGAACGGTCTCCTTGCGATGGTAAAGCGTATCAAGGCTTACGCACACGCTGCACAGACAAAGTGATGAAGCCCCTCAAGATCATTGCCGAACACTCCGTCCCTTACCTCCGTGGGGTGATCGAATCACTGGGGGAGGTCACCTACCTCCCTTCGTCGGACTTTACCCCGGAGGCTGTACGTGATGCCGACTGGCTCATCGTCCGAAGCATCACGAAGTGTTCGCGTGAACTCTTGACCGGCTCTCGTGTACGCCTCATCACGACGGCAACGATAGGCTTCGACCACATCGACACAGAGTACTGCGATGCTGCGGGGATCACGTGGCGCAATGCTCCCGGATGCAACGCCGAAGCCGTGGGGCAGTACTTTGCCGGTGTGATCGCTTCGCTCGTCACCGAGACCGGATTTTACCCCAAGGGGAAGGTGCTCGGCATCGTCGGAGTCGGTCATGTCGGGACGGTGGTGAAGAGGTATGCCGAGGCTTTCGGTATGGTCTGTCTCCTCAACGACCCACCACGAGCGGAGAGAGAGGGAGACGAGGGTTTTGTCTCTCTCGAAGAAATAGCTTCCCGATCCGACATCATCACACTGCACACCCCACTCACCAAGTCGGGGGCGCATCCGACCTATCATCTCTTCGATAAGGCTCTCGTGGCACGCCTTGGGCGCAAACCTGTGGTCATCAACGCCTGCCGTGGTGGCGTGACAGACACCGAGGCTCTTCTGGACGGCTTGGCGACGGGAAGGATCGATAGGGTGATCATCGACTGTTGGGAGGGTGAACCACACATTTCTATTGCATTGCTTGATAGGGCTTTCATCGGCACGCCCCACATCGCGGGCTTCTCTGCTGACGGCAAGGCCAATGGCGCAAGGATGTGCGTCGAGGCAGGGATGAAGTTTTTCGGTATCGACCGACCTGACATCCTCTCGCCGATGTCGCCCCCTGCACCTCTGCACCCCGAGATAGATATGTCTCAGTGGAGCGAAAACGCTCTTTTCGAAGCCATCCTCAAGACCTTCGATCCTCGTAAGGTGGACGGCGATCTGAGAGCAGGCTATACGGACTTCGAGTACCTTCGCAAGACCTACGACTATCCGCGTGAGCCTCACGCCTATACCCTTGTCCATGCGACAGAAGGACAACGCAAGGCCTTCGACCGGCTCTTGCCCTGAGTCTCCGATACATACACATTACCCACAGTCTCTCTTTATCCTCCATACAAAAAAGCGTAGAAGCCACGAAAAAAAGTCGTTTGACTCGATGACGAAAGTCCTTGGACTCGTTGCATCAAGTCAAACGACTTTTTTCGTGGCTTCAGAGGAGAGGTGCAAAGAGACGCATGAAGGACTCTGAGAGTCGTGTGCCGAAGGGGCGTTTGCGCCAAGTCTTGGCGGTGATGGGGGTGCAGTGCTTGAGGTCTTGTGCAAAGACGGCTTTCATCTCTTCGTTCACGGCACGGTCGTAGATGCATCCTGTGAGTTCGAAGTTGTGCTCCATGCTTCGGAAATCCATGTTGGCCGAGCCAATGATGGTGAGTTCGTCATCCACGATCATCAGTTTGGAGTGTAAGAAGGAGCGGTGGTATCTGTACACTTTGACGCCGGCATTGAGGAGATCGGCGATATAGGAGTCGCTTGCCAAGCGCACGCTACGGCTGTCTCCTCTGAGGGGTATCATGAGACGGACGTCTATGCCACTGAGGGCTGCACCGATGATGGCTTTGTAGAGGGAGTCATTGGGGAGGAAATAAGGTGTCTCTATCCATACGGACTTACGGGCATTGGTGATGGCACGGACAAGTGCGAGCAGGAGGGTGCGCCATGGACCGGTCGGGCCGGATTGGAAGAACTGTACCGGGATCTGTCGTTCGGGCGGTGTCGTCTCCGAGTGATCGGCATAGTAGACATCTATCGGAAGGATGCGCTGAGAAGCTACATACCAGTCGGTCATGAATGACGTCTGGAGACCGTTGATGGCAGGCCCGGTGATGCGGACATGGGTGTCACGCCAGATGCCGAGTTCGTTGCCTATGGTGTAGCGGTTGGCGATGTTCATCCCTCCGACATAGCCTATCTTTCCGTCGATGACGATGAGTTTGCGGTGATTGCGATAGTTGACTTTGCTTGTGAGCAGAGGGAAGATCACGGGTAGGAAGGGATAAACTTCGATCCCTTTCTTTCTCATGCCTTTGAAGAAGCGAGAGGAGGCTTCCCAGCTCCCCACATGGTCATAGATGACACGCACCTTGACCCCTTCGCTTGCCTTGATGGCAAGGAGATCGGCCAAGGCTTTCCCTGTATCATCGTCCGAAAACACGTAGTACTGTACGTGTATATGCTCTTTGGCCTGTCTTATGTCTTCGTATAGACGTCCCATCTTGCTGTGCCCATCGGTGAAGACTTCGAGAGAGTGGGCGACCAGTATGGGTGCATTGGTCTGCCCTTCGATGAGGTGGGATAGGGGAGTCTTGGGTATGAGAGGAGAGACTGCCTGAGTGGTCATTGCTTTGCCGTCGTCCTCCTGAGGTATGCTCGGTATGGAGTTGTTCATGATACGACGGTAGGCTTGTCTGGAGAGGAGTCGGAGCCGTCTGTTGTCTCGCCCGAAGAAAAAGTAAGTCACGAGTCCTACGGCAGGGAGCAGGATGAGGATGATGACCCATCCGACAGCTTTGATCGGGTTGCGATTTTCGAGCATCACGAGGAGTATGATACTCAGCGTGATGACGACATACAGCGTCCTCCAAAACATACCATGGGAGAAAATCTCTGCGATCAACTGTGCAAAACTCTCAAGCATACCGATAAAAAAGAACGGCGAAGTCGAATTGTTGAATTGTTGCTATTGTGTGGTAAAATGTCTCTACTTCGTCGCAAGTTACATATTATTTTTGTTAAAATGATGTCGAGATGCCGTGATTTGTGATCCAAAAGTTATCTATGTGTCTCTGTGGTAGTTGTTTGTGTGTGTAAAATGCTCCGACTTGGAGGTAGCATTGTATTGTTATTTTTGTAACTTTAGCGCGAAAACAAACAGAGAAATCTCTAACCTCTAAAAAAGATTTATTATGAAACTACCTTATGCCGAGCCGTATAAGATTAAAATGGTAGAGCCTATCCGTGTCTCTACAAGAGAGGATCGTGAGCAATGGATCCGCGATGCGAAGTACAACCTCTTCATGCTTAAGAGTGATCAAGTGTTTATCGACCTTCTTACCGACTCAGGTACAGGTGCCATGAGTGACCGCCAATGGTCTGCGATGATGCTTGGGGACGAGAGCTATGCCGGTGCATCGAGCTACTTCAACATGAAGAGTGCGATCAAGGATATCCTTGGCTTCGACTACTTCTTGCCTACACACCAAGGTCGTGCAGCTGAAAACGTGCTCTTCTCGACCATCGTCAAGAAGGGAGACATCATCCCCGGTAACTCACACTTCGACACCACCAAGGGTCACATCGAATACCGTCAGGCTTATGCTCCCGACTGTACCATCGATGCCGCTGCGGACACTCAACTTGAGATCCCATTCAAGGGAGAGATGGACCTCAACAAGCTCGAAAAGATCCTCAAGGAGACACCAAAAGAAAAGATCCCTTGTGTCGTCCTTACGGTGACGAACAACACTGCCGGTGGCCAGCCTGTATCTATGAAGAACATCCGTGAGACTTCTGAGCTCTGCCGTAAGTATGGTATCACCCTCCTCCTCGACTCTGCACGCTTTGCCGAAAATGCATACTTCATCAAGACTCGTGAAGAGGGCTATGCTGACAAGAGCATCAAGGAGATCGTCCGTGAGATGTACTCTTATGCAGATGTCATGACCATGTCGAGCAAGAAAGATGCGATCGTCAACATGGGTGGTTTCGTGGCGTTCAAGAGCGAAGAGCTATGGCGTAAGTGTCAGATGTTCTGTATCATGAACGAAGGTTATATCACCTATGGTGGTATGAGCGGTAGAGATATGAATGCCCTTGCTCAAGGTCTTGACGAGGGTACAGAGTTCGACACCCTCGATGCCCGTATCCGTCAGGTGGCTTATCTCGGTTCGAAGCTCGACGAGTATGGTATCCCTTACCAACGTCCTGCGGGTGGTCACGCTATCTTCGTGGACGCTAAGCAGATCTTGACGAATGTCCCTAAGGAACAATTCATCGCTCAGACCCTCGGTATCGAACTTTATCTTGAAGCAGGTATCCGTGGTGTGGAGATCGGTGCCATCCTTGCAGACCGTGACCCCGATACACGTGAAAACCGCTATCCACGTCTCGAACTCCTTCGTCTCGCCATCCCACGCCGTACCTATACCAACAACCACATGGATGTCGTAGCGGCAGCTTTGGCCAACGTCAAGGAACGTGCTGCAAGCATCAACAAGGGCTTCGTCATCACTCACGAGCTTCCTGTGATGCGTCACTTCACCGTCGAACTCGAACGCGCGAAGTAATCCGCAACGCAACGACATAATACAACCAAATGTAGACAAGGGGCAGTGTCATCCATCATCCGTGACACTGCCCCTTCGTGTGTTTCAGATAAGGTGTGAACTTTAGGGAGTTCCTTTTGGTTTTACCTAAGTTGAAACTCAATAGTGGTCAGAGGGTTGTCGGAGAGTGTAAAGACTGTATGCCCGAGACCTCTTGTTTTTTTCGTTGATGATAAGATCGGTAGATGATGATACTTTATGAGACAATAGAAACCTTGCGTAAGGCCATGGCCGTAGGTGAGATGACGGCGGTGGCGGTGCAGGGTATAGACTTTGGTGCGATAGAGGATGAAGTGATGACTGTGAGGTGGATGGACTGTCTCTTCCTCGGATGTGAGATGCCTCCACGGGTGAGTTGTTATTTGTCGACGGACAACTATGTCTTCCCTCGTCTCGATGTGCCGTTCAAAACCTACCCTAAGACTTTGTATGACGGAGCATCGTTGTATGAGGGGTATCGCAGAGGTTTGCCCGAATCATACCAAGACTGTTATGACAAACGTGTCTACGACTACTACAAAGGCTCGGAGAGGAAGCCTTCGATCAAGGACTCTTTGGCGCAGACACTTCATGACCACTCTATCACCGAAAATCTCAACGACTTCCTATCCCCATATCCTGTCCATAAGATTGTTGCGATCATGGGTGGGCACAGTGCTGCTCGTACCGATGGGATGTATCGACAGGTGGTACTTCTCTCCAAGAGGTTGACGGAACTTGGTTATCTCTTACTTTCGGGAGGTGGCCCGGGAGCGATGGAAGCCACACACTTGGGAGCTTGGCTCGCCGGGCATTCTGAGGAGGTGGTCGAAGAGGCTCTGGGTATCCTATCCTCCGCACCGAAGTACAGTGATGAGGGGTGGTTGGAGACGGCATTGGAGGTGATGCACCGCTTCCCATCGCCACAGTATTTCAGTCTCGGGATCCCTACATGGCATTATGGCCATGAGTTGGCAACTCCTTTTGCTACACACATCGCCAAGTATTTTGCCAACAGCATTCGCGAAGAAGGTCTCCTTGCCCTTGCCAAAGGTGGTGTCATCTTCTCGCCCGGTAGTGCAGGTACGATGCAGGAGATCTTCCAAGACCTTGCACAGAACCACTATGTCAGTTACGAGATGTCCAGCCCGATGATCTTCTTGGGCAAAGACTACTGGACACACGAACGTCCCATCTATCCACTCCTCGAAGGGATGTCGGCCGAGGGTAAGATCAATGGCATCCTCCTCTCCATCACCGATGACAACGATGAGGTAATCTCTACGATTCGTTCTTTCACAGATGAGTGTGAGGAGTGGAGATAGTTTCGGTGGCCTTTTGAATCCTATCTTCAAAGATGTTTTTTGAGAATGTTATGTGCTCTTGTTGCACTGCATAAGGGAAGTAGAGAAAAATTGCTACCTTTAGCTTCCCAATCAAACAAAGTAACAAGAAAGTAGATAGTATAACTGACAATGAGAAGAGGACGAAAGATAATCTGTCTTGACTGTGGCTACGAGTGGTATGTCCCCTATGATGCCGATGGCAACTGGGAGAGCAATGTCATGCTCATGGATGACGACGATGATGACCATGCCGGAGGCCCCGGCCCATACGTGTGTATGTACTGTGGTTCGACCAATGTGGAGATCATCGAGGATGTCATCATTCCTGATGACTATAACGGTTAAGGCTCGGCTCTACCCGGAGTCGTGAGGGGCTGTCGCTCATGAGACTTGTACGGCGGAGGAGGAAAATGTTGTGTAATTCGAAGACGGCAGTCGTCTGACTTGTTTTGTCGCCTTCGGTATCTTTTCTTGTTGTCATCATGAAGAAGATCTTGTACATCCACGGATACAACTCTTCGTCCGAGTCGAGGACTGCTCAGGTCTTGCTGGCTCATCTGGGCGAGGGGTTCGAACTCATTCATCCTACCTTCTCCAACGATCCCGAAGAGGCCATCCCGATGGCTCGGCGTATCATCAGAGAGGAGGGCGTCGATATGGTCGTTGCTACCTCTTTGGGTGGGTTTGTTGCGCTCAGTCTCAGAGGTATACCAAAGTTTGTGATCAACCCGAGTGTCGCTCCTCATCTCACGCTCCCTAATAACGGCTATGACGGTGATCTTTCCGGTTTTGAAAGGCTGTCGAAGGTCATCTGGGATGATATCGATGAGGCAGAACGCACGAATACGACCGGTCTTTTTGGTCTCAATGATGAACTCTTTTCGTACCGAGACATCTTCTCCACACACTATGCGCATGTCATAGAGACGGAGGACTCGCATCATGTCTTGGATGAAACGATCACGGACATTGTCATTCCCCATATTCATTCATATTTCGGAAAGTAAGAAGGGCTTTGTCGCTCTTTTTTTGCACTTTAAGGAGATAGGAGAGCGGAAGTGTCTCCCAAAATTCATATCTTTGCACCACAAAAGCGCGTTTTTATGAGACAATATCTATATATCGGCTTGTCGCTCCTGATGGCAATACTCTTGGGTACGGGGTGTACTGAGTTTACACGTATTCAGAAGAGTACAGACGTCATGGAGAAGTATTCCTATGCCAAAAAGTACTATAATACGAAGAAGTACAGTCATGCTGCCCAACTCTTGGAGGAGGTCGTGCCTTATCTCAACGGTACGACCGAGGCTGAGGCTTCGTTGTATCTCCTTGGTCAGTCGTATTTCGAGATGAAGGATTACTATCAGGCCAATGATAAGTTCGTACAATACTATTCAAGATACCCAAGCGGTGAATATGCAGAGTTGGCACGTTTTTATGCCGGCTATGGGCTCTCGCTTGATATCCCTGATGTGAGGTTAGATCAGGGTCCGACCTATGCTGCCATCAAGGAACTTCAGGGATTTTTGGATCATTACCCCCAGAGTGAGAAGGCTCCTCAAGCCAAGGAGGCTCTTGTGATGCTCCAAGAACAGTTGGCCCTCAAGGTATTGCTCGAAGCAAGGTTGTATTACAATCTTGGGAATTATATCTTCAACAACTATGAGTCTTGTATCATCACGGCTCGTAACGCAATGAAGGACTTCCCCTTCTCCAAGTACAAAGAGGAGATGCACTACCTTGTCGTGGCTTCACTCTACGAAATCGCTTACAACAGTGTCATCGAGAAGCAACAAGCGCGTCTGAGAGACCTTCGTGACGAGTATTACAACTACCTCAATGAGTATCCTGAAGGGAAGTATGCCAAGAAGCTTGAGAAGTACTTCCTCTACGCAGATAAGAACATCAAAGACGAATAAACAATACTAAAAACTGAGATATACAGAACATGGACTACAGAAAAATCAATGCTCCACTATCTACCGTAACTCGTGACGTCAACGAATTGAGCAAAGAGACGGGCAATATCTATGAGTCGGTCATGATCATGGCTCGCCGTGCCAACCAGATCTCACAGGAGGTGAAGAAGGAGTTGGAGTTGAAGCTTCAAGAGTTCTCTACCTACACGGACAATATGGAGGAAGTGTCGGAAAACAGGGAGCAGATCGAGATATCAAAGTTCTACGAAAAGCTCCCTAAGCCCACGCTCATCGCAGCGAAGGAGTTTACCGATGGTGAGGTGTATCACCGCAATCCTGCAAAACAGATGCGTAACCTCGATGATGACGCAGAGGTCTGATCTGCCATCATACCTGCAGAATCAACAAAAAAAACTGAGACAGCGACATGATACAACGCAAACAAACACTGTACCTGCTTCTCTCTGCGGTCTTGATGACTCTCGTGGTCTTCTTGGATTCGGCTAAAGTCTTTACGATGGCAGATGGAGCGTATTCGTTCACTTCGCTCGGGTACTCGGATGCTACCGGTACTCTGGTGGTACCGATGTGGCTCCTTGCAGTGCTCAATGTCCTTTTGGTGCTCTTCTCATTCTTCACGATCTTCTTGTTCAAGAACAGGATATTGCAGATGAGATTTACAATGTTGGGGCTACTCCTCAAGTTTGGCTTCATCGTCTTGGCTTACGTCCTGATGACGAACTTCAAGCCGGAAGGGTATGTCGGGATGGCGTTCACACCATGGGCTGCTCTGCCATTCTTGGCCATCATCTTGGACTATCTCGCCCATAGAGGCATCGCCATCGATGAGCGCAAGGTGAGATTTATGGACAGACTCAGATAGTTTCCAATCGTAAGAGTGGAGGAGTATTAAAAAATATGTGCCGTTATGGAGTGACTTGATACCAAGGCTTCGTAAGGGCATATTTTTTTCTCGATTGCTTTATGAGGTGGGCTGTGTGAAGTCCCTTTAATCATAGGCTTTTGTTTATTGTATGGAGGTTTTTTAGAATCGAGTTGACGTTAATTTGATGAGGAAACGTTTAGGGGTTCTTTCGGTGTTATTTCTGAGTTTGGCGGATGGCAGTCAATTATTTTTTTTTCCCGGTTTAGTGGGTCAGAAAGTATTCTGTTGCCTGATGGACTGTATTCTGTCGTGGGTCGGAGAGGTGTGAAAAAGGATGTCTTGGAGGGTGATTGTTGCTCGTGGGTGGAAAAGTTCGCAGAAAAAAAACTTAGAGATGTTTTGGTGAAATAAAAATAATCACTACCTTTGCAGAGCAAAAGCAAAGAACATTGCTTGAGACTTCTGATGACTCCGTAGCTCAGCTGGTAGAGCAAATGACTCTTAATCATTGGGTCGAGAGTTCGAATCTCTCCGGGGTCACCATCCAAGGGAGCTGATGAATAAGCCGAGGCTTAGACATCAGCTCCCTTTCTTTTTGCCCTCTTTACGAGGGCTTTTTTGTGTTTGCTCTTCTCCTGTCCTGTGGTTACAGCGGGATGTTTTGTCTTTTAGTGATACCTGACGGGGGATCCTTTGAGGGCTTTGGGCTTCGATGGGAAACGAGGCTGTTTCGCTTTGCGATGGAGTTGAGTGCTTCTTTTAGGATAGGAGCCGAGCATTGAGATCGAGTTTAATGATCTTCGTCACCGTCTCGTAAGATCTTCGATATTAAGTTTAACGACTTTCATCATCAAGTTTAACGACTTTCGTCATCAAGTTTAACGACTTTTTTCATCGTCTCGTACGATCTTTTTGGAGGGCACTTCGATATATCCCAAAGTGACCTTCTCCTGTACGAAGTGTACAACTCCGTGATATAGACGACTCATGAGGCGAAAATTGTGTATATTTGAGGGTTGTTGGGGTCGTTGGTAAGCAATCCCAAAGTGTTTAAGACAAAAGATATTTCTATGAAGAAGATCCTTCTGTTGCTTCCCCTCCTCGGTGGCATCCCTGCCGCCCATGGACAGGTCATCGATCGAACTACCGATGTGTTGATGATGGCCAATGAGCTCACTGCGATCAAGAGCTACGTGGGAGTGACTTCGATACTTTCGGTAAGACATATAGATAAGTGGGTGTGCCCTTACTTCGATGAAGAGGCGGCTTACCTCAATGCCATAGCACAGGGTGCACTTCGTTCGCCCGAAGGGGAGACCAAGCTACTCGACTTTATCGAGCGTTATCCGCATTCGGCTTACAGACCTTATGCACAGATGAGGCTGGGTGAGTGGTACTTCGTACAGGGCAATTATAGAAGTGCGGCATATTGGTTCAAGCAGTACGATCCGTTTTTGCTACCCGACGAGATGGCGCAGGCTTCGGACTACTACCTCTCGTTCTCATTGATGAGAGATGGTCGTGAGGAACAGGCTCTGGGACACTTCAGACCGCTCATAGGGACGAAGACTTTTGGTCGTGATGCCACTTTTTATAGCGGTTATATCCTCTCTCGACTTGGTCGTACGGACGAAGCTGTCGCTCTCCTTGATGATGTGAGCCACGACGGCGAGTATGGTGCTTATGCTTGCGCTTATATGGCGAGCGGACTTTTGGCAAAGGGGAGATACTCCGAAGCCATGGAGAAGGTGCGTGTCGGAGAGCGTCAAGATATACGAGACACCGAGGTGAGGCTCTCGCTCCTCAGAAGTGGTGGTCTGGCAGCCTCGGCTCTGAGCCAGAGAGAGGTTGCCATCAGTTATCTCCAGGATTATATGCGCTTGGCTCCCAAGGCCGGTCGCCTTGAGATGATCACGCTCGGCAAGGAGCTCTTCGATGCCGGAAGGTACGAGGAGTCAGTCGAGTCTTTGGCGAAGGCATCGGAGGAGAGGCATCCCGACTTCATGGGGCAGTTGGCTCTCTACTATGAAGGGTTGGGACAGCTGGCTCTGAATCATCCCATGAAGGCTCATATCGCTTTCGATCGTGCGGCAGAACTGGATGTCTATCCGAGATTGACCGAGACGGCGAGGTTCAATGCGGCTTTGGCTCTCTACAGCAACAATCCTGGTAAGATGAATGAGGGTACAGATCGTTTGGCTGACTATCTCGTCCATTATCCGCAGGGAGAGTATGCCGCTCAGGCCGTCGATCACCTCAAGGATGCTTACCTCAATGATCCTGATGTGGACAAGGCTTTGGCCTCCATCGAGCGCATCACCCCTCTGCCTGCGCCTCTTCGCAGGACTCTCGAAAAGGTGCGTCTGCGTAGTGCCAATACCCAGCTGGATAAGGGGAATACTTCTTCCGCAAGCCGTCAGTATGACAACATCATTCGGAACAACGCCGACCCTGCGAGTGTGGCTGAGGCTCATCTCTGGAAGGGTGAGGTCGCTTATCGTGAGGGTAGGTATGGTGATGCCATAGCTTCGACACAGAGTTATCTCAAAGTGCGTCCTCAGGATACGCCTGTCAATCCGAACGCTTACTACAACCTCGGCTACGCCTACTACAACTTGTCTCGCTGGCGTGAGGCCGAAGAGAGTTTCCGTGAGTTTTTGAGGGTCAGACCCGATGCTACGGCTGATGAACAGACCGTTATTTACAGCCGATTGGCTGATATTGAGGTCTTCGGACGTAACTACTCCCGAGCTTTGTCACTCTACGATACTGCCATCCAAAAGGGTGGAAATGAAGCAGACTATGCTTACTTCAAGAGGGGGATGACCTATGGTTACCTCAAAGAATATAGGACAAAAGCGGATTATCTCGCTCTCCTGAGCTCCAAGTATCCGTCATCCAAATATGTTCCGGAGGCTCTTTATGAGCAGGGACGTGCTCTTTCGTTGCTCAACGATGAGCGGTCGGCTCAAGGGGTCTTCCAGAGGGTCTTCGAGCAGTATCCCAACACAGATATCGCACCTAAGGCCGGTGTGCAGTTGGCACTCTCTTACTTCAATATGCAGAAGCTCGATGAAGCCGCTCGCATCTACGAGATGGTAGCACGCAAGTACCCAAAGACCGATGAGGCCAAGGCTGCCATGGAGGATCTCAAGGGGATCAGTATCGAGCTCAACAGAGTCGATGAGTATGCAGCCCTTGCTCGTGAGATAGGGCTGGGCAGTGCGGTGTCGGCTTCGGAAATGGATTCGTTGGCTTATCTCGCTGCGGAGAAGATCGTCGGTGAAGGTAAGGCCTCGAGATCCATCGAGGCTCTTGATAAGTATGTCGCTGCTCATCCTGACGGAGTCTTTGTCAAGAAGGCACTGTACACCAAGGCTCTTGTGCATTACCAAAATAAGGCTTACCGTGAGGCGACATTGACACTTGAGCAACTTTTGCCCGATCTTGTCGGTGATGCCGAACTCGAAAGGGATGCTTACAAGGTGCTTACCGCCGCTTATGTCGACTGGGGACGTCCCGACAAGGCTGCCGAACTTTATCTCGCTCAGGCACTCAAGACAAAGAGCCTTACGGATCGTAGTGTATTCGTGAGCAAAGCTGTCGATAATGCTCTTGCTTCGAGCTCCGAAGACTTCATCCTCTCCATGGCTGATGATATCGCAAGAGACCGCATCTCGATCAACGAAAAAGTCAAGAGTCGTGTCTATGGCGAAGCTCTTCATATCCTTGCGCGCTCAAACCGCAAGCAGGAGGCCTTGATCTATGCCGATCGTATCTTGATGCTCGGTGATCACGGTCAGCACGCTCGTGCCGGTGTCGTCAAGGCTTTGGAACTCTATGACAGAGGGCAGAACACTCAGGCTCGTAATGCTGCTCAGAAGGTCATCGACATGGGTACCACAGACACCTATTGGTTGGCAAGAGCATTTGTCTTGCTTGCCGATACCTATATCAAGGAAGGTGACAAGGTGAGTGCCAAGACTTATCTCGAAGGGGTCAAGAGCAACTACAACAACAAGACCGATGGTATCATCAATATGATCAATGAACGACTCTCAAAGATCCAAAACTAATCGCACCAAGAATATGAAGAATATCCTATATCTCTCTGTAATGCTCGTTGCCTCGGCTCTGATCTCTCACGATGCTGTGGCACAAGTGGCAAAGAAGGATTCGCTCAATAGAGAACTCACGCTCGAACGCGACTTCGTCCCGACTCAGGATCAGGTGCAGAAGTCGTTCTTCAGTCCGCTGGCGACGAAAAAGAGTTCGCCCCTCGCACCTCTACGTTTTGTCAACGACTCGTACAGTATCGGTGCAAAGATTGAGCACAGAGTTTTTGACCCCATATACAACGACAGAGCACCTGAGTCTCTCGATCAGAAGGGCTTTGTACGTGTGTATGGAGGCTTTCCCGGAGTGCTCGGACTCAATGTCGGAGGCAACTTCACCAATGGCAAGGACAGTCAGTTTGATCTGTCTCTCAACCATTTCACGAGGAAGTACCTCGGGCGGAACACCCTTCCGGCTCCACTCAAGACCCTCCGTACACATGACACGGACTTCACTCTCGGCTACGCTCGTAAGTTGGCACTCTCCACACTTCGTGTCAGGGGACATTTCTTCTACGACATAGAGGCCCTTTATGGGTCACATAACGGTCAGCCGGCAGCTCTGTTGCTTGAGTCTTATGACTTCAAGCCACCTTATCCCTTGATCAATAATTATGGTGCGATCCTTTCGGGCGAAAGGACTTATGCTCCTATCTCTGTCGGTTCGAATTGGTATGCAAGCACTTTCGGGACGTTCTCTTATGTCGGAAAGAATGATCCGACCTTGGTCAAAAATGATCCGGATCCTCTCTATTCGGGAGGAGAGCGTATGCTTACCTCTGAATTGAGACTTGCCAATCGCTCGACGCTGGCGTACGAGATCTCAGATCTTTGGAAGTTTGATGTCGGTGCGGAGATTGACCTCCGCAATTATCCCAAGCTCGTTGTCAAGTATCCGATCAAAAATCTCCTCATCCTCGGACTTCGCCCCTCTGTCTCTTACAAGGGAGATCACTTCGAGATGCATGTGGGAGGGCGGGTTCAGTATGCCAACAGGGCTTCATCTTCACTCGTCTTCTCTCCCGATGCCTCTTTCCGCTTCCGTCCTATCGACATCTTCTCACTCTTTGCGAAGGTCGACGGAGGCACTGCTGCCATGGATCTGAGAGAAGTGTACAAGTACAACAAATACTTCTTCGGTCCCTCTATCGCCAATGCCACCGAGACATCCAAGTACAGGGTCATCGCAGGGGTCGAGCTGGGCAATCTCTCCGGCTTGTCCGTCACGCTCCAAGGTGGATACGTGGACTATCGTGACTTCGTCGATTGGGAGCAACGCAAGCTCGTCACAGATCTTGATGGCTCGATCACCTTACCCCTTTTCGTGTATGATCTCCGTCATCGCGACAACGTCAAGAAGACCTACGGCAACATCTCTGCGAGGTATGTCTCTCAGGCCGGTCTCCGTCTCTCTGCTTCGGCACAGTACAATCGTTACATCACTTCGGACATGACAGATAAGGAGGACAAGCCTCTGACTGTCCTCGGCTTGCCCAAGCTCGAAGTCCGTGCTTCGGCGGTGTACGATATCAATTCTCGCATGAGTCTTCAGGCCTCTTACACCGGACTTTTCGGGATGGCGTTTGAAGATGTGGACGAGCCCGGCAAGTATGTCCACACCACGGTCAATGAACTTAGTGCAGAGTTTTCTTATCGACTCTCTCGTCGTGTGGGGTTATCCGTCATCGGTACCAATCTGCTCAATCTGAGAAATGTCCGATGGAGACACTACGAACAGAGAGGTTCGGGTATCCTCGGAACAGCCACTATAACGTTCTAATCTATCACATCAACGATTTATTATGAAAGCAATAAAGACCATCGTCCTCCTGCTTGGGATGACTTCCATGACTTCGTGCGCCCTCTTTCAGCGTCAGAGCCAAAACGACGCGGAGATCTCCAATATGCCCTTTGCGAAGCTCTATACTTCGGTATGGATGCAGCGTGCGGCCGAATACAAAGCTTTGTGCTACCAAGCCTTCAATGTCGCAGAGACACACCTTATGAAGGAGGTCAAGGACACCAAAAATAAGAAACGTAAGTTGGCGATCATCACCGACATCGACGAGACTTTCTTGGACAATTCGCCCAACTCTGTCTTCCAAGCACGTAAAAACGAGCTCTATCAGGACGAAGAGTGGCACCGCTGGTGTGCCATGGCAAGTGCCGACACCATCCCCGGAGGGCTCGACTTCTTCAAGAAGGCTGCGGCTCAGGGGGTAGAGATCTTCTACATCTCGAATCGCAGTGAGAAGGATCGTAAGGGGACGTTGACGAACCTTCAGAAGTTCGGCTTCCCCAATGCCGACGATGCGCACCTCCTCCTTCGCACGAACACTTCCAACAAGGACGAACGTCGTCAGAAGGTCCTTGCGAAGTACCATGTCATCATGTACTTGGGAGACAATCTCGGAGACTTCTCATCGGCCTTTGACAAGGCGGATGAGGATGGACGCAATGCAGCTCTCTTCGGCATCAAGGAGAGCATCGGTACGAAGTTCATCGTCCTACCTAACCCCAACTACGGTACTTGGGAGAGTGCTCTCATGGGTCACGAACGCCTATCGCCTGACAAACAAGCAGAGAGATACAGACAAAAAGCGAAGGCCTACTAAGTCTTGTCACGACATAAACGGTAAATGTCAGAGTACGACGGAATTATTGTCGTGCTCTGACATTTTTTTTATATTGGGCTTAGATATTGTAGGTTGATAAGCAAAGGATGACGGCAGACGACAGAATGCTTTTTGACCCCTGCCGTAATACATCTCGGAGTGCGACAGAAGGCATTCTGTCTGAGGACAGAAATAGATTATATAGGCTTCTTGAAGAAGCTCAGACTCAAAAAAAGAAAGATTATTATGAATATGAACAACCTGACAATCAAGACTCAAGAGGTACTGCAAGGTGCCGTGGATAAGGCACGCAGTCTCTCACAGCAGGCCATCGATCCTGCTCACATTCTTGCCGCTCTGATAGACAAGGGAGGCAATGTAGCCAATTTTGTTTTTCCGAAGGTCGGCGTGGATGTCGCTACACTCGTCAGACGGGTAGAGGAGCGTATCGCCACCTTACCCAAGGTCTCCGGTGGAGAGCCGTATCTCACGAACGATACCGACAAGCTCTTCCGGCAGGCCGAAGACATCGCATCCTCGATGCAGGACAAATATGTCTCCATCGAGCACCTCCTCCTTGCTCTCCTCAAGAGCGACAATGAGACCGCACGCATCCTCAAGGATCTCGGTGCGACTTACGATGGACTCTTGAGTGCGATCAAGGAGCTGCGCAAGGGGAGCAAGGTCGACAGCCCTTCGGCCGAAGATACTTATGACGCCCTTGGCAAGTATGCTATCAACCTCTGTGAGCGTGCACGCAACGGCAAGCTCGACCCCGTCATCGGTCGTGACGACGAGATCCGCCGTGTCCTGCAGATCCTATCACGCCGTACGAAGAACAACCCCATCCTCATCGGTGAGCCGGGGGTCGGTAAGACAGCCATCGCCGAAGGCCTTGCACGCCGTATCGTGCGAGGTGACGTGCCGGAGAACTTGAAGTCGAAGCAGATCTTCTCCCTCGATATGGGTGCCCTCATTGCGGGTGCGAAGTACAAGGGAGAGTTCGAGGAGCGTCTCAAGTCTGTGGTCAATGAGGTGACCAAGTCCGAGGGTGAGGTCATCCTCTTCATCGACGAGATCCACACCCTCGTGGGTGCAGGAAAGAGTGACGGCGCGATGGATGCCGCCAACATCCTCAAGCCTGCCCTTGCTCGTGGCGAACTCCGTGCCATCGGTGCGACGACCCTTGACGAGTACCAGAAGTACTTCGAGAAGGACAAGGCCTTGGAGCGTCGTTTCCAGATCGTCATGGTCGATGAGCCGGACGAGATGAGTAGTATATCCATCCTCCGTGGTATCAAGGAGCGTTATGAGACCCACCACAAGGTACGTATCCTCGATGATGCGATCATCGCTGCGGTGAAGCTTTCGAGCCGTTATATCACCGATAGATTTTTGCCCGACAAGGCGATCGACCTCATGGACGAAGCGGCGGCTCGTCTGCGCATGCAGGTGGACTCGCTTCCGGAGGAGTTGGACGAACTTTCGCGCAAGATCAAGCAGTTGGAGATCGAGCGTGAGGCGATCAAGCGTGAAAACAACACCGAGAAGGTCGTCGGCCTTGATGCCGAGATCGCCGAACTGCGTGATCAGCAGTCCGACCTCATGAGCAAGTGGCAGAGTGAGAAGGATCAGGTCAACTCGATCCAAGCGAACAAGGCGGAGATCGAGCAACTCAAATATGAGGCCGAGCGTGCCGAGCGTGCCGGGGACTACGGCAAGGTGGCAGAGATCCGTTATGGCCGTATGCAGGAGCTTCAGAAGGCGATCGAGGAGGCACAGCAGCGTCTCCACGAGATACAAGGCGATGACGCCATGATCAAGGAGGTCGTGGACTCCGAGGACATTGCGGAGGTCGTCTCGAAGTGGACGAATATCCCGGTGTCTAAGATGCTGGCGACGGAGCGTGAAAAGCTCCTTCACCTCGAAGCGCACCTTCGTCAGCGTGTCGTCGGGCAGGACGAAGCCCTTACTGCCATTGCCGATGCCGTGCGTCGAAGCCGTGCAGGACTTCAGGATCCGAAGCGTCCTATCGGTTCGTTCCTCTTCCTCGGTACGACAGGTGTAGGTAAGACCGAGGTGGCACGTGCCCTTGCCGAGCTCCTTTTCGATGACGAAAACATGATGACTCGCATCGACATGAGCGAATATCAGGAGAAGCATTCGGCATCGAGACTCGTTGGTGCGCCTCCGGGATATGTGGGCTATGACGAGGGAGGGCAGCTCACCGAAGCGATCCGTCGTAAGCCTTACTCCGTGGTGCTCTTCGATGAGATCGAGAAGGCGCATCCCGATGTGTTCAATGTCCTTCTTCAGGTGCTTGATGACGGTCGTCTGACCGACAACAAGGGGCGTACGGTGAACTTCAAAAACACGATCATCATCATGACTTCAAATATGGGTTCGGACATCATCCATCGCAACCTCGATCATTATGATGAGAAGAACGCCGAGGAGGTCATCGACCGGACACGCAACGAGGTGATGGAGCTCCTCCGTCGTACGATACGCCCAGAGTTCCTCAACCGTATCGATGAGACGATTGTCTTCACACCGCTTACAATAGATCAGATCCGCAGTATCGTGCGCATACAGCTTGGCTCTGTGTGCAAGATCCTTGCAGCCAACGGTATCACACTTGGTTATACCGATGCAGCGGTGAACAAGATCGCGGACGAAGGTTACGACCCACAGTATGGTGCCCGTCCTGTGAAGCGAGTGATCCAGAGACGTATCCTCAACGAACTGTCGCAGGCTATCCTTGCGGACAAGGTCTCTAAAGATCAGACGATCAGGATAGATGCCACCGCCGAGGGCGAAATCATCTTCCGCAACTGATCCTCCAAAGAGGTGTAAAAACACAGAGGGGATGTGCCATCCGGCACATCCCCTCTGTGTTTATTTTGGCAGAATGCCAATAATCTCAATAAGTCAAATGTCAGGACAATGTAAACTCTGCCTTACAGACTTTAACGCACCCACCACCATCTAAACAATTTGACATAAATTCAGCTGTTTTCTTTGCAAACTTAATTGCAGAACCTGATCCGGTTGGACGTTCTGCTGTCATGGATTCTCCTTCGTGATTTCCGCCCTCGCAGGAGATAGTCAATTTCTCTACTTCAGCTCTGAGAGTTTCAAGAGTCCACTGATCAGCAAAAGCAAAAGCCATCGCAAATTCTGCTGGAATCTTTTCAAAGTCATACATAATCAATTCGCTTACAGAAAAAGTCTTCTCCTCTTTATTGTGTACTATAGAGAATACTGTACAACCTATGCTCTTTTCTTTCTTTTGCTTTTCGATGTATGAAAAGAGTTTACCATTCAATTCTGCCAATGCTTCAACGTTTGGCTTCTCCTCGGATTCTGACCTTAACTCTGAAGCGTACGTGACAGTAAACTGCGCCAATTCGTTAGCAGGAACTTCGATCTCCCATTTCCTCTCGTAAAAATCTTTTTGCTCAGATGATACTTCTACACTTTCCTTGCATGAAAAAAGGCTGATCAAAATGGGTACTGCAATAAAAAAAAACTTTTTCACAGAAATATTTTTTAGGTTAATGAATTGATAATGTCGTAAAGGTAATGTTATTATTGTGAATAACAATATCTAAATGTGAGTTTTTAGGAGGTAATAGGGTAGTCCTACCTGAAATCTGAGCCATGGAATAGGTTTTCAACAAAAAAAATCCCCCCCCCATGCAAGGATACTTGAATGGGCGGATTATATAGGCAGATTGGTAATACAAATACACTGATAACATCACAAAAATGTGGTTGGTCCACATGATGTTGATAACACACTCTCTTTTTCATGAATGGAGCCCCTCATGGGGGCACTTAGGTTTTTTAGGTTAGGATTATTAATTGGTAAGAAGTGAAGAGGAGGCTGAGATCCGAAAGATCAAGGCCTCCTTTTCTATTTTTGTGGGTGGACGAATTTTGCTTTTAAGATAAATTATTATATTTGAAGTGGTTTTTGCCGTTCATCAAAGTTTGAAAGGCAATAGAGTGGGGAGCATTTTCGAAGGAGGGATGTCACAGAACCGAAATATATCTGCGTTGTAGTAAAAAGGACTTCTTCAACCTTGTCGGAGTCTTTGGCTTTGTCTATATCTGTATTCGGAGGATCTTCTACCGCCATGTTGGGACTGTAAACACAATAAGTAAATATGATATTATGAAAAAAGACTATTTGAGAGCAGGGCTACTTGTCCTATTGGTTTTACTCATCGTCTCCTGCGGTGGAACCAAAAAGAGTGCTGAAACTACCTCTGAAACCACTGTCGAACACCCTTTGGGGGAAACATTGGTTGAGGAGTCGAAGCAGGTCGAAACATTTACGGAAGATACAGTCGCACTCGCCCTCGCAGAGCAAGAGATTGACGCACTTCGTAAGACAATATTGGACAATCTGCGATCATGGGGGAATGATGTCGATTACGAAAAACTTATTCCTGAATATAATGACCTCATCGAGCAGAATAAGAGAAGACTGCCATTCAAATTTGCAGTGGGCTCTACTGATAAAAATCGGGCAAAGGTGATCTGGGTGGAGGATGATCAAAACGTACAAGTGAAGCCATCTGACTTTACACATTGTATCATTGCAGGTAAGGTTTTTGAGGTAAAGTTCATCCGTAAGCAAGAGGGTAAAGAGTCAGAGGATGGTGAATACAGTGTCGATAATGAGGAGGGCTATCTGTACGAAATCACAGGTGGTAAGATCGTCCCCGGAGATACAGGAGCTACTGTTTTGATGTGTTCGAAAGAGTTCGTGTCTGCTCATACATTCATCCCAACAAAGTATGAGAGTGGCTCACATGAAGATACTCCGCCCCAATATACGGACGGTCAGCTCAGGGATTTGGAGCTGATCAAGACTGCTATCAAGCAACGATACGAGCAAGGCATCGAGACCTTCTCGGTGAGATCGGTTTCCGAGGATGGTAAGATTCGCTCGTATTCTCTCATGATCAATATGAAATCTCCTGTTGTGCTTGGTCTTACAGTCATATCTGATGATGGCAAGCTTCTCTTTGGGGAAGACTTTGCTGTAAAAGATGAGATGTCGACTTGGCGTACCGGAGATGGGGGGCATTATGAAGGGCATTCCCTGATATTTGCTTTTAGAGATAAGGGCGGTACGTTGAATTTATTCTTCATAAGCCAAGGGCCTGAGGGAGCCAACTATTTTACGATGTACCAACGAGGAGACAGACTGATCCAACGTGCATATATGGCCAGTGAAAGCTACTCTTACTGATATGTGCCAATACAAAGGAGGATATCGGGGCGTGCAAGTGAAGTGCTTTGGTCAGATATTGATGGCTGTTCTATGTT
The DNA here is from genome assembly GCF_900638305.1 of Porphyromonas cangingivalis. NCBI lineage: Bacteria > Pseudomonadati > Bacteroidota > Bacteroidia > Bacteroidales > Porphyromonadaceae > Porphyromonas > Porphyromonas cangingivalis. The sequence continues at coordinate 2,184,027 of NZ_LR134506.1, forward strand.
ACTATGGATAACGAATAGATAATGAAAATAGATTTTGTCGAAAAGCCTCTGATGAGGTCCCCATGGCGACGTCGCCTCGGGCGTGAGTATTATATCCTCAAGCGTAAGATGAGGGATATCTTGGGTGGGACCAAGTGGGCCAAGAGGCGAAGAGTGACGACCACATTTTATCCCATCAAGGAGCACTCCTCGATGATCCTCCGTCCGCTCAAGGATGTGGAGATGTATCTGCAAGAGAATAAGCGTACAAATCTGAAGTTGGCCATCAAGCATCTCAATGGGATCATGATACGCCCGGGTGAGACCTTTTCGGTATGGCATAAGGTCGGCAGACCTACGGCCTCCAAGGGCTATCTCGAAGGTCTCGTCCTTCATCAGGGACAAGTGACGAAAGGGGTAGGGGGAGGGCTTTGTCAGCTCGGCAATCTCCTCTTTTGGATGTTTGCACACACGCCGTTACGCATCACCGAGCGTCACCGCCACAGCTTCGATGTCTTTCCTGATGTCAACCGCAATGTCCCCTTTGGCGCAGGAGCAACACTTTCTTATAATTACATCGACCTACGTGTGTATAATCCCACCGAGAAGACCTATCTCGTCGAGCTGTGGACCGATGAGACACATCTTCACGGTCGTGTCAGTGCCGATGTCCCTCAGCAAGAGAGCTATCGCATCGAAGAGAGAGACCACAGAGTCGTCACCCAATACTGGGGAGGTTACACGCGTCACAACCGTATCGTACAAGTGATCAAACATCCTGACGGTCGGGAGCACGAACAACTCTTGGTCGAAAATCATGCGATCATGATGTACAACCCCATGCTCTCTCCTCCTGCCAATGCGGAGTTTGAGACGAATGCTGCACCGAGGGACTGAACGAGAATACGAAGCTCTGTGAATACCTTTGTGTAGATAGAAGTGATAATATCGACGGTCTCCGAGATTGTATATTATCGTCTGATGTAGCACTTAGTCATGGAGACAAGGAAGCCCGCTGCAACATTGCCATCAAAGGTGCAGCGGGCTTTTCCGTTTGTGTACTATGTGAGCGCAATCTCTCCCTCTTTTACCCAAGAGATGGGAGCATACTCGGAGATGAAGAAGTCGATCGCTTCCTTTATGTGTGTGGTGGGGATATCGAGTGTGGTCGAGACTTCTTTGACAGACACCGTGGTTATCCCCTGCTTGTGGAGGTCACTCAGGTAGCTCTCTATGATATCGATCGTGCGGTAGGACAAGGCCTTGGGGGTGTGCCGACGACAGTAGTCACAGAGTCCGCAGGGTTTAGGATCTGTCTCTCCGAAGTACTCCATCAATGTCAGCACACGACATTTGTCATCACTTTTGAGATAGTCCAGCATACATTCGAGCCGCTCCTTTTCGCTGTTGTATCGGCGTTCGTAGATCTCTTCGGTGAGGTAGATCCGAGACTTGGGAAGGCGGTCGAGTGTGTACCGGATATAGGTCGAACGCTTGCCCGGGACATAGTCGATGACCTTCCATCGGCTGAGGTCTATGAGTGCCTTGTAGATGACTTCGGCAGAGAGCCCGGTGCGTTGGGATATGAGGCTCTCATCTATGAATGCATAGTCTGTAAATACTCCCGTGTAGCTTCTCAATATCGCTTCGATGATGTCTTCGTAGACGGGTTGGTCATGCTCAAAGAGATTGTAAAGACTATTGCGTGAGACAAGGAAAATCAGCCTCGACGAAAACTCCTTGTCCTCCATATAGTCGATAAATCCTCCGATTGTCAGCAGTGAAAGTGCCGATAGGACTTGGAAGGCTTGGAACTTGAATACGTGGCAAAACTTAAATAGATTGAACTCATACAATTGTCCCTGTCCTGATCCTTCGGCAATCTCGAAGAAGTTGCCCAACGCCTCATAGATCCTCCGTACAGTGTCCTTGGAGGGGTAGCTGTTGGCCAGACGCTTGTACATATTTCGCTCATCCTCATTGGGATTGAAGAGGAGCACTGCAAACGAAGGTTTATTGTCGCGACCTGCTCGTCCTGCTTCCTGATAGTAGTTTTCGGGCGAGGTCGGGATGTCCGGATGTACGACAAGGCGGACATCGTTTTTGTCTATCCCCATCCCGAAAGCATTGGTACAGACCATCACACGGATGTCTCCCTTCTGCCACTCGTTTTGTTTCCGAGCCTTGACCTCCGAACTCAGTCCTGCGTGATAGTAGTCCGCCGAGATCCCTGCATCTTTCAGTAGAGCGGCATACTCGGCTGTGCGCTTGCGACTGCGGGTATAGACGAGAGCACTTCCGGCGACATTGTTGATGATGTGTATGAGTTCACGAGGTTTGTCCGCCGTTTCTCGTACGACATAGGAGAGGGCTTTGCGGTAGAAGCTGCGTTTGAATAGCTTCCGATCCTCTCCGAAGCTCAGTCTGTCCATGATGTCTCGGACGACGAGTGGAGGTGCTGTCGCTGTAAGTGCGAGCACGGGTACATCGGGAATGAATTTCCTGAAGTCCGATATAGCCAAGTAAGAGGGACGAAAGTCATAACCCCACTGACTGACACAGTGGCTCTCATCGACGACGACAAAAGATATGTCGAGCATCGAGAGGCGTTTGAGGAAGGTCTCGTTGGCCAACCGTTCGGGTGATACATAGAGGAACTTGTAGTCGCCGTATGTGCAGTTGTCGAGTACTGTGAGAGATTGTCTCCGTGATAGTCCGCTATGGAGATAGGCTGCTTTCAGGTTGAGAGACTTGAGGGTATCTACCTGATCTTTCATCAAAGCGATGAGAGGGGTGATGACGATACAGAGGCCTTCGCACAAGAGTGCAGGCACCTGAAAAGTGATTGACTTCCCTCCACCTGTGGGCATCAATGCAAGTGTGTCATGACCTGCAAGAATGGATGCAATGACTTCCTCCTGCATAGGGCGGAAGGTGTCGTAACCCCAATAGGTACGTAAGATGTCTACCGGTGTGAGGGATGTGTTGTACTTCAGAGCCATGGCGGAGAGTTCTTGGTACAAGTCAGGGCGCAGGCTTTACTGCTGCTCGGGTACGTGGATGTCGATGATGATGAGCTGTACCATCTTTTTGCCCATGCTGTTGTGCTCTTCGATATTGTAGAGGATATCGAACTCTTGTCCCTTTGAGAGGGCTGCGAGGGCATCGGACTGATTGTAAGCGAAGGCTTGGAAGAAAGGCATCTCTCCCGGCATGCTGACGACCATCTTGAGGTGGTTCTTCTTGCGCCCCATGACACGTGGTGGGGTCACGCAGACAACGCCCCTGGTGCAGAAGATCGGTTTCTCATTGCCGGGGCCGAACGGAGCCATCTTCTTGAGCTGTCGGCGAAGCATCGGTGTGATCTCTTTGAGTGAGAGCTCGGCATCGACACGATGGCGAGGAGTGAAAGACTCCATCGAGAATGTACTGTCTGCCTTTTCGTTCATCATCTTGATGAACTTGTGGAGGTTTGATTTCTTGATCGTCATACCTGCGGCATAAGGGTGACCGCCAAAATTTTCGAGGATGTCCTTACAACTCTCGATGCAGGTATAGATGTCAAAGCCCTCGGACGAACGCGCCGAACCACAGACCAAGCCTTCGGTCGTGTCCGTGAGGACGATAGTGGGGCGGTTGTACTTCTCTGACAAGCGTGAAGCCACAATGCCGATCACCCCTTTGAACCACGCAGGGTCATACACGATGATGACCTTTCGGTCTTCGATATCTGTGAAGCTCTCGACGATGTTCTTTGCTTCGTGGGTGATCTCCCTGTCGAGTTCACGACGTTTGTTGTTGTACTCATCGATGTGGTGGCTCATCGCCTTCGCTTCTTTCGGTGTGCGTGCCAAGAGCAAGTCTACCGACTCGCGCCCGCTCTGCATCCGTCCGGACGCATTGATACGAGGCCCGATCTTGAAGGTGATGTCGGAGATGTCCAACTCCTTCGATCTCAGACCGCTTACCTCGATGATCCCTTTGAGCCCTATGGCAGGGTTTTGGTTGAGGTTGCGCAGACCATGGTAGGCCAAGATACGGTTTTCGCCCACGAGAGGGACGATGTCCGCTGCTATGCTCACCGCCACAAGGTCGAGGAGGTCGTAGAGGCTACGCATATCCGACCCGTTGCTGATCGCAAAGGCCTGCATGAGCTTGAATCCCACCCCACAGCCCGATAGCTCATCGAATGGATAAGTCGAGTCGGGCAACTTCGCGTTGAGGAGGGCGACAGCAGTCGGTAATACATCATCCGGTACGTGGTGGTCACAGATGATGAAGTCGATACCTAACGAAGCCGCATAGGCGACCTTGTTGACCGCCTTGATACCGCAGTCCAAAGCAATGATGAGCGTAAAGCCGTTGCGGTGCGCATAGTCCACCCCCTGTGTGGAGATACCGCTCCCCTCGGCATAACGGTCAGGGATGTAGTAGTCGATGTTGGCAGTGACTTGGCGCAGATACTTGTAGACGAGGGTGACAGCCGTGGTGCCATCGACGTCATAGTCCCCATAGATGAGGATCTTCTCCTTGTTCCCGATCGCTTTGTTGATACGTTTGATGGCCTTGTGCATATCGTTCATGAGGAACGGATCATGCAGGTCGCTCAGTTTCGGCTCAAGGTAATTGCGCAGGTGCTGTGGAGAGTCTATCCCTCTCTGAACCAATATGTCGGCCACGACAGGTAGGAGCTTGTGACGACTTCTCAGTTCGTTGGCAAGCTCTTTTTCCTCTTTTGTCAGAGTCGATATGTCCCACTCGTGGCTCATAGTTCTTTGGCGTATCTCGTGTCCCTACCGCTATTGTACGTCGATAGGCTGGCTTCAAATATACAAAAAAGAAATGATTCGTCATGTCTCTTTTTGACACAGAAGAGCGTAAATAGGCTTCTCTGTATCGTCTGTCATTTGCCAAAATTGAGCTTGATGCTCCCTTAAAAAAATAAACTGCACCACAGACCGTGGGTTACGGTTGTGCAGTGCAGTGATGCTGACTGGCAGATGCTTTGTGGAGATCTTGCCTTTTCGGGAGGGGCGGATTAGTTGCCTCTCGACTTGACCTTGGCGTACTTTTTTAGGATCTCGGGGTGTTTCTTCAGGAGGCGGAGGGCATCCTTTGCTGCATTTTGGTGGGAGATCTTCTTTGTCGTACCCGCTCCCATGGCGATAGCTCGACGATCACTGCCGATGAGGATCTCGCTGCGGTGCACAAGCCCGAAAGAGGGATCGTTGACGGCATCGATGTAGTTGAACTCGAAGTCGATCTTCTGCTGCTGCATGAGGATGATGAACTCCGTCTTGTAGTCTTCCTCCTTTGCCGACACACGTTCCATATTCTTTTTGCTCACGATGATGTGACTCCGGACGAACATCTGTGCGAAGTCGAACCCCTTGTCCAAGAAAATCGCTCCCACGAGGGCTTCGAGAGTGTTGCCAAGGGTGTCAGAGTGCTTGAGGTTGAGACTCCCCGAGGCTCTTAGCATGGTGTCGAGGTGGAGCTTCGTGGCTATTGTGTTGAGGTTCGATCGGCTGACGATCTGTGCTCTGAGGGTGGTCAGTGCGCCCTCGTCGTCGTTCTCATACATATCGTAGAGGAGGTGTCCGACGACACAAGAGATGACAGAGTCTCCGAGAAATTCGAGGCGTTCGTTGTTCATCCTGCGAGATGCACCGGGGTAAGAGCGGTGTGTGAACGCCCGACGGTAAAGATCCAAGTTCTGCGTGGGGCAGCCCAATAACTGCTGAACAAAGCGGTGCAGATCATGATCTGCACCGCCTTTTCTACTGCCTCCAAATAAGCTCCTTAATATCTGTCCTAATGATGATTTCAAGAAGTGCATTATTTATTTGGGTGTTACTTCTATTACTCTTTTACTTTCTTGAAGATGACGCTGGCATTGTGACCACCGAAACCGAAAGTATTGGAGATGGCTGCATTCACAGGACGCTCTTGCTTCTTGTTGAATGTGAAGTTGAGCTTGTAGTCGATCTCAGGATCTTGGTCATCATCAGCATGATTGATCGTAGGAGGTACGACGTCGTTCTTCACGGCAAGGACTGTGATCAGTGCTTCTATCGCTCCGGCAGCTCCGAGGAGGTGACCGGTCATAGACTTGGTGCTACTGATGTTGAGATTGTATGCGTGATCACCGAAGACCGCTTGGATCGCTTTGACCTCAGAGATGTCACCCACGGGGGTAGATGTACCATGAACGTTGATGTAGTCGATCTGTTCGGGTGTCATCTCTGCATCTTCGAGCGCATTGCGCATGACGAGCTTTGCACCGAGACCTTCGGGGTGCGATGCAGTGAGGTGGTGTGCATCAGCAGACATACCTGCACCTGCGAGTTCGGCATAGATCTTTGCGCCACGAGCCTTGGCGTGCTCATACTCTTCGAGGATGAGAGCCGCACCACCTTCGCCCATCACGAAGCCATCACGACTTGCGCTGAAAGGACGAGAAGCACCCTGTGGGTCATCGTTGCGTGTGGAGAGGGCATTCATGGCATTGAAACCACCCAATCCGGAGATGGTGATTGCAGCTTCTGCACCACCGGCGATGATGATGTTGGCCTTGCCGAGACGGATGAGGTTGAAGCCATCGGCGATGGCATTTGTGCCTGAAGCACATGCTGATACCGTAGCATAGTTAGGGCCTCTGAATCCGTACTTCATGGAGATGTGACCCGCAGCGATGTCTGCGATCATCTTTGGGATGAAGAAGGGGCTGAAGCGTGGTCCTCTCTCAGGATCGTATGCCATCGTCTCCTCTTCGAAAGTCTTGAGACCACCGATCCCTGCGCCGAAGACGACACCGACACGGTTGCAATCCAACTTCTCAGGGTCAAGACCTGCGTCATTGACAGCCTCTTCGGCAGCCACAAGTCCGAACATACTATATCTGTCGTATGTACGAGCCTGCTTGCGATCGAAGTGTGCATTGGGATCGAAGTCCTTGACCTCACAAGCGAACTGTGTCTTGAACGTAGATGCATCGACGAGGGTCACAGGACCTGCTCCGCTCTTCCCTTCAAGGAGAGCTTTCCATGTATCTTCAACGTTGTTTCCGAGAGGGCTGATGGTCCCCAAGCCGGTCACAACGACTCTTTTAAGTTCCATAAGGTTATTGTATAAAAGATGAAACAAACCAAAAACGGCAAACCCACACTATCTAAGAACTATACAGTGACTGGGTTTGCCGTTTCTTTTCTGACAAAGACTCATGTCTATGTGGATGAGTTCTCAATCATTAAATCGTCCTTTGTCTTACGACCGAAAGACTATGCTATTACTTTAGGTTAGCCTCGATGTAGTTAATAGCGTCGCCTACAGTCTGGATGTTTTGAGCTTCTGTGTCAGGGATGTTCAAGTTGAACTGCTTTTCAAATTCCATGATCAACTCTACAGTATCCAAAGAGTCTGCGCCAAGGTCTGCTGTGAAGTTTGCTTCAGGAGTGATAGCGCTTTCTTCACGACCAAGCTTGTCCACGATAATTTTCTTTACAGTAGCTTCAATTTCTGAACGGTTCATAATTGTAGTTTGTTTGGTTAGTTATTACTTATAGATTATTCTTTTTCTATTACTTTTGTAGGCAAAAGTAGTCATTATTTTAACGATAATACTACTCTCACCCTGCAAAAATACTATATTTCTGCACATGGTGTATATTTGTGTGCATTTTTAACTCTTATTAAAGATTATGAAGTTGGCTATTTTCGCTTCGGGAAGTGGTTCGAATGCCGAAGCTATTGTCAGGTATTTGCATGATAACCAGCCTGAAAAAGGCATTCGGGTGGCTTGTGTCATCACGAATAAGGCAGATGCTTATGTCCTTGATCGGGCAAAGAGACTCGGGATCCCGGCACTGTATCTGACGTCGGATCAACTCAAGTCCCAGGAGACACTGCTGCCTATATTGAGAGAGTACGGAGTCAGTCACATTGTCTTGGCCGGTTATCTGGCATTGATACCGAAATTCTTACTCGAAGCCTTCCCTCAGAGGATCGTCAACATCCATCCCGCCCTTCTACCCAAATATGGAGGCAAGGGGATGTATGGTATGCACGTGCATGAGACGGTCAAGGCAGCAGGAGAGTCTGAGACGGGTATCACGATCCATGTCATCGACGAGGAGTACGACAGGGGGACGACTCTTTTTCAAGCACATACGAAGGTCTCTCCCGAAGATACACCGGAAGATATAGCACAGAAGGTACACGTGCTTGAGCACCGATATTTCCCCGAGGTCATTGCCTGTTGGGTGCTGGGTGATCCACAGCCGGAGCTTTGATGTCTCCAATAGCTTGAGGATCATAAGATTGACCCCTCTTGGTGGCATCTTTACGAGAGTCTCACGAAAAAGGTCATAGGAGGCGAGCAAAAAAGTCCAGGGACTTGATGTCATAAGTCGTATACTTTGACAAATCAAGTCCCTGGACTTTTTTGTTCTCTTTTCTAAGTGTCGGCGGTGCTTGTCGGAGTGTGGGCTTTGAGGTCGCCTTACTTGAGGTTGGAGACCAACTGTGGTTCTACCGCACGGAGGACACGGAGCACGTTCTCGCCCCACATCTTGCGGATGTCGCTGTCACTGAAGCCTCGCCGAACAAGCTCTATCGTCAGGCGGATGATGTGCGAAGCATCTCTACATCCGATGACTTCGCCATCGCCATCAAAGTCTGTCCCTATCCCCACATGATCTGCCCCCACGAGGTTGTGGGCATGGACGATATGATCCACAAAGTCGAGGAGAGATGCTCGGTCGGAGTCTTTCGATACGAACCCTTTGTACATGCACATCTGGATGAGTCCCCCCGTACCGGCTATGGCACGGATCTCATCATCCGTGAGGTTGCGAGGGTGATCGCAGAGGGCACGGCAGGAGGAGTGCGAAGCGATGACGGGGGCTTCGGTGATCGAGAGGACATCCTTCACGGTGCTACTGCCTGCGTGGGAGAGGTCCACGAGGATGCCGAGGCGGTTCATCTCTCTGATCACTTCACGCCCGAAGTCGCTGAGACCACCGTGCGTATTTTGGCTCTTCGAAGCTGAGTCGCAGATATCGTTGTCTCCGTTGTGACAGAGGGTGATGTAGCGCACGCCTTTTCGGGCATAGTGTGCGAGTCGGGAGAGGTCACGAGCGATGGGGTAGCCATTCTCTATCCCCTTCATGATACTCTTTCGTCCCTGCTGTTTATTGGTGATCAAGTCCTCCGACACGACAGCAACGACAGCCCCTTCGCTTGTCTTTGACATCACTTCATCGATGGCATCGAGGGTGCGCTCGGTGTAGTCGTAAGCCCTTTTGTATCCCTCTTCGTCGAGAGCACCCTGAGGGATATAAGCCACCATGAACGATGTGTCAAGTCCGCCATCCTTCATACGTGGCAAGTCGACAAGTGCCCGATCTGCTCGTCGGGTGAAGTCATAATCCTCTTTGCCCGAAAAGATCATTGGTGTGTCACAATGTGTGTCGACCGTCAGCATCGAAGCGTGGAGCTTGCGAGCCTTGCGGTAGAGGCATCCTTCGCCGACGATGAAGTCGAAGAGTTTGGTATGAGGTTCGGAGCCATGACAAGCAAGTGCCTCGGGGTGCCATTGGACACCGAGGATGTTGTGTTCGGGGTAGTAGTCCACACCTTCGATGACCCCATCGGGAGCGGTTGCCGTGATGGTGGCGCAGGGTGGAAGATCGGAGACGGCTTGGTGGTGAAACGAATTGACCATCACTTCGTCCGCTCCGAGGACTTCCTTCAGGCGTCCTTCGGGATGGACACTCACACTGTGCCAAAGCTCGTAGCGTGTGGCCGGCTGGTTGTGTCCGATGACATTCCCCTTTTCGCTCGGCAGGTCTTGGTAGATCTTGCCACCGAGGACGACATTGACGAGTTGCATCCCACGACATATCGCCAGCATCGGGATGGAGAAGCGCAGTGCCGCATGGATGATCGTCAGGTCGAAGAAGTCCTTGTGGGTATTCGCCCGACCCATGTGGGGAGATGGTGCTGCATCGAACCATGCAGGCATAAGGTCTCCTCCGCCTGACATGATGACGGCATCGCACCTCGACACGCACTCGGTAATGACCTTCGGATCGGTGCTGAAGGGGATGATCATCGGTATGCCACCTGCTCGGCGTACACTCTCTATATAAGTGTCCGTAAGAGTATTTTCATCCTCGTGGTGGTTCGACGAGATGCCGATGACAGGGGTGTCACGCCAGTCTATCTCTTGGTCAAGGACAAGGTCTCGGACTTCTTTGAGCGAAAAACGAATCTCCGAGAGTGGTGTGGTGTTGCTTATCGTCATGGGGTCGGTAGTGTTTGGCTTTTGTGATAAAACGAGATGAGGAAGATCATCCGGGGCAAAGGGAGTCTGTCGGCCTCCACAAAGCACTTTCGGATCATCTTCCTCATCCCTTGAAGTTGTATGCGCTCTATCGTCTGTCGTTAGGCATCGATGCGAGCATAGTTGGCGTTGTCTGTGATAAAGTCCCTACGAGGAGCCACATCTTCGCCCATAAGCATCGAGAAGATACGGTCAGCCTCGGCAGCGTTGTCGATGGTGACTTGTTTGAGGTAACGTTGCTCGGGATCCATGGTCGTCTCCCATAGCTGGTCGTCGTCCATTTCACCGAGACCTTTGTAACGCTGAGTCACGACCTGTCCCTCATTGCCGGCTGCGTACTTTTCGATGAATGCCTGACGGTCGGCATCGGTCCAGCAGTACTCCTTGACATCCCCCTTACGGCACTGGTAGAGAGGAGGAGTGGCGAGGTAGATATAACCCTGCTCGATGAGGACACGCATATGACGGAAGAAGAAGGTCAGGATCAGCGTCGCGATGTGTGCACCGTCGACGTCGGCATCCGTCATGATGATGACCTTGTGGTATCTCAACTTCGCAATGTTAAGTGCCTTGGGGTCCTCTTCTGTGCCTATTGTCACGCCGAGGGCTGTGTACATCGCACGGATTTCCTCGTTTTCGAGGACCTTATGGTGCATCGCTTTCTCTACGTTGAGGATCTTACCACGGAGAGGCAAGATGGCTTGGAACATGGAGTCACGCCCCTTCTTTGCCGTACCACCCGCAGAGTCTCCCTCGACGAGGAATATCTCGCACTTCTCAGGGTCACGGCTACGGCAGTCGGAAAGTTTGCCGGGAAGCCCTCCGCCAAACATGGGGCCTTTGCGTTGGACCATATCGCGAGCTTTGCGAGCGGCAATACGAGCCTTCGCTGCGAGTACCACCTTGTCGACGATAAATCGTGCTTCCTTGGGATGCTCTTCGAGGTAGTCTGCGAGGATCTCTCCCACAGCAGTGTCCACCGCTCCGGAGACTTCTGAGTTACCGAGCTTGGTCTTTGTCTGTCCTTCGAATTGTGGTTCTGCCACCTTGATGGAGATCACAGCGGTAAGCCCCTCACGGAAGTCATCGCCGGAGACCTCTATCTTCTCCTTCTCAAGGATCTTTGAGTCCTCTGCATACTTCTTCAGCGTACGGGTGAGTGCTCTGCGGAAGCCCGCAAGGTGCGTACCACCTTCGATGGTGTTGATATTGTTGACGTACGAATATACGTTTTCGTTGTACGACGTGTTGTAGGTCATAGCCACCTCGACAGGGATCCCCTGACGCTCGGTCACGATGTGGATGACATCGTCGATGAGAGGCTCTTTGCTCGCATCGAGGTAGGTGACAAACTCTCTAAGCCCCTCTTCCGAGTAGAACACGGTAGTCTTGGGGTTGCCCTCCTCGTCTCTCGTGCGATAGTCGGTAAGGGTAAGGCGAACACCCGCATTGAGGAATGCGAGTTCGCGCATTCGGTCTGCAAGGATCTTGTACTGATACTCGGTGACGGTGAAGATAGATGCGTCGGGCTTGAATGTGATCGATGTCCCCGTACGGTCGGTGTTACCGATGATATTGACTTCTGTCTGAGGGATACCCTTCGAATACTCTTGGGCATAGATCTTACCATCACGATAGACCTCTGCACGAAGGTGGGTGGACAGTGCGTTGACACACGACACACCGACACCGTGGAGACCTCCGGAGACCTTGTACGATCCCTTGTCGAACTTACCCCCTGCGTGAAGTACGGTGAGGACGACCTCCAGAGCCGACTTACCCTGCTTCTCGTGGATGTCGACAGGGATACCACGACCGTCGTCATGGACGGAGATCGAGTTGTCCTCGTTGATCTCGACGACAATGTTCTTACCGAACCCCGCCATCGCTTCGTCGATGGAGTTGTCCAAGACCTCATAGACAAGGTGGTGAAGCCCCTTTTCGCTGATGTCGCCGATGTACATCGCAGGGCGCATACGTACAGCCTCAAGTCCCTCTAAGACCGTGATATTGGATGAGTCATAGTGAGCTTTTTGCTCCAAGATTTCTTCGCTCATAAAACGTGTTTGCTAAGTAAACTTATCGGCGATCCCAATACATGGATGACGGTATCACCGATCTTGCACAATAATAAGCAAAGATAGAGATTTTTTCTCACTTTTTGTGTGCCGTTTTGAGGTGTTTTTATTCCGATTTTCATCGTTTTCGGGGCGTTTGGGCAAATACTTTTTGCATTAAAGTTTTTTATTTGTATTATTGGGCTGTAATAACCTTAAAAATCAAATTATGGATCAAGCAAGACAAACAAAAACCATCAAGAGACCTTGGATAAGGAACTGTTGGGATGTTCAGGATCTCATCGTCTTTTCGTTCATCCTGGTGATAGCGTTGTTTCATAAACAATTAGATTTTAATCCGATCAGAGCTCTATTGGGCTTTGTCTCCGTGGCATTTTATGTGGCTGCGCGAGTCTCTTATGTTTTGAAGAAAAAGAACGACAAACTCTTCCGCAACATCGCCACCCTTTTCTTGATTGCTGCTGCATTCTACAGGTACCTGGTACTGGGGGTAGAGTTCATCGTCGATCTCTTCAAATAATCCGAGTCTGAAACGACATAAATACCATGGCCGATGGTAGGTGGGGGCTGTGTCATAAGTAACTCTTGTGTCACAGCCTTTTTATTTACCTCTATTGTAAGGTTTCTTCGTGGACTTGAAGGTGGGCGACCACTTCGACATCGGCAGGAAGCCATGTCAGAGAGGAGAGTTCCGAAGCCTTTAGTTTGCGTATGGCTTTGTGTTCCGAGAGCTTGGGCGCACCCTCTGACAGGGTGCAGAGGTAACAGTGCATCGTAAGGTGAAAGGTCGGGTAGTCGTACTCTACGGTGCAGAGTTTGTCCCCGACTGTAATGAGGACATCCAGTTCTTCGTGGATTTCTCGCACGAGAGCTTCTTGGGGAGTCTCTCCGGCTTCGATCTTTCCGCCCGGAAACTCCCAATACCCATCCCAATCGCCGCCCTTTCGTTGTGTGGCGAGGTAAGTGTCTCCGTCTGTGATGACGGCTGCGACTACTTCTATCCTTTTCATACGCTGTTTGTGTCTTTGTAAAGCCTTACGAAGTTCGCCAAAAAATGACGACTGCCCAAGTCTCCTCCAGTCCCATTTATCCTGCTCATCACCTACGGTATGTCTGTTCGGCATCGACTTTTTCTGCTCAGACGACAGAATGTATTCTGATGCCTGACAGAATGCTTTCTGACCCACGACAGAAAACATTCTGTCAGGCTACAAAGATCCGCCATTCGTTTACGATCACTGACCTGAGGCTCCGGGGGGCTTTCAGCTCTTTCTGAAAGGACAGTCAAAAGACCTGCTGTGCAAGGTATTGGTTCATTGGGGATTATTCAAGTGTAAATGAAATGAAAACATTGGTTCTTTCACAATCTGCAGGCGAGGCTCCTTTGCCTAAAATCTCTGCTTTGCCCTCTTGGAGAAGACTCCGGTCTATTTATACAGGCAGAGCAACGTGAACGATATTTTGTGATATCTTTGCGACGAATATTGGACAACCTAAGCCAATTTTCTATGAAAACGTTACATAAACTATTTTAATGTTCAGATGAAACCACATCATCTCATTTGGGCACTTTTGTGCACGTGGCTACCTGCGGTGGCCTTCTCTCAGACCGCTACGATCAGCGGATATGTCTCTGATGCCACGAGTGGCGAGACCCTCATTGGCGCGAATGTCTACATAAAAGACGGGAAGCAGGGGACAGCCTCGAATAACTTCGGATTTTATTCCCTCAAGGTGCCCACTGGGGAGGTACATCTCCGTGTCAACTATGTGGGCTACCTCGTGATGGATACGACCCTTGTCGTGACCAAGAATACCCGCCTCAACATCAAGCTCCGAGAAGCCTCCACGGCACTCAGAGAGGTGACCATCGTCGGCAACCGCCAGTCTGAGGTCAAGGGGATGGAGACAGGACGTCTCAAGATGAGCATGGAGGATCTCAGTCGTACACCCACACTCTTCGGAGAGACTGACCTCATCAAGTATGCCCAGCTCATGCCCGGGGTGGCGAGAGGCCAAGAGGGATTTTCGGGGCTTATCGTCAGAGGTGGCAATCAGGACGAAAATCTCTACCTCGTCGATGGTAACCCGATGTACAACATCAATCACCTCTTCGGGCTCTTTTCGACCTTCAATCCTGATGCGATCAAGACCTCGAACCTCTACAAGGGAAGCTTCCCTGCACGTTTCGGTGGTCGTCTGAGCTCGGTGCTCGATGTCCGCATGAAGGACGGCGACATGGAGAAGTTTTCCGGTACTGCTTCCATCGGACTTATCTCCAGTCGTCTCAACTTCGAAGGTCCACTCAACAAGGGCAAGACCTCTTTCAATGTCTCTCTCCGCCGTACCTACCTCGACTTGCTCATGGGCGCAGCATTTTATTTCATCAACAAGAGTAACAGAGAGAGTGCGACAGAAGACAGATTCTCCGAGGACAAACCCGGGTACCACTTCTATGATGTGAATGTGAAGGTGAACCACAAGTTTGACGATCGTAACCGCTTGTTCCTGAGTCTCTATATGGGCAATGACGTCTTCGACTTCAGGAGCAAAGACTTTTCGACAGACAAGAAACTCCTGCTCAACGAAAACAGAGCCGGTGCAAGATGGGGCAGCAAGCTGGCCTCTCTCGGGTGGACTCATGTCTTTTCGGACAACCTCTTCGCCAATACCAACTTGTATTTCGGTGAGTATGGGTCTGCCATTTCGGCACTCGATCGTCAGTACAGTTGGACAAAAAATGGAGAAAGAGTCCTGACCTACGGCTTTGAGTACGACATCAAGAGCGGTATACGTGACTTCGGTATCAGATCGGACTTTGACTGGACACCTTCAAACAGTCACTATGTCCGATTTGGAGGTAACCTTATCCGACACATCTTCCGTCCGAACATAGAGACGAGAGATCTATCCGGACAGGAGATCGACGAGGATATGAAAAATGCCATCAAATCCAATCCTAAAGATCCTATCTCTGCCAATGAATTGTCTCTGTATGCAGAGGACGAGATCAGTTGGAACGACCGCTTTTCTACCAACATAGGTGTGCATGCTTCGATCATCGGTGTGGAGGGCAAACAGTATTACAGCGTACAACCAAGACTGTCGGCAAGGTATGCCTTCCTCCCCAACTTGAGCGTCAAGGCCTCATACGCAGAGATGAGTCAGTATGTCCACCTCTTGCAGACGACCATAATCTCTCTCCCTACCGATATGTGGGTGCCGGTGACAAAGAAGATCCGACCATTGCACTCGCGACAGACTTCGGCAGGTATATATTGGGACAACGGTACCTATGAGGCATCGATGGAGGCTTACTACAAGAGTCTCAATCATCTCATTGCTTACAAGGATGGTGCTTCGGTCTTCGTCACCGATGTGGACTGGCAGGAGCGTGTGGCGATAGGCAGTGGCAGGGCTTATGGATTCGAGTGGCTGTTGAAGAAGACTCGTGGGACGTTTACAGGTTGGGTGGCTTATACCCTCTCTTGGGCTGACCGTATCTTCAAGGGAGGAGAGGTCAATAGAGGTCTGAGATTTCCGGACAAGTATGACAACCGCCACAAGCTCAATATCGTCGGCATGTACCGCCTTGGTAAAAATATCGAACTGTCGGCAGCTTGGACTTTCGCTTCGGGCAATAGGATGACGATCCAGCAAGAGCAGTACATCGACATCAATCATAAAGTCACTCCGTTTATCAACCAGCGCAACAATTACAGAATGCCTGACTATCATCGTCTTGATCTCGGACTGAACATCTACAGACCCAAGAAGAATGGTCGTATGGGTATATGGAACATAAGTGTCTACAATGCTTATATGAAACACAATTCCTTCTTGGTCAATCTCGAAGAGCATACATCGAAGGATCAGCAGATTCGAAACGTCATCTACTCAGTGGCGGCTTTCCCCATCATCCCTTCGATCTCTTACACGTACAAATTCTAACCAATCCACATGACAATGAAGCGAATACTTATATACTTGGCAATGACTTTGCCTTTCATCCTCTCCGGGTGTATGGAGATGAATAAATATCTCGAAATAGACAGCTCTTTTCGCGCCGAACCCTTGTTGGTCGTCAATGGAGAAGTGATTGCAGATGAATTTCCTCGACTTTATATCTCCAAGACCTTGCCCGTAAATATCCCATATTATCGAGGTAAGAAACATGAGGCCTTCGGCGTACAAGAGGCTGTGATAAAGTGCTATATCAATGAAAAACTGGTCGATCAGCAGACGGTGCTCAGAGAGAGAAACACCAACCCCAATGAAAATGGGGGATACAACCGAAACGACATAGAATGCCTCTATGTCGCAAAGGTCAAGCCTCAGGCAGGTGATCATGTCAGGTTTGAGGTGTCTTCTCGAGGGTTGAATCCTGTGACCACCGAAGTCCGTCTGCCTATCGCTCCAAAGTTCACGATAGAGAAGCTGGAGAAAACGGAAGCTCCTATGAACATCTTTTATCCTCAAAAGAGAAATCACCGACAACACACCGTGTTGAAGATGCGTGTGAAGGTGGAAAAGGCCCCCGAAAATCCTAATGTCTCCGTAGCGGTAGGTTTTTATGGCATTTCGGACAGACAGAGAGATTCTGAGCAATACCAAAGACGTCAACTACGTGTGGCGGATGACTTGATCTTTTCCAGAGATGCGGTGAGTCTGAGCAGGTTCTTCAATAGGTATATCTTCACCTACCAAGACGGATACAGACATCCGTATTTCTCCACCGCTCAGATGAGTGAGGATAGTTATATCATCGCTCTTACCGGAAATATACATTACCATCATAGCGATAGCAAGGAGGATATCAAAAATAAGCTCGTCATGAATGTCATGGATACATTTTACGATGAGTGGGCAAAGATGAGGTACGGCTTGGGAGACATCGGCTCGGGAGAAGACGATGAGACGGATATGACAGAAGGCACTGTATCTCCTCTTTCAGAACCCATACTCGACATTACGAATGTCCGTGGAGGCAGGGGTATCGTTTTGGGTTATACGAGGGTCGAGATTGTGGTTGTCGAATGATGATACTCTATCCCTCAAAAGGGCATCGGGTATTTCACTTTTCAAGGGTGAGATACCCGATTCTTTTATTTTATGCCCTTATTTGATAGGAAATTAACAAACAATAGGTATTTCATCAGAAGTATATGCTGTGTAGCTTTGTGGTGTCATGAAGAAGGCAAAACAACACCCCTCTCCATACCATAAAAATGTAGACAGGTATGATGATGTCATCACGGGACGTCGGTGGTGGTCGAGGTTGTACATGCACTCCTTTTGGGGCGTGGATGACAATGCCATCGCAGAAGAGGTACTGGCCAAGATCCCGGATGACTTTTCGGGGCATTTGCTGGACATCCCCGTAGGGACAGCGGTCTTTACGTGCGAGAAATACAAACGTATGTCGCATACTCGGATCACAGGTGTGGACTATGCCGAACCCATGCTGGAGATCGCCCGAAGTCGCAAGGAGGCTCACGGACTGGAGCTACTCACACTTTCGCAGGGAGATGCCACATCTTTGGCCTATGCCGATGGGACCTTCGACGGTGTCTTGACGATGAACGGCATCCATGCTTTCCCCGACAAGCAACGAGCTCTTAGTGAGATGGCAAGGGTGCTCAAATCAGGTGGGCGGCTCTACGGATGCACCTATGTGACGGGACAACGCCCGATGGCGGATCTGCTTGTGCGTCTGGTGCTGGACAAGACCGGTTTGTTTGCACCTTCTCATTACACTCTCGAAAGCCTTCGAGACGAATTGGAAGCGATCTTCGGGACTGTGATCTCACTGACGCACCACCGATCGATAGCGATCTTTGAGTGCCGGAAGACGAAATAAGTTTTACGTTATAATAAAAGACAAAGCTATGAGCATCACAAATCTAATCGACTATGACAACATAACCATAGTACAAGGAGTCAATGGTATACGTCTCTGTGAAGAGACATGGATGAAAGAACGAGACATTCACGTCGATGTATCTCAGTACGTCAACATCGTAGGTGAGGAGACCTCTTCTACCGACGAGCGTTGAGATAGAGAGGATATACACGTCCGTTCTCGCGCTTCTGACATCCTTTTTAAGCTCTTGGGTGCATGTCTTGTATTCAATAAGCCTCAAGAGTTGAGTGTTTTTTTAGTATATTCTGTGAAGAGAGGAAGGACACTCCGAGTAGATCGATACTCAGGAGTGTCCTTCCTGCTTTTTGTCATTTGCTTGTCGGTGTCTGCTTTGGGGAAGGGAGATGGGCTGATAAGCAAGACGCTCCCACGGAGTCTGCCTCTTTGGCTACGAGATAAATAACCTCAATCAGACAAGCAAAAACAGCCATGGCAACAGTATGCCATGGCTGTTTCGAGACGAGTCAGAGACTATGTGGATTTATCCTTATCCTTTCGGATCAGAAGGCATAGCCGATGCTAAGTGTGATGTTCCTTAGATGCACAGAGCCTGTCGAGTACTGTGCCAAGGGGTATAAGAGTCCGAACTGTGAATTGAGGGACAGTCTGAATCGCTTCGAGATGTCGGTGTCGACACTCAGCACGATACCGACGTTCTGACGCTGGAAGGCATCGAAGAAGTATTGAGCGTTCTGGGCAGGCATCTTGCCCTGAGTCACCTTGAAAGGCTCGACCCTCATGGTGCCCGGATCCTGATCTGCTTTCAGATTGTCGGTCGTCAAGAGCCCATAACCGCCCACACCGTACGCCACATACATCCCTGCACGAGGGGTGATGGCGAACTCATCCCCCAGTCGTAGCGCATAGCCCATGGATAGTGGTACTTCGACATAGTCCAAGTGGAACTCATATCGGTTGATGATCCCATTCCACTGTTGCATCTCGGGTTTGTCGAGGGTCGCCCCTTTGTTGACATAGTTGAGCTCTCCGTGTAGCACAAACCCGCTACCAAACCTATACTCTCCGAACACCCCTGCGGTGTAAGAGACCATCCCGCTGTGCTCGGCTTTGGAGAGCGCATCCGAATGCCCTATCCCCACGTGAATCCCTTTGCGCCACTGTCCCCATGCCGTGTTGAAGGTCGTCAGTGCCAAAATAAAAATGAATACGTACTTTTTCATAGTTGTGAATGTTGTTACTTGTGCGACTTGGAGGCCATAACGACTGCAAAGCCCTCTTTTTTCGGATCTTGGCAATCGGTTTGATTTTAGGCAAACGAAATTACACATTCCCTTCAATTTGGGCAATAGGTGGTCGGCGAAGGATACAAAAAAAGATCGTAAGACTTGTTTCATCAAATCATACGATCTGCGTTGTCAAGTCATACGACTTGTTTTGTCGTGTCCTTTGACCTTGTCTCGTGGCAGTGGACAGAGAGGGGGCAGGTGCTCTGACTCTTTAGTACAGCTTCCTTCTTGGGAAGATCAAGTCGATCACAAAGAGAACCACCGTCGCAATGACGACCGTAAGGGTGTGCTCCACGAACAAGTTGTGCCCGATGATGAGCCCCACCACAAGAAGTACACAGAGGAAGCCAATCGTAGCGATGGCCGCACTCCAAATCCTTTCGCGTACAGAAACTTTCTTTTTGCCCATAATAAAAAGATGTGTATTAGTTGAGATTAAAGGATAAGACGGTATGTGCGTGTTTACTTCCTTCGTTCGATCCGTGCGAGTATCAGGATGATGACGGAGAGGACGATGAGGACGAATGCTATACCCATCTTGGCTGCGTAGCTCGGAGAGGCGATCTCATCCTTCCCCGACATGGCGACGAGGAGTATCGCCAATGCGCAGACATAGGGCAGGTAAGGGATATATTTTCTCATATCTTTGTCGTTCAAAAGATTAGACATAGATCGCTTTATCTCAAATATAGCAATTACTTGTGATACTCTCATGCCCCACCACACATATTTCTTCCCAAACCTTTATATTTGTGAACAAACAACCAAACTTATGACCACTACGACCCCAACCCAACCGGCACAACTCACGATCCGAAAAGCGACACTCAAGGATCTCCCTTCCATCATGCCCATATACGACAAGGCTAAGGTGCTCATGCGCCGTGCAGGCAACCCTCATCAGTGGAACAGTGATTACCCCTCCATCGGGCTTATCGAAGAAGACATCCGAGAAGGGTATTGCCACGTGTGTCTCACGCCTGATGGGCGAGTGTGTGGCACTTTTTGGTTCGGCATCATCGAAGAGCCTACCTACACATATATAGAAGATGGGGCGTGGCTTCATGATCGTCCTTATGGGGTCATCCATCGCCTGGCTTCGGACGGGGAGGTGAAGGGGCTTGGTCGTCAGGTCTTTGAGTGGGCACTTGCACAGTATCCGAACATAAGGGTCGACACGCATAGGGACAACCATGTGATGCAACACATCGTCACCTCTCTCGGCTTTGAGTACTGTGGGATCATTTATGTTGCAGACGGTTCGCCAAGACTCGCTTATCAGAGGGACGATGACCGATGAGAGATATCCCTTGAGGAGGAAGCAAATAAAAACATCCCGATCCATAGTCGAATTGGATCGGGATGTTTTTTATTTCTGTCCGTCAGAGAGTTCAATGAGGCGACGGATGATGCTGTCGTCCTTGGAGAGTCGGGGCACCTTGTGCTGTCCTCCCAGTTTGCCATGCTCCTTCATCCATCCGAAGAATGTCCCCTCCCGGACCACAGTGACAAGGGGTGGCCGGAGTGAGATGTCTTTGTAACGCTTCGCCTCGTAGTCTGAGTTGAGGGCTTTGAGTCCTTCATCCAAGAGTGATGCAAAGCGTGCGATGTCTTTCGGCTCTTCCTCAAACTCCACCACCCAGTGGTGATAGCCTTTGCCCTCTTCGGTCAGAAATACCGGTCCTGCCGAATACTCTCTGAGTCTTGCTCCACTCTCCTTGGCGGCATGATCGAGAGCCTTATCGGCATTCGCCACCATGAGTTCTTCGCCAAAGGCATTGATGAAGCTCTTCGTGCGCCCCGTGATGACGAATTTGTACGGTGCTGTCGATGTGAACCTCACAGTGTCGCCTATGATGTAGCGGTAAAGCCCACCGAGGGTGGAGATGACCATGGCATAGTTGATCCCTTGGGAGACTTTGTGGAGTGGGATGGCATTTGTGAGATCGCTTTCGTCAAAGACATCCATCGGGATGAACTCATAGTACACCCCATAGTCGAGCATGAGTAGCATCGAGCTGTCCGAAGGATCGTCCTGAATACCGAAGAACCCCTCCGAAGCGTTGTACGTCTCCATGTACTTTACCCCCTCACCCAGCACTCGTCGGTACTCGTCCCGGTAAGGGTCGAAGGCTATCCCACCGTGGAAGAAGACTTCGAGGTCAGGCCAAAGCTCCTTTGCGGTCTTTGCACCGGCCTTACGCATCGCCTCTTTGACGATGACGAGCATCCACGAAGGGACGCCCGAGAGGGTCGCGATGTCGGCACGCACGAGGGCATCGGAAGTGCGGTCGAGCTTCTCCTCCCATTCTTCGAGCAGAGCGACTTCTATACTCGGTACTCTCAGACTGCGTGCCCAGACGGGAAACTTGCTCACGAGCACTGCAGAGAGGTCGCCTGCTTTGATGAATCTTCCGTAGCTCCCCTTCGACAAGCTCCCGGAAAGTGCAAAACTCTTGTGCGAAAGGACTTTCGTCTCGGGATTGTTACGGACGAAAAGGGAGAGGACATCCTTGCCTCCCCGGAAGTGACAACGTGAAAGATGTGTCGGAGGTACCGGGATATACTTGCTCTTCGCGTTTGTCGTACCACTGCTCTTGGCAAACCACTCCGTACGCTCTCCACAGAGCACTCTTTGTTCGCCGGCCAGCATACGCTCGACATAAGGCGCGAGATCCTCGTACATCACAATGGGAAGGCGTTCGGCATAGGTCGAGTAGCCGATACGATCCGTGATGCCATGCTTGCGACCATACTCGGTGCGTGCCAGCATACGTGTGATCTCTCGGAGCTGACGAGCCTGTATCTCCATCGCATGGGTTGCATAGCCGGCGATCTGACTCGGACGCTTGCGATACAGCAGGGTATAGAGTGAAGTAAGGGTATCCATGTCGGTGCACTGTTTGTCTATTTGTTGGCGGAAATGAATTGTTCAGATGCGAAAATAACGATTGTCTCCGAGGATTACAATCTAAAAGTCTGTGTCGCTAATCTTTTTATTGTATTTTGAGATAATTCTAAATAGAAGTCTAAGAATAAGTATCCATAAAGTAAGGTTTAATTTATCTGTGATCTTAATACTTGCAGATTAATTTAGTTGTTGTAAATTTGTAACCATGTATAATGTTGTATAATGTGGTTATGGATGATTTTCTAAAGATAGAAGAGGTCTCAAAACTGTTGAATAAGAGTAAACAAACTCTTAGAAGATGGGATGCTGAAGGTAAACTTACTGCTATGAGGGAACCAATTAGTGGATATAGAGTTTATCCAAGAAAGGAGATAGAAGGACTATTCTCTCACTTAATTGAGGATAAAGCATGTTCAAATATTGTAGAACCAGATAGAAATTATACAACAATTGAGCTGTTTGCTGGAGGGGGAGGGTTGGCCATCGGGTTGGAGTCTGCAGGGCTTAATTGTATAGCTCTTAATGAGATGGATAGATGGGCTTGTCAGACATTGAGACGTAACAGACGTTTTTGGAACGTTCTAGAAGGAGATATCAAGAATTTTGACTTCACTCAGTATAGAGATAAGGTCGATGTTGTTACAGGGGGATTTCCATGTCAAGCCTTTAGTTATGCAGGAAAAAGACTTGGATTTACAGATGCTCGTGGAACCCTATTTTATGAGTTTGCAAGGGTTGTGAAAGAAGTTAATCCATTGATTTGTATTGGAGAAAATGTAAAAGGTCTTTTGTCTCATGATGGCGGTCGAACAATAGAAGGTATGATTTCTGTTATGAACGAAATAGGATATAATGTACTTCCTCCTCGAATTCTTAAGGCAACGAACTATAGAGTTCCTCAAAAAAGGGAACGAGTTATCATTGTTGGTATAAGGAAGGATATTAAAACTCAGTTTCAGATGCCACTTCCCGATCATCGTGTATACAACTTAGCTGATGCTCTTAAGGCTGGAGAGCTATACGATAGTGATGTTCCAAGTTCCCCTGGTGCAAAATATCCCCCTCAAAAGGAGGAAGTGCTAAAACTAGTCCCTCCCAAGGGATATTGGAGAGACCTACCTATAGAAATTCAGAAGTTATATATGGGGGGAAGTTACTATTTAGGAGGTGGAAAAACTGGTATGGCAAGAAGAATAGGCTGGGATGAGCCTTGTTTGACACTTACATGTAGTCCTGCTCAAAAACAAACAGAAAGATGTCATCCTGAAGAAACTCGCCCCTTTACTATTCGTGAATATGCTCGTATCCAAACATTTCCAGATGATTGGCAGTTTGAAGGGTCTATAGCACAACAATACAAACAGATTGGTAATGCTGTGCCGGTCAACCTTGCTAAGGAGATTGGGTATTCCATTGTAAGATTTCTGAATGACTATTATGCTCAGAAATAATATTATTATATACTTTTATAACCCTTTGGAAGATATTTCATCTGCTAGGGCATTGATAATGCCATCTAATTGTTTTGAACAATTGTATTCGAGTGCTATTTCTCCTATAGCATCAGTTAATTGGGAATAAAAGTCCTCATCGCCCGTCAAGTGTAACCAAAAGTCTTTTCCTATGTATACATTGAAGTTTTCATTGAGCTTTTTGTAATTGGCACTCAAATCTTCTATTTTACCATATAAAACTCCCACTACTAAGTCGTTAATGCCAACATCAAGATTATTTGTTCTTGCGAGATTTTTTACACTCTGAAAGTGATCCGATATAGTTTTAACATCATCTTTGTTGATTGTGTTGGGACCAGCTTTTACTTGACAGTACTTTTTTCTGCCATCTATTGCATCAATGAATTCAATGTCAATGCCTTGGGTAGTTGATCCAAATCCTGAGAATAATGTGTTTATCATCTTTTGGGTTTTATTTCCAAATGAGGTGTTGATAGAGGTGCCTAGTACTCTTGGGTATATTAAGGCTTTCGCAATGCTTTGAGGACTATCATTGCCTTCAAGAAAGCATGCCAAATATTTAATTAGAAAAGGATTTACATTATAGCTTTTTAACAAAGAAGCTTTGTTGTAGCTGTTGTCTATGTGAGTTTCAAAGAGTTCTTTCCTGAAAAAATCTTTAGCATTAGCTATAATGTTTTTTCTTTCGTTTTCTGTCATGACATTTTTATATTATGTTAATATCGAAAGTTAGCAGTTTTTTAGATAATTGTCTGTTTGATTTTGTACTTATTTAGCATGACCGCACTTTTTAAGTTTTAGGGATAATGGAGATGAATAGAATTATCAACTTGTATCACAGAGAGTCGATGATGGCTTGGGCGACATCTTGGGGTGTGGCCTTGGGGAGGGTGCAGTAGGCTTGGATGCCGTAGGTGGATAATCGTGCAGTGGTGGCAGGACCATAGGTGATGACTTTGGCTTGGCGAGGGAGGCTGTGTAGGTCGTATTTCTCCATGAGTTCAGCGAAGTTGTCCACAGCCTTACTGCTACTGAAGATGATGTGGGTGAAGCCTATTTCCTTAAAGAAAGTCACATCGTCCTTAACATAACTCACCTTGACGCTGTGATACAGAGGTATGTCGATGACGGAGAGGTGAGCGAGTGGTGGGAAGATGAGGGGCTTTGTCTCGTTGTCATAAGCACCGTGGGGTGAGACGATCGTTGTCGGTCTATCACCGATGTGAGTGATGAGTTCGTCGATGAGTCCTTGTCTGTCTCTGCGTGTGGGGACGAAGTCGGGAACAAGTCCATAGCTACGGAGGCGGAGGGTTGTCGTCTTACCGATGGCCGCTATCTTACACTGTGCCAAGGTACGGATGTCTCTGCCACTGCGGATGAGCATCTCCATCATATAGTCCACGGCTGCGGTGGTGGAGAAGGCGACCCATGCTCCGGGTCGTATCTGTGCTAATTTCTGTTCGATCTCTTCGGAATACTCATCCATCTCATGCTTGGAGGTTGGTAGAGAATGGATGTAGGCGACCTTGTCTCCGAGGAGGTCTTCGATCACAGAGCGTTCGGTATCCACGCTCACAGCCAAGACTTTCACCTGTGAGAGAGGAGTGGGAGCGAAGAATGAAAACTCTTCGGCAAAACTGACCACTTCGCCCACCACGAAGAGCCCCGGAGAGAGTTTCGAGTAGTCGGTGAAGTCGGGTGTGAAGTCTCCTACTTGGCCGATGAGACTGTGCTGAGAGGGCAGCGTGCCATTCGTCGTGACGCAAGCGGGTGTGTCGGGGG
Organism: Porphyromonas cangingivalis; assembly: GCF_900638305.1. NCBI lineage: Bacteria > Pseudomonadati > Bacteroidota > Bacteroidia > Bacteroidales > Porphyromonadaceae > Porphyromonas > Porphyromonas cangingivalis. Next base: position 2,209,767 of record NZ_LR134506.1, read on the forward strand.
ATAATCCTGCTTCGATGAGCCTTTGGCAGATCGTCGGGATGACGGTCGCTCCCATATAGAAGACGATGGTTCCTTGGAGCTCCACAAGACTCTTCCATGACGAAGCTTCGTGCTGATGCTCCTTGGTTGAAGCGGTGATCAGGGTCACACTACGGCTCATACCCCGGTGGGTGACGGGGATGCCGGTATAGGTGGTGACGGAGTTGGCTGCCGTGATGCCGGGTACGACCTCAAAGGGGATGCCTCGTGCGATGAGGGCTTGGAGCTCTTCTCCCCCACGTCCGAAGACGAAAGGATCACCACCCTTGAGCCTGACGATGCGACCGCCTTTGAGGGCGCGTTCGACGAGGAGCGTATTGATGTCCTCCTGAGGGTGAGAGTGTCGTCCACAACGTTTGCCCACGGGGATGCGTTCGATCCCTTGGCGACAATGGCTGAGGATGACAGGATTGACCAGAGCATCGTAAAAGATGACATCAGCACTGCGCAGACATCGGACGGCACGCAAGGTGAGGAGATTGGGGTCTCCGGGGCCTGCGCCCACGAGCGAAACAATGGTGCCTTCGGGAATATGATCTGTGGGGGTGATGTCTGATGATGTCATAGTCGGTTGATGAGTTCGTTCTTTTCGTTATCGTAGAGGGCTTTGAGTTCGTTGTATCGGTCGTTGTCTCCCTTTCTTCGGGCAGATATCATATCCTGACGAAGTCGGCTCAGTGAATGCAGTCTCTCGGTGTCAAGGTGAGTGTCGAGATAGGTCTCATAACGATCTCTGAGTACTTGCCCCACTTCGGGTAGGCGGTGCTTGGTCTGTATGGCAAAGGTCGTGTCTCCTTTGGACGATGATGCACCAAGGACGAAGGTGCTCTCGGTGGCAGATGAGAGGTTGTTGACAAGGATGCTTCGTTGGTGGCATTCTTCAGAGACCATGTTATCGACAGTGGTATGGCCTGTCCCGGCAATGACAAGGGTGTATCTCCACGTGTCCCCTTGGATGAATGTACGTGCGATGTGGTGTGCCCCTTGGGCTGCTATCAATGCCTGCATCTCGGGACATACTTCGGGGCTGATGACGTCAAAAGGAATGCCGTGGTGACTCAGCGTGAGCGCCTTGCGGTAAGCCCCTTGTCCTCCACCGACGATGAGGGCATGGTGTACTTGAGATGGTAAGAAAATGGGACAGCTCTCAACTTCTTTTGATGCAGCACCAACTCTCAGTTTCGAGTAACGTGGGGGCTGGAGATTGGCTTCTCGGAGGGCAATGGTGTCCGTAAAAATCATGTCGATGTCCCCGTCAGCGATGATCCTCCCTTGGTGCAGGATGATGCCCCTCTGAGCCCACCGATGAGCAAAGTCCATATCGTGGGTGGAGAGGATGATGGTCTTCCCCTCTGTGTGTAGTCGGGTGAGGAGTCCTCTGATCCTTTCGGTAAAATACTTGTCCAGACCTGCCGTGGGTTCGTCCAAAATGATGATCTCCGGACTCATCGCAACGATAGAAGCGATCGCAACCCACTTCTTTTGGCCCTCACTGAGGAGGTGGGGTGGGGTCTTCATCAGGGGATGGAGTTCGAAGTCTCGTATGATGCGATCGACCTCACTTTCGAGGGCTTCGCCTTTGAGGCCAAGGTTTTTGAGTCCGAAAGCTATCTCGTCTGCCACGGAGGGGGTGAAGAGTTGGTGCGAAGGATTTTGGAAGACAAAGCCGACGGTATGACGAAGATCATTGACATCCGTGAGTACTTCTCCCCTGAGAGACAGAGCGCCATTTTGGACTTTATGGATGCCTGAGAGGAGTGCGAATAGGGTAGACTTACCTGCACCATTTTCGCCCAAGAGGACGATGCGCTCACCTTTCTTTATCTCAAGTGTGATGTCGTGGAGTATGGGGCAGTCCTTTTCGTAACCGAAAGAGGCGTTGGCTACCGACAACAGGCTGTCATTCAATGTCGTCGGCTCTGATTGACCTCTCGGAGTGGAGTAGATGTCCTCTTCGCTGTAACCTCTCGATAGCAGACCTTGGTAGACCTTCTCGGCATCGTTGTGTGCGAGGATGAATGTCTGCGCAAAGAGCATGCCCGAGTGTTCCGCTCTGCTTCGCCACGTGGTATAACCGAGGCGACAACGTTGGGCCGTGAGGATGTGCGAAGCCGTCTCCGTCATCACGTTGATGTAGCGGTAGATGAGTTCGGAGAGTTCGACAAAAAGTGCAGGAACTCCCAGTGCGCGAAGACGGTGCATGACGCTGTATATCGGTGTGGTGGAGGTGATGAGGAGGATGGCGAGGAAGCCATTGAGGCACCTCAAAGAGATGAGTCCGAAGAGTCTGAGAGTCTCATGAGTGACACCCCATCTCCGGAGGGTAAGGATGGCTTGCCCCCCTCCCTCTATGCTTGTCAGCAGGATAGGCAGAGTGCCTAATAGGATGAAGAGGAGGGTAAGTACTACACGTCGGATCAGCTTGGCACGACCACTTCGAGGCGTGAGCCAAGCGTGGAGTGCCACAAGGGGGATGAGCAGGACTACCTGCCCGATGATGCTCTTGACGAATAGAGCAGTGATAAGGAAAATAAGGGGATAAAATAGACGGAACAACCCCGAGTCCATCTCCTTATAGAGTGGACCGGAGGTTGTCTGTGTCTTGTTTGAGTCAGGATGGTCAGTTTGCTGACTTGTCATTAGCGTGTTTCTTCAGAAGGGCATATCCTGCCACGAATATACAGATGCCGATGAGGACTTGGAGTACGAACAACCATGGTTCGGTCGCATCGGTGGGCTCGTAACCTATGGCATTCATCTCAAGGACTTGTCCTTCGTGACCCGTGATGTTGTGGATCACGTCGCAGGCTGCATCGTCCGTGCCTCCGCCGAAGTCTATCCATGCACTGGCGATGGGTGCAGCGAGACAGAGCAGGAGGATGATCACGAGGATGATCTTATTGGTCGTCTTGTTCATGATAGACTTATTTTGAAGTGGATACTAAGGGGACTTTGACATCCGACAGCAGGCGGATGATGATTGCTGTGATGATACCTTCGAGGATGGAGAGGGGCACTTGTGTCACGGCAAAGACCGAGAGGAACTGCATCGCCGAACCAAAGATGCCGCTGCTTGGGTCCGGGTAAGCCAATGCAAGCTGGAAACTCGTCGTCACATAAGTACTCATCGAGCCTAAGAAGGCTGCGAAGAAGATCGCAATGGAGTTGGGAGCGTTGAGGCCTTTGATGAGCTTGAAGACATAATAAGCTACCCAGGGGCCGACGATGGCCATCGAAAAGACATTGGCGCCAAGTGTGGTAAGACCTCCGTGTGCCAATAGCAACGACTGGAACAGTAGTACGATGAGCCCCAACAATGGGATGGTACGTGGTCCGACCGTCAGTGCACCGAGTGTCGTCCCGGTAAGGTGACTGCTGCTGCCGGTGACGGAGGGGAGTTTGAGCGCAGAGAGGATGAAGATGAATGCGCCCGACAGTGCGAGCGTGATCTTACCTCTCGGATTGCCTTTGACTATCTTTCGGATAGCGTTGAAACTCAGAATGATGAATGGCAAACTAAGCACATACCATACGATAGCCCATGTCGGAGACAGATAGCCCTCCATGATGTGCATCGCCGATGCTGTCGGTGCCGATAGCACGACAAGGCTGAGTAAGAGTAATAGTTTTTGTTTCATATCGAAATAGGTTTGGGGATAGGTGTCTTGACGAGTCTCAGACTGCTTTTTCTTTAGCTTTTTGCGGAGCGACGTCTCTGCCTTTCGGTGCGTATGAGCCCGAGCTCACGGGTAGTCTGCCCCTTGATGGCTGTATTTTCTTCGGCACGACGGATGAGGTAAGGGAGTACCTTGTCCACGGGTGCGTAGGGGAGATACTTGGTGACGTTGTAACCCGCCTTGGCGAGGTTGAAGCTGAGGTTGTCACTCATGCCATACAGTTGGGCGAAGAAGATGCGCTTGTCATCCGGTGCGATGCCTTGCTGCTTCATCAGTTCTGTCGCCTTGAGGAGGCTTCTGTCGTTGTGAGTGCCGACGAAGATCTCAAAGTGATCGATGCGTTCGAGGACGAAGCGTACACCTGCATCATAGTTGTCGTCAGTCGCCTGTTTGTCTTTGCAGATTGGATCGGGGTACCCGTTTTTCTGAGCGAGCATGCGCTCCTCTTCCATGTAAGCACCGCGGACAAACTTGATGCCGGGGATGAACCCCTTGTCGCGCGCCTCTTCGTCGATACGCTCAAGCAAGGCAAGGCGGTCATGGCGATACATCTGAAGAGTAGCAAAGACGATGGCACGCTCTTTGTTGAACTCAGCCATGGCCTCGACAGACAATTCGTCCACAATCCCCTGATAAGCATAGTGCTCGGCATCTATGAGGATACGTGTGCCATGCTCATGAGCAAGACGACAAAGCTCCATGAACCTCTTCCGAAAAGCATCAAAACGTTTCTGCTCTTCGGCTGTAAGCGTTTCTCCTTTGGTAACCTTTTCGAGTACGGAGGTAGGCCCTACACCACTGGGTTTGAAGACACCGTGGCTCACGTGTGGGTTTCCCTTTGCGAAGTTGAGCGAACGTATCGTTTCCTCATAAGTCGCATTGATGTCTGCCTCTGAGCTACCCCCTTCTGCCGAGTAGTCAAGGACGGCACATACCCCTCTCGATCCCAGTTTTTCGAGTGTCGGACGAGTCTTTTCGAGCGTTTCTCCCCCGACGAAGTGCCTGTATATCGTGGGGCGAAGAGCCCAACCTATCGGGAAATGTATGCTTGCTGCAATATTCGAGAGTACCTTACCCGTCTTGACGAGAGTGGTCGACGCCATGGCACGGAAGAGCAGCTCGGCACCTCGGAGATCTGCATCCGACTTGCCTTCGAAGGCGTTTTTGGTATTTGAAAAGTCTATCATAATGTTATCGTTTGAGGGTTTTTAGTCCATCTTCTCACCGGTGACGGTGTATATTTTCTTTTTCGACATGATGTCCCACTCGCTGTAAGTGACCGTGTCCTCAAGTTTGCGAAGGTAAAGGGCTTGTATGCCGGGATGTTCGCCCAGCCCTTGGAGCAGGACATCGACCTCATAGCCTTCGGCTTCAAAGTCTTCTTTCCAATCCTCTGCAATGTCATTCTTTGCGTGTTCTCCGGCCACAAACATAAATGGTACCAAAGTCACCTTTTTGTGTCCCGAGCGTCGGAGTTCTGCCATGGCTTGCTCCTGTGTCGGGAAGCCTTCGATGGTGCCTACGAAGACATTGTCGATCCCCATCTCTCTCAGTACATAAGTGATCATCGTGTATTGTGCCGTCGAAGGGTGATAAGTCCCATGACCCACCCACACGTAAGCCCGATCCTTGTCGTAATCACTCGTAATCGCCTCTATGGCTCTATAATAGTCGATGGGGTGATAGAAGAGTGGTGATCCCACACGTATCTCTTTGAAGCTCGAACGGCAGGTGGTCACATCCTTTCGGATCGACTCCATCTCCAACCCATCGATAAGGACTGTCGGCTGCACGACCACATGTGTGTATCCCTCGGATCGGAGGTGTTCGAGGGTCTCGGGGAGGTTCAGCTTTGGCTCTCCCCGGTCTCTGAGTCTCTTGAGGATGATGCGAGAGGTGTAGGCATCTCTCACTGTGATATCCTCATAGAGGGTTTGTGCCGATCTGTTGATGGCATCGATGGTCTTCTCCCTCGTGTCGTTGTGTGTCGTCCCGAAGTGGGTCATTACGATGGCCATACGCTTGCCTTCGGTGATCTTCTCGGTCAGAGGGTCTCTCTTGTAGTTGGACATGAGTCCGATATGCTTATCTCTTGGATTTATTTCGTCGTGCATCGTGTGTGATGGTGTTACATTCATATCTGTACAAAAATAATCTTTTTTGGAGATATATGACCTTTATTGCAGAATTTTAGAGGTATATCATTTTTGTCGGCAGACAGAAAACTTTCTGTCCCGAAATAGAATACATTCTGTTGCCTGCCGGAAAGTATTCTGTCTGGCAACAAAAAGTTGTGTCACGAATGTGTTCGTTGGGAGAAAAAGTCGGATGGAGTTATTTTATTTGTTGATAAACGATACGATATTCAGGTTTTTATGATTTCTCGTCCAAAGACTTCGCTGAAGACCTCCTCAAATCGGTCACGTAGGGTCTCCATCGAGAGCTCGTGTCCGACTTCGAGGTGGAGAGAGGTGACCCCTTTGTCGGTGAACCCGCAAGGGTTGATCCAGTGGAAAGCTTGAGGATCGGTATTGACGTTGAATGCCATGCCGTGCATCGTGATATAACGACTGCAATGTATCCCTATGGCTGCGACTTTGCGAGGCATGGGGCTGTCTACGTGCATCCATACGCCCGAAGCCCCGGGGAGACGGTGGCCTTGGAGACCGTACATGGCAAGGATGCGGATGGCGACTTCTTCGAGCGACTCGACAAACTCACGCACGCCCATACCGAGCTCCTCGAGGTCGAAGACAGGGTAGATCGTCCACTGCCCCGGACCATGGTAAGTGGCATCTCCTCCTCGTGAGATGTGGAAGAGGGAGACCCCTTGCTGAGCAAGGAAGGCTTCGGAGAAGAGGACATTGCTCTCCTTGGCGTGACGACCAAGGGTGATGACGGGGCGGTGTTCGTTGAAGAAGAGGCGGTGTTGTACGCTCTTGCCCTCCTTCTTTGCTTCGACTCCGAGGTCGAAGGCTTGTTGCTGAAGTGCGAGAGAGTCTGCGTATTCTATATCTGTATGTGTGGTGCTGATGATGTCCATGATGGAGGAAGTTGTTTTGGTGGAGATAATGATTTTTTGGCAAGGCTTTTTATTCCTCTTCTCCGATCTCGCCCGTCGTGCTGCGTGCCGTTGCCTCACAGAGGTCGAAAGCGGGGCAGTGCTTACACACTGTGGGAGAGGGTTGGGGCGCAAAGGTCTGTGTCGGATCTACAATGGCACAGAGGAGGGGATCAATGAAGCCCTCGAACCACTCCTGCACCGAAGCATAATCTTCGATGACGGTGCTGACCGACCTTCCCGACGAACTGTCCTTCATGATGAGTTCGCCGGTCTTGGAGCGGTGGTGGGGCTTGTTGATGATCGGACGGAGGGTAGAGAAGGCGGGCAACTGTTGTCTGAACGGATGCTCGGGCGACATCTTTTGGATGACGTGGCAGTAGAAAAGGAGTTGGGTCGCCGCTCCGTTGAAGAGTCTCGGCTGGTCATTGTTCGATGAGATCTCATAGATATCCCGGCCTGTCTTGTAGTCTGTGATGCGGAGGCAGTCCCCTTCGAGGTCGATGCGGTCGATGAAGCCTTTGACGTTGATCGTGGAGCCATTGGAGAGGGAGAGGGTGTCGATGAGCCTCATTTCCCCTCCGACATATTTGAGTTGTCGAGGGTAGTCTTTGTCCTTACGGATGATACTTTTCACCTGACTCACTGCGTACTCGTACTGGATGAGGTTGTAGCCTTTGAGGGGCTGTCCGTCATCTTTGCCGAAGACGTGTTGGCGGAATTTCGATAGGACGAGTTTCGAGACTTCGGTGTTGTCCTTTCGGAGCCATTCATCGAGTTGTCCCTTGTCCATAATGCCATCATAACGCTCTATAAATCCTTGGTACAAGGCTTCGAGACTGTTGTGGATGATCGTGCCGAGGTCGTTGCTCTCGATGCGCTCCCGTAAGGACTCTTGGGCGTTGATCTCTTGGATCATGGTATAGTAGAACTGTCTCGGGCAGACGACAAAGCTTTTGAGCCGTGAGGGTGAAAGGGCTCTCCCACTCTCGGGGTCTTGGAGAGATTTTTGGTATGCCGAGATGAGCTCGGGATGAAGGACATCGTTGCTGTCGAGCTTCTGGAGCGGAGAGAGCGGATAGTCGGCGGTCTTGTACTCGACATCCACACCGTAGATGTAGTGCAGCATGCGGATGTATCTCGATGGCTCACCCTGAGAGAGGTCGCTTTTGCGTGAGTCATAGGTCAGCACCACTCGCTTGGCACGGCTGATGAGACGGAAGAAGTTGTACGCCCTTGTGCGGTCTTGCCACTCGTAAGTGGGCAGACCGTAGCCCAATCTCAGAGAGTAGGGGATGATCCCCGACACCGCTCTTTTTTGAGGAAGTAGACCTTCCGAAGCATCGGGGATATAGACGATGTCAAAGTCCAAACCACGAGTCTCAAGCACCCCCATCATCTGAAGCCCCTTGAGTGGCTCGCCACTGTAAGGGATGCGGGCATTGCGCCAGACGGTCAAGAGGGCATCTGCCACGGTGTCTATGGTCAGTGGCAGACTGTCTATTTCTCTCTGCCAGTGGGTCAAGGTGTGTTGGACTTCGAGGGTGAGATACAGCAGTCGTGGGAGTATGGCTCTTTCGGCTGAGAATGACGCTGAGGGGTCATCAGAGGTTGCGGTGTCGGAGGGGATGTCTTTATTCCACTCGGTGAGGTCTTCGGGAGTAGAGATAAGACTTGCCGAGAGAAATCTCAACAACCTTATGAAGTAGTCGAAGAGGCTCAACCCTCCGTCTTCTTCTTTAGGCAAGGCGACGAATATCAATCGGAGCAGTGCCATGGCTTTGTCGTTGACATCTATGGAGAGGGTCTCAAACGCTTCCTCTGCAAGGGTAAGGATCGTCTTTCCGTTCAGAGATATGTGTTTGCGACGGATGATGTTTTCGCTCATCTTCTCTCTGATCTCTGTCAGATAGGGAGAGAGCACAGACATCGATAGCAACTGTATGACATCGGTACCTCTCCATATTTGTCGTTCAGCGGAGGGACCGTTCTTTTGTTTGCGGATGATGAGGATGAGTTGTTCGAGCAGTGCCACCGGTGGAGTCTCTCGTACGGGATAACCCATGGTTACGTTGAGATGGCGTACCTCGGCAGGTATATTGTTGAGCATCGGGATGAGCAACCTTTCATTCGGTAGCACTACTGCCACACGGAGGTCTTGCATACTCTCGGGTTGGGTCTCGTGCAAGGCCTTGAGATCTGCGCCTATGTATGCCGTCTGCGCTACGGAGGAGGGGATGGCCGTGACTTCTACCTTTGGGAAGCTCTTGATACTCTCTCTGATGATGGCATCGTCACCTGTCGGCTCAGGGTAGTGGCTGAGGTTGTATTCTCTGAAATATGCTCCTGGGCTCTTGTCTTGTAGCGGTATCGAGGGATAATCCCAATAGAAAAGCGTTTCGCTACTCTCTTTGAGATGCTTGAGGATGCGGTGCTCGCAAGGGGTAAGGGCATTGAGCCCGACGAATACATTGATCACTCCATCCTGTCCCAAGGTGCTCTTGCCTGCGTCGATACTGTCGCACACCTCCCTCATGATCATACCGTCGTAGCCTATACCGAGGTTGCGTAGGCTTTCCTTATAACTGACATACAAGTCGTACAAACCATCCCAAAAGGTGAGGAAACTCTTCAGTAGAGGTTTGGCATCCTCTGCTTTTGCGGGCAAAGGTCTGAGAAAACTGTTTATCGCCTCTTTTTGAGTATCATCGAGATAAGAGAGCTCGTTCTCCAGTTCTTTGAGTTCGTAGAGATTGCGGAAGAGCTTTTGTGCATCACTGCGGTGCTTGTCTAGATCCTGGAAGTCTTGTAAGATGAGTTCGCCGATCTGATAAAAGCCTTCAAAGGTCATCGACTCTGCTTTTTCTTCGGGCAACCTTGCCACATAACACTTGTACAACTCAAAGAGCAGGATGAGCTTTTCGCCCGACACCAAGCGGGACGAAGAGGTTATGTATTCGTTGAGTGTGGTGATCTGTGGAGCCAATAAGGGAGTGTCTCCGAGTCGGGACTGAAGGTAGTGCATGAAGAACAACCTTGCCCTCCTATTGGGCAAGAATATCCTGTACTTGTACAACTCCTTCTGGTGCTTTTCGAAGAAGTGTGTGGCGATCTGTTCGAGGAAAGGTGTCATCATCGATAAGAGGTGTCTTGTCTCAAAAGAGAGGAGATCTCCATCATGGCCATGCCGTGACTCGGGGATCTCCTCTCTTCTATGAGTTCTCCAATTTTGGGTGGAGCTAAACCTTCATTACTTTGTGTTAACTCTGTCTTAAAAGGGGATCAGAATGGACTTCCCTTTTTGTGCTCCGTCATGATCGCTCTGATCTTGCCTTTGTCTCCCGTGAAGTTGAGCCTTATTGCTGTCGGTAGCACCAGGTTGGAGATCGAGCTTGAGAGAGGTTGGTTTGTGTTGGGGTTTGTCACAGTGGTACGATCCACCGGCACCACCCAAAGGACGAGATCTTCGTTGGGCTTCTCGCTGATCTGCTTTCTGATGAGGGGAGCGAGGTTGCCGAAAATATAGGTGGCCGAGCCCGTTGAAGACTTGGTGCTCAAGTAAGTCGTGTACGGTGCATCTATCTCTGTCAATTCCTTTTCGAAGAATTTTCCTACCGAGTCTTTCGGCAAGATGAGGAGATTACTTGGCAGGACGAGATCGTACTGACCGCTACCCTGAGGCTCTCCGTAGAGGGTGAGAGGTAATGAGTTCAACTCTCTTATCATATCAGCCTTACCCTCTTTCAGCGTCTTTGCGATGGCTGTCGTCGGGATGGTGAGCTCTGTCACCACACCTGCGGGGGACTTGATGTAGCTGATGCCTTTTGACGGATCTGTGTTGATGAGGCGATCAAGGTTCTCGTTTGCAAATCGAGACAACTGTGGCACTTCGGATGTGTGTGCCAACTGCTGGGTGAATGTGGCGAGGTAAGTCGAGTCCTTCTTGTTGTCCTTTGTCTTGCCTTTGACCTCTTTCTTGAAGTACATGGTCAATGCCGTACGCTGGACACGTAGGATGCTGCCTGTCCCTGCACCCACTGTGATGTACACACCGGGGAAGTACTTGTCGAACGCTGCTTGCGATGCGAACACCGGATCACCTCCCTTGCTCTTGTCGTAGATCTCCTGACCCAGCTCCCGAGGGAGAGGGATGTCGACGGCGGTCAGACCCGATACTGTCTTGCTGTGCCCCCTGCCTGCATAGTAAGATGCTTTGCCGAGGAGCTTATCTGATACGTACTCGCTAACATCGGAGATCGTGTATTTGGAGAAAGGAAGAGCCTTTGCCAGTCTGTATGCCTCGACGGAGATCGGAGCCAACGAGTCTCCGGTGTAGCCCGAATAGTAGAGCGTGATCGCCATGGAGTCGATACGGTCGTTGATGGGAGTGTCTGCGAACTTGAATCCCGCAGGGATATGAAACTGAGTAAGGTACTCACTGCGTATGCGACCGTACTGGATGTTGGGTATCTCGCCGATATAACCATAGTGTGAGGTCACATAGATATTATTGTACGAGGTGCCCTTTGCTATGTTTTGGTGTTTCAAGTCTGCAGAGACTGTCTTCCACTTGATCTCATACTCCTTGCTGAAGCTCGACAACTTGTCATACTCGGGTAGATTGTCGATACCCAATGCGTTGTTGCGGTCATCGCAGGAGGCCATCAGGCCGGTCATGAGCAACAAACATCCCCATACGATATGCTTTAGTCTATTCATCGGGATAAGTGTATTGTCTTTGGTGTGATAATGTCGTTTCAAAAAAAGCATCCGTCCTACCTCTCACACTCAAGTGCAAAAGGCTGTCGGTCGGATCAGAGGGTCGCGTAGAAGTCATCCACGGCCTTCACCAACTCTTCGGGCTCGTGGTAGTCCAAGTACTTCTTGCCCGAGCCGTGGATCGCCTCCAGCAGTTCGGGACTGATCTCCTTCGTTGAGATCACCATGCCGTCGATGTACTTCAGCACGAGCTGGACGAAGGTCTCCTTGTCCAATGCGGTGCCATCGAGTAGAGGTGATGTGATGTTGTCAAAGCCCAAGACCCTTGTGAGCTCTTCGCCGAAAGGTTGTTGGGGAGTCTGGTCGTAAGCCGAGAAGACGATCTTTGCCTGTGCGAGTGCCGGCTCATCTTTGTAGAGTGTCCTCAGATAGAGTGGGGCAAGCCCTGTGAACCAACCTTGGCAGTGGATGATGTCCGGTACCCAGCGTAGCTTTTTGATGGTCTCGAAGACCCCGCGAAGGAAGAAGACAGAGCGTTCGCTATTGTCCGGATAGAGTGCCCCCGACTCATCGTGGAGGTTGCCTTTGCGGCTGAAGAAGTCGTCACTGTCGATGAAATACACCTGCATCTTGGCAGAGGGGAGCGAGGCTACCTTGACGACGAGTTGATGTACCTTGTCGTCGATGACGAGGTTCATGCCTGAGAGACGGATCACCTCGTGGAGCTGGTTGCGACGTTCATTGATCGTGCCATAGTTGGGCATGAATGTACGGATGTCATACCCGAGTTCTTGAATCCCTTGGGGCAAGAACTGTGAGATCTTACCGATAGGGCTGTCTTCGATATATGGATGAATCTCTTGAGCTAAGAATAGGACTTTTTTTGCGGTCATAAACGTAAAAAGATTGTTCAAATTCCCTTCCATACACAAATGTGCATGAAAAGTGCAACATACTTAGCAAAGATACGATTTTTTGCGCAATTAACCGCAGGTTTTTCAAATGGGGTGAGAGGGGGTGAATTTCTGTGTCATAGGTGTTTCGGATGTCAAGGGTGTTTGGGAGGTGTCCGCATCGCCTCTGTGCCGGTATCTGTTCGAGAAAAAAGGTGTAGGCTTGTGGGTGTCCGTGTTTTTCCTCCTGTGAGACCTTTCGTGCTTTTTTGTCGGGAATGCTTCGGGGCTTATCCTTTCCTGCCCTGCATGTTTTCGAGGAGTACCTCGGAATGTGTTCTATGTGCCGACAGAATCCATTCCGGGAGGGGATAGAAAGCATTCTGTCGACCGACAGAATCTTTCCGAGTCATGGTGGGATGTTTTTTTTTATTGTCCGGGAGATTGGGATCGTTTCGTAGGGTGGCGGAGAGGCTCGTTCGTCGGTGCTCGCAGGTCTCTTGTAATGTCTGTGAGAATAGGACTCGTAAGCTGATAAAAAAAGAAGAGACCTCGCCGAGATGGATCCGGTGGATCCGATCGACGAAGTCTCTCTATCGTAACTGTATTGAATTTATGCGTTTCTGAATCCGTGTGCAACGAAGACAAAGGTTACTCCCTCCACAGCCACTTCGTTTGCAAACGTGAGGCGTACGGTCACCCGGAGCTTCGCGTCTTGGATGACGGCAGACACGAGTTCGAATCTTGGGTTTTCGAGGTACAGATCGCCATTCTCTTGTGTGATGCCACTTCCGCAAGAGATGATGTCGTTCATGCCCTTTGTGTGGTAGTCCAAGGCTTCACCTTTGTAGGAGAACTGAGCTTGCTTGATCCAATTCATGATGCCCGATTTGAGCTTGTCACTCATGTCCTTACCCTCGGTGAAGTCTCCTTTGAGCTTCTTCTTGAGGGTCTCATCCAAGGTCGCGCTGGTGCTGATGTCGATATCCTTTTTAAGCTCGGTCAGAGGCTTGAAGTTGTTTACTTCTTTTCTCAAGGTCGCCAGTTCTCTGTCTGAATCCTTATCTCTTAGGCTGACGGTAAGCCATAGTGCATTGTTGTTGTCGTCTCCTTGGTGTCCGTTGTCGGAGAGTTCGACCACATATTTGTCGTGGTCATACGAGAGCATATGTCCGCTGTATAGCCCGAGGTGCATAAATACTCCGCGCATATATTTCTGTGGTGCAAAGTTTTCGACGATGCTGACTTTGTGATCGTAGTAGTCCATCGGTCTCAGCGGTAATGTGGCATAGGATGAACTCGAGAAACCCTTGTAGCCGATCTTGAAAGTGATGCTTTCTTTGGCGCGATCATACCTCAAGTCGATGATTTTGACATACTTCATGTCCTCTTCAGTAAGGATGTACTGCTGTCCCTGGGTGTTCGACGAGATAAACGACACGAAGCGTGCAAGATATTCGGTGTCATACATCTCGGTTTTGTTGTTGATGTACAGAGGGTCGAGGTCAAAGGTCTTGAAGAGCTCTTCCCCCTTGACCTTCCATGTGGCATACGCTCTGATCCCGATCTCCGAATCTGACGGGCGTATCGCAAAGCCTGAAAATGCCATCTTTTGACTATGTTTCTTTCCATCGATGAGAGCTTCTCGGATGTCGAGGGTGAATGTCCCCTTGGTATCGTCACGATCCGTGAGGGTGGCATCCTTGATCTCAATCGTCTTCGAGCCGACCTTTTTCGCTTCGTGTACGGATCTCACCAGAGCGTCCACGGCTTCCACGGTCATTGTGGTGCTCCAGTTGTAGTACTGAGCTATCTCCTCAGCAGTGAGATTTTGCTGCTGAGGGTCTTCTTTGGATCCGCCCGGATTTTCGGGCTTTGGTTCTTCAGGCTTAGGTGAGGGCTTGTTGTCGTGATCACATGCTGAAAGTGCTATCATCAGCACCATAAGATATCCTACAAATTTCTTCATAATTGATGTTTTCGATCTTAATGTTTAATGGAGTCTTTACTTAATCTTCTTTCTTAGCCTTGCAAATATAGTAATTATTTTTAGAAACGAGGGTGGCCTTTATAAACAATGTGTCATGCGAAAACATTATCATCTCTTTTTTTGTTTGTATCTTTGAAGATATTTAATGATTCTAACACAAAATATTATTACAATGAAAGTAGATAAAAATCTATTGGTCAAGGCACAGTACACGCTATATACAGTCGCTACTGATGGCAAGGAAGAGATGGTCGAGCAGACAGCTCCTGAGATGCCATTGGTGTACATTCAGGGTATGGGATTGATGCTCCCTGAGTTCGAAAACAACCTCCTCGGCCTTGCACAGGGTGAGAAGTTTGACTTCGTCCTTACTCCTGAGCAAGCATACGGCGAGGTGTCTGAAGACTACATCACTACCCTCCCTAAGGAAGTGTTCCTTGTCGATGGCGAGTTCGACGAAGAAGTCGTATTCGTAGGCGGACAGGTGCCTATGCTCGATGCGGATGGCAACCAGCTTCTCGGTAAGGTGCTCGAAATCACCGATAACGGTGTGAAGATGGACTTCAACCCATTCCTCGCAGGACAGACTCTACACTTTGTAGGTGAGATCCAAGAAGTGTCTGAACCAACTCCCGATGAGGTACAAGCTATCCTCAATCCTCATGCAGGTGGCGGATGCTGTGGCTGTGGCTCAGAAGAACACGGTGGTGGCTGCTCATCAGGCGGTTGCTCGACAGACAGCTGTGGCTGTGGTTCTGGCGGCTGCGGTTGCTAAGCCATAACTTCTCCTCATAATGAAATCAACGATTATATCCTCCCTCTTATGGGATCTCGATATAATCGTTGATTTTTTTGCTCATCACTCGGCTTTTACTTATACTATCGGCTCTTAGGGCCTCTCCTGCACTGCTTCCTACCCATCCTTGCGATCCTCCAAAATGAATTGTCTAACTCGACGACAACGGTTGTCTAATTCAATTCATCAAGTTGTCTAATTCGATCTCAAAGGATGTCTAACTTGATTTGTCACTTTGCTAACCTCATCGGTCAAGGACTCTTCTCTCTGTAAGGGAGACTACTATTCTCAAAAACACCAAATCCCAAATAAAAAGCAAGAAAAAACGCTCTGCCCCTTGTGGAATCAAAATAATGTATTACCTTTGCAGAGCAAAAGAAAAGCAACGGTGCCATAGCTCAGTTGGTAGAGCAAAGGACTGAAAATCCTTGTGTCCCCGGTTCGATTCCTGGTGGCACCACAGCAAACAAAGTACCTGACCTCTTAATGAAGTCAGGTGCTTTCTTTATTATTAACCTTATACAGTTTTTTCGGCTAAAGGGGGCGAAGATATCTGTATTTGTAAACGTTTAGCCGTAAGATATTATGTCAAGCAAGAAGGAATTCCGGATACAGAAAATGTTACCTATAGTCTTACCTACGGCAATTTTTCTGACTCTCTTTATCCTTTCTAAATATAAAGTCGCCGGTTTTGAGCAAATTGGGTACGCTATTGGCTATTATGGTTGGAAAGCCCTGCGGTTTGTCATGGGGGCATTTTAGTGGATGAAAAACTTACAGTCTAAGCCCTCGGAATCCAGAGACTTCCTAAAGTAGTCAGGGAAATACATTGAGGGCAGATCTCAAATACTTTCCTGAGGGCCTCTATTTACGAAAAGAAAAAGAAACTGTAGCTCAAACAGACCACATGTTATGATCCATAAGATCTCAGATTGGTTATCAAGGATATCGATGGCATCGTTTGTAATACTGATCCTCTTGGTCTGTATCTTATGGTGTGTTGTCTTCAATGTAGTAATAGTGGCCTCAGGGATTGATGTCGGGTACATTTCAGAGGCACCCGATATCAATCAAGTCTTTGAGTATTTTTCAGGTATTGTGATCATCCCCATGCTGGAATCTCTGCTTTTTCAGAAATTGCCATATTGGGGGCTGACGAAGAGCTCATATTTGAGGAGAAATATGTGGATCGTCTACATCATCTCTGCTTCCCTCTTTGCGCTATCTCACATCTATTCGATAGCCTACATCATCTACACTTTCATCATCGGCTTAATCCTGATTTACTCCTACCACATTCGAATAAACAAACACCCTTTTTGGACAATCACCTTGATCCACTCACTCTTCAACATCTCCTTCGCTATCTATAAGGCTCTTGGCTGATAAGGCTCTCTACAAAACAACGAGATATAATCCTTGTTGTTTTGTTTTTGACGCTATAGATAATACACAAAAATATTAGGTGATTGGGTTGTGTAAATATTACTGAATTAAGTGTTTTTGCAAATTATGTTATCTTTAAATTAGTGTTTAGAGATACTGTTCGTAGAATAATACCCCCTTGATCTTTTTGTAGAGTATGACTAATTATGATTTCCAAATTTTACAATATAATGAGCTTGAACTTTTGACACGTGATCTATTTCAAGCTGAGTTTAATGTCTACATAGAAAGCTTTAGGGATGGACGTGATTTAGGGATAGATTTGCGTTTTGGTTCAACGGGAGACGACAAGACAGTCGTCCAAGTCAAGAGATATAAAGAGTGGAAAGATCTCAAGCAAAACCTGAAGCAAGAGGTTGAGAAGGTTCAGAGGCTTGCACCTCGTCGATATATGATATCCACATCTGTAGCTCTTTCCCCGGAGAATAAGGCTGAAATTATGCAGATGTTCTCACCCTATATCATTGATGCCGGTGATATCTATGGGCGAGATGACTTGAATAATCTTATAGGTAAACATAACAGTATAGAGCGTAAGTACTATAAGCTTTGGTTAGCGAGTGTCGATATATTACAAGCAATTGCGAATAGGGGCGTTGTCAATCGCTCAAAGTTCGAATTGGATCAGATTAGAGAGGAAATTGGGCTATATGTGCAAAATGATAGCTTTAGAGTGGCAGACGATATTCTAAAAGAACAGCGTTATGTGATCATTTCCGGTATTCCCGGTATTGGGAAAACGACATTGGCCAGAATGCTTTCTTATCATTTATTGGCTCAAGGATACGAAGAGTTTGTTTATGTTGCGGGAGATTTGGATGATGCCACAACTCTTTTTCAAGAGGGAAGAAAGCAAGTTTTCTTTTTCGATGATTTTCTGGGAGCGAATGTTTTTGAGCCGTCCGGAAAGGGGTTTGACAAGAGATTGATTGCCTTTATTGATGCAATTAGAAGAGCAAAGGATAAAGTACTTATCTTGACTACTCGAGAGTATATCCTATCTGAAGCTAAAAGTAAATACGAGGTCTTTAAAATACGAGACATAGACATTGCAAAGTGTACGGTTGATCTTTCCTCGTACTCGAGATATGTCAGGGCGAATATCCTCTATAATCATTTGGCTGAAGCTAATTTGCCAAATGATTATATTGAACAATTGTTAGCTAATAAGCAATATCGAAACCTAATTGACCATCCCAATTATAATCCTCGTATTATAGAGGCATATATAGATAATGGGGCATGGAAAAAATACCCTGCTGACCAATTTGTGACTAATTTTAAGCTCTTCTTTGATAAACCAATGATGGTCTGGGAGTATGCATTTACGGATCTTGATGTTAAAGCACGCTATGCGTTAATTGTACTAACGTCGATGGGAGATAAGGTGTTTCTAAAAGACTGGAAGAGCGCATTTTCTCATTTCTGTAAAGAAACATATTCTGATTTGGAACTAAAATGTGGTGATCATGAGTGGAGTAGAGTTTTAAGGATATTGGAAGATTGCTTTATTAGAACAAAAATGTATGATGGAGATATTATAGTTTCTCATTTTAATCCATCTGTACGTGATTTTATAGTTGCTTATCTGAACGACTTCAGAGAAATTCAGAGACTGTTGATCAAGTCCACACTCTACATGGAGCAGCTTTACACGATATTTAAGGTGTCTGATAAACCAAGTATATACAATTGTTTTTATGTTAATATAGAAAAGGATTTATGGGATAGTGTGATAGAGAGTTTTGAAAAAGTAGTGATAAATTCATCGTTATCTTGTGAGCTCTCTGTTTTTGGAGGACGAGTATACCGTAATCAGCATTGCAACAAAATATGGTTTTATTTGAACTTCTCATCTCATTACCGACGGTTACTTGAAGTAAATAAAGGCCTTTTTGAGAAGCACTTTGAACTCAAAGATGTTTTTGATAAAAAAATATCATTTTCTCATAGAACGACCTTTGTGGCAATGCTGGACTGGCAAATACTCTCTGTTGATTTGAATAAAGTTGTAGATCGTCTTATAGAAGAGATTGCATCTACTGAAGATTGCCGAGACTTATTGGAGATGCTTACAGAATTAGGGCTTAATGAAAGACTCAAGGATCAGGAGTTATTGGCTTCCATAGAGACAATTATATCTTGTGAAATAGATAGTATTTCAAAGACTGAAGAAATTGATGAGGTATCTTCTCTTCTTGATGATATAGATAAATTCCTGCCACTGGATAATTTTAACTGTAATTTTCTTGAGTGGTTAGGAGAAGTTCAGGAGGCTCTTAAAGAATATGAGGGGGATTACGAAGATGATGGGTATGATCGAGAGTTTACCAGATATGATGGAGGTAATGATGATATAAGTATCAATGAAATGATGAGCAGTCTTAGGGTTAAGTAATCTTTGGGTCATTTACGTGTTGTGTTTTATATCCTATATCTTGGGATAATTGATCTTTTCTAATTATTTCTTGGCTAAGAGCTTAAAATTGGATTAACATTCGACTGTAATCGACGATAATCGACTGGTGCGGTATTGGGGTGTATTATCTTTGTGTTCGCTTTGATGTAGCGACATCGGAGAGGATCCTCATGTAATTGATTGTGCTCAGGTGATAGGTAAAAAGCCATCACGCATCATGCGTGATGGCTTTTATTTATGAGAGGATGATGTGTTTATTGTTTTGAGAGAGCCTCTGTCACGCCTTCGATGATCGGTGTGGTAGAGATTGGTGTTCCGACAGCATTTTGCATCCATTGGTTGGGAATGATCCTACCGATGGTGAACATTCGCTCAACTTCGGTTGCTAGTGGACGGCCTTCCATATAGCGTTGGATCTGATAGCTGATCAAGTGCCCGATGGCGTAGTTGGGCAGATAGATGGGGTATACCAGCATGTGCGAATAGATGGCGAGGAGCGTTTCGTCCTTGCCACCGAGGATGCCTGCGTAGTACTTGTTCCACACTGATTTTGCGATGTCGAGGACCGCGTCACGAAGTTCGCCTGCTGTCGCATCCGGATGTGCGTAAAGCCATTGCCATACTTGTATATCTACGAGTGACACGCCCATGATCTCGTAACAGCTCCAGAAGACATCAAGGCTGACGGCATCGAGGTTGTCTGTACTCTGATAGCCAAGGAGTTGGAGGTCACGGGCTTGGAAGAGGAAGGCGAGGGCTTCGGTAAAGCCTGTGTTGGGTACGCCACTGAGCATGTAGTGGTCGACATCGTTCATAGAGAGTGTTTGTTCGACATTGTGCCCAAACTCGTGTATGGCGATGTTGTAACCCTTGTAGTCCATCCCCTTGTCAGAGATACGTGTGCGCAGACGAGCGACATCTCCTCTCATCTGTGATCCCATGGCATGACCTGCACCACGAGACGGATCTACCTCGATGAGGGAGGCGATCTGTCGGGCACGTTCGGGTGTCCAGCCGAGTTTGATGAGGATATAGGGCAGATCGTCTTTGAGGGCTTGTGGTGTGGGGTACTTCCTTGCTGTTTCGGCAGAGAGCTTCACTTCATTTACAGAACTACGAGCCTTGAAGCCGTCGTACCAGATGTCGAATGGCTCAAGTGATCGGCCAAGTTTCCTTGAAATATGTGCAGCAACATCCTTGACGACAGGATGGGTGAGGAGGGTGTCAAAGAGTTTCACTACATCATCGAGCATCATCTCCATCTCCAAGTCTATGGCTCGTTCGATCTGTGTAGGATAGTGTGGTGAATAAGCATCGAGACGGCGTGCGATCTTGAACAACTCCAAGAGGTGAGCGTAGCGTACATCGGGCTCTCTTGTGGCGTCCGTAAGAACTTCGTCCCCCTTATAAACCTTGTTGGTATAAGGATCCCAAGTGACTTCGTTATTATTGATGACGATTTGTGGGATGCTTTGGTCGATGATGTGCTTCATGACCTCGTAGATCATGCGTTGTTTGGTGAGTCCTTGTTGGCTGTCCGAGTAGTTGGACTTGAGTTCGTCTCTCAAACCCCAGTGAGAGATGAGGTGCATATCTTCGGGAAAGAAGCGGTTGCCCTTCTCATCGACGAGATTGCCCATCATGATGTTGTAGTCAGCAATATAGGTGTCATTGGCAGTCAGTGAGGTGGACATGGCTTGGCGCAGGTCCGCAGGGACTCTCGATATGAAACGGTCACCCATACGTGCATAAGCCCATTCTTGGCGTGACCAACTGTCACCTTTGGCTGTCTTCTCCGCAAGAGTATAGTGTGGGAAGTTGAGCGCAGTGATGAAGGCTATCTTGTTTGCGAAAAGATCCTCGTCGAGGTGGGCTTTCACATCATAAGCTCCGAAGAGCATATCCACTTCTGTCAAGGCCGGACCGGTGACATGGAGTGGCATCTTGAGACGCGAGTCGATCTTATGGAAGTGGCCGTTGAGGGTCTCGAAGTTGCGTTCGAGAGTCTCGTAAAGTGTGCCGAGGGCTGAAGGATCGTCGACAAACCTATCGAGACAGAACTTCTCGAAGTCCTCTGCCGAACCATCCTTCTCGATCCAAAGGTGTGCGACTTGTTTCACCCCTCGTTCGATACGGAATGTTTGGGCTTCGCCAAACTTCTCTTTGAGTGCACTTATGGTGCCGGAGACTTGGGCGTCTGAGATGAAGCGTTCGGGTGTCATATCAGCCTTTTGTTTGGAGGGCGCCGTACAAGCTGATAAAAGCAGACTTGTGACGGTGACAAGGAGTAAGTAAACTCTTCTCATAGCAATACGTATTAAGGATTAGGGTCATCGTAGAAGGAGGACATCACCTTCGTTGGGGACATACTCTTCGGACAACCTATTGAGGGCATATAGAGCCGAAATCTTGATGCCATACGTCTGTGCGATCTGGTGGATCGACTCACCGACCTTCACGACGTGCTCGTAATGTGGAGGGACGGCCTTGGATCGTTTCGGTTGCAGATACACGATGTCGCCCGGAGTGAGAGGATAGCCTTCAGGGAAGTCGTTGTGCTTTGCCAGCTTACGTTCGCTCATCTCCATCTCACGAGCGATGTCTGCCAGTGTCTCTCCTTGCTGAACGATGGTGTACAATAGCTCGTTGCCGATGTATGCAGGGCGCTCTCCATGTACACCTCTCTTCTCCTTCTTTGGCTGTTGTTTTTTGGGTTGGGGCGCAACAGACTTTGATGGAGCATCGTAAGTGTACAGACGCTTGGGATTCTCTTTGTCTATGAGGTAGAGGCGGTTGTCCTCAATGAGCTTGATCAGCGCATTGGCATAGCCTTTGTTGGTGGCATAACCGCACTCTTGAAGACCTCTTGCCCAGCCCTTGTAGTCTGTGATTTTTAACTTGAAAAGGCGTTGATATCTCTTTTGCTTGAGGAAGTAACTGTGATCCAAGAACGACTCTTCGACGGTGTCATAGGCACGGAAGCATTCGTTCGGCAGATCATCGTTGTGGTAAGAGCGACCGCCGGTCCAGCTGCGGTGACATTTGATGCCGAAGTGGTTGTTGGCCTCTTTTGCCAATTTACTCTTGCCCGCACCGCTTTCGAGTATGCCTTGGGCGAGCTTGATGCTGGCTGGTATGCCATGTTTCCTTTGTTGATCTAAGGCAAGGGGAGCATATCGGTTGATGTAATCGTTGTATGGAGTGTAGGCGCGTGCTGCAGGGATGGGGCGTGGTGCTGCTGTGCGGGTGGATGAGCAGGAACTCGTGCCAAGAAGCACAACCAAAGATAGGAAGCCACAAAGTGTCAGGCTATAAATAGATTTCATATACTTATGATTTAGGAGTGTTCAGTACTGATAGTATGTGTTCGGCCATGCGCTTCTCATCCTCGACGGTCATCATCCCCGAGACATCGACAGTATGATGGGCTTGTGTATAGTAAAGCTCTCTCTTGGGTAAGGTCTCTTCGACATACCTCCGTATGCCTTCCTTGTCCAAGTGTGCGACCAAGGGTCTGTCTGCTTTGCAGATCTCGAGACGGTCGGTGAGACTGTCCATGTTGCTGTAAAGGTATACGACTGTGCCACGTGACTTCATGATGTCGATGTTATTGTCGGTACAAGGCATCCCTCCTCCTGTTGCAATGATGAGGTCTTTGTATTGAGACAATTCTATGAGGATGACGGTCTCACGCTTCCTAAACTTATCTATACCACAGCAGGCAAACATATCTGTGATGCTGCTGTGGTATTTCTTTTCGATGTATGCATCGGTGTCGACAAATGTCCTCCCCGTCATTTCGGCAAGATGACGCCCGATGGTCGTCTTGCCTACTCCTGAGAAACCGATGAGAAAAATTGGCCTCGGGTCTTCTGGTGTCATATTTATTTACTCCTTACTGACTTGGTTCTGAATACAAACGAGGGCTGTTCCTGAAGAAAACCTCCGAAACAGCCCTCATTTGGCGTACTTTAGATGGGTACACACGTAACAAATCTCACACTCCAAACAAATACTGTCAAGACCCCGCTGATCTCTCAAGATTTGTCACGCTATTACTCAGTGTGGATTATTCCTTTTGTTTTTTGTCAACTTACTCTGATCGACTTACCGACCTTCAGTGTGGTCTTCGATGTCAATCCATTGAGCTTGCAAAGTTTAGCCACAGATGTGCCGTATTTGGCCGCGATGCCGGAGAGAGTATCCCCTTGACGTATCTTGTGGACGGCGATGCTTGAGCCCTTGGAGCCCGAAGACTTCTTCTTTTTGGCAAGATAAGAAGTGCCTGTGATGGCTTTTTGAGTGTTTCTCTTGACAAATACGTACTGTTCCTTGAGGGGAATACCGGTGTCAAAGTTGATGATCTCTTCCGGATTGATGGGGATACCCATAAATCTTGTTTCGAAGTGGAGGTGTGGCCCTGTCGAACGACCGGTGTTTCCTCCGAGACCGATAGGTTCACCTGCTCTGACAATCTGTCCTTCTTGGATCAAATGCTTCGAAAGGTGCCCATAAACTGTCTCCAACCCATTGGGGTGACGCACCACGATGTAGTTGCCATAACCCTTGCGCTCAAAACTGACGATACGCACCTTGCCATCGAAGGCCGAACGAATCGTGTCGCCCACTTGTACCTTGAGGTCTATGCCGTAGTGCATACGACGGAAGCGACGGCGGTAGCCAAATCGAGATGTGGTAGCGGTAATGGTGGTCAGGGGGTAAGAGAATTCGGTACAATTGATGGAACAAGTGTCAGGAATCTGCACGGACTTGTTTCCTGCGAAGGGATTGACATACTCACTCCAAGAGTCCTCTCCATAGAGATCCACTGCGGGAAACTCCAACTCCTCTTCGGAGACTTCGCTCATCATTTTCTTTAGTTCAAGGACTCTTCTGTTGTCCTTGATGGGTAGATTGTCTGCCAAGAGTTCGGCCGAAGGTTTGATTTCTTCTTTGCCTTTCTTCTTAGGCTGGGTGGTTGCGGGACTGGGGACCTCTAACTTCTGGGCAGGTACTTCCAGCTTCTTCACCGGTGGGGTCGTGGCGTTGGCAAAGCTCAATAAAAACGACCCGGAACACAGCAGTAAAATCTGTCTGAACGTCATTAGTCTTTTCGTCTTTTGTTTATACTTGATCTTGAAGGCTCACCCTTGATGTTACTCTGCGGGAAGTTTATTCGCCGTCAAGACCGTCACCGTTAAATAAAAGATGAAAACCATAAAAGAGCACACACTCATGATCACTCGAAAATAGCTCAAAATGAGGCGGTGTACTCCACTATGGACTTCCTCTTGATGCGCTAAATTACAAAAACAATGGCCTACGGCAATACATTATACATGGAAAAACATCTTGATTACGTTATTTTAACAACTTTTTACTGCTTAAATAGACCTCTTTTGGTGCCCGAAATGATTTCAGAGAAAATACGTTTTTGTGAGATAAAACGGAGCCAGAAAATCTTCTTTGCCGGGTCATGTGATTTTCGTGATCACGTGTCACTGTCTTGTCCGACCGGAGGGTATTTTACGAGTTTTGTGTAGGAGTCTTTCAGTCAAATAGTCTTTGATAAAATGAGGTAAGGAAATGCCCCCGAGAGGGTGAGAGGGTGACTTCTCTTCATCTCGGGGGCATTTCCTTACCTTTTTTTGTATCGATCGTGGAGAGGTACTTATTTATTCGGGGACATAGATGATCTCACCGTTTTCGAGTTCGTACGCCACACCTACACGCTTGCCTTTGCTCTTGGAGGAGTTGTTTTGCTCTTCTTTGGGGGTA
The DNA here is from genome assembly GCF_900638305.1 of Porphyromonas cangingivalis. Lineage (NCBI taxonomy): Bacteria > Pseudomonadati > Bacteroidota > Bacteroidia > Bacteroidales > Porphyromonadaceae > Porphyromonas > Porphyromonas cangingivalis. Next base: position 2,234,585 of record NZ_LR134506.1, read on the forward strand.
AACTTCTTGATCTGCTTGCCCTCTTTGGTGATGATCTCCATGTTGTCTTTACCGGGGTTTTTCACGATCGTGAAGTCCTCTTTGCCAAAGATCTCTGTCATGTTCATGTGCATCACCATCGCCACCATGAGCGATACGGCAAAGACCATGGCGACGTCGAACATATTGACGATCACGCTCAGCAGATCCTCGTCACTGTCGCTATCGAGCATAGACTTGCGACGAGGCCGACGTAGCGGCTTCTCATGCTTGTCTTCGGATGGGCGTGGTGAGGAAGTGATCAGATTTTTTTCGTCCATGGTTCTATCTTATTTGGATTTGCGTTGTTGTAGGACACGAGAGATGTAGAGGAGGTTATTCACATCCTTGGCATACCATCTCTGTTTGTATTGGAGTGTGATGAGTCCTACGGCACTGATGACGAGACCTACGACGGTTGTCGCAAACACGACCTGCATGTTGTAAGCCATACCACCGATATCTCCTGTCGAAAGCCCCACGAGGGCAGGGCTCATAGCGATGAGGGTACCGACCAGACCGAGGACAGGTCCCATCTTTGCGAGGAGACGACTCACCGTGAGATCCTTGGTCACGAGGATCTCGAAGTTGGCGATCGTGTACTCTGCGAAGTCCTCGTCCGCCCCATGCTCAAGGATGTCTCTCATGTAAGGGATCACAGGTGCGTTGTTACGCTTGGGGAGGAGGTCGACGAGGGCTTGGGTGTCATGGTCTTTGAGTTTGTCGATCATGGGCTGGAGCTTCGCCATGTTCTTGCGATTGGTGATGAACTGTCCGTAGAATGATCCTGCCAGCATGATGGCTCTCACGAAGAGGATGATGAGCAGGATGATGTCCGGGATGAGGAGGCTGTTGGCGATGCCAAAGAGAATTTTGGAGATGAGTTCCATAGGTTTTGAGATGTTTTTTATCTGTGACGCTTAGATGTTTTGTATTTCTTTCTGAGTTCGAAGATCAGTCCCACCCCGAAGAAGACAAGGAAGACAACCAGTGCCAAGAGGTAGGAGATGAACGGTGTGGGTGTGGCCTTGGAGGGCGCAAAGAGCATCTCCTCCGTGGTGGTCGAGAAGAGTGCCGAGAGGCACAGCAAGATGGATAGAGACAGCACCAGCTCTTCGCGCATGGCACGCAGAGGGAGGGCCCATCTGAAGAGCAACGACATGAATGGGAAGAAGAGCAGTGCTCCCACACCCACAAGCAAGGCCGGGATCTTGAAGTCCACACCCGGAAGAGCGTAGATGACCTGTGTCTGGATGAAAAACAGAGTCGGCAGTACGAGGAGCGACACGTAGTACTTCTGTATCCACCAGAGTGGGGTGGCGAGCATGGTCTTGATCCTATGCCATCGGCTTTCCCTCTCGGGGTCTTTGGCTGTGGGGTGCCATTGTCTGAAGGCAAAAGCCAAGGCTATGGCGCACTCCACGGTGACCAGTATCGCCACATATTGTCGTGCTTCGTGAGATGAGAGGTAGCTTGCTATCTCGTTACGACTGCTCGTGATGGCATAGGGCATCACCAGCCACGAAAAGGCCAGCAGGAGGATACCATATACCAGGCTCCTCTTGAAGCCGATGAGACTCAGCTTGGCTGAGACGGCCAAGAGGCATAGGAGCATGACGATGTATACAAGTGTGATCATCATTGGATGGTTTTCGTTGGGGATGAGTATGATCCGTCCCTTTTCTGTCTCGTGTCGGAATACTTTCCGGCATACGATGGACAGTCGTCCGTCCCTGAACAAAATGTATTCTGTCCCGGGACGGACGAAGTCCCCCTATACTTGGAGGAGAGGGAAGTTTTGTGATGTGATCGGATCAGTCATCGAGTCGTTTGTTGCGTTTGCGTAGACCTAATATGCCGAGTACAAGGAGTACAAGGATGACGACACCGATGCCGATGTACCAAGCCTTTGAGGTATCATCCTCGGTCTTGAGCATCTGTTGGGATTGCTGCGAAGCAGACTTGTCTTCTTTGAGGACGATGCTCTTGTCGTCGCTCTTGACGTCGCTTCTCTTGAGCGAAGCATCCATCTGTTGAGTGTACTTTTGAGCCTGCTGAGGGTCGAGCTTCTGAGTGATAAAGTCACGCAGTTTTTCGTTCGATGTCGCAAAGCTTGCGCCCGAAGAACCATGCTCTTGGACGACCTTATTGTGCACCTCGACGAGCTTTTGGACACGTTCGGGCGAAGCGTTCCACATCCCTTTGCGTACGGTCTCGAGCATCACCGAAGTGATTTGCTCCAATGCCGCGGGGTTCATCTTCTCGAAGAATTCCTTGGTGCCGAGGTTCTGTGTGTCTTCGATCCACATATCGTGGATGTTGTCCCAGAGCTCGTCATCGATGACCTCGGGCTTGGAGACTTCCCAGCCATACGTGTTTTCGATGATCTCTGCTATGCCACCGGCCTTGGAGTTGCCTCCCTTGGTCGCCTCTTTCACGAAATAAGGATTGAGTATCGTGCTGCGGCTCTCGATGCCGATGGCCTCCTTGAGATCCTGCATCTTGACATTGTTGCGGTTGCGATAGTCTGCGAAGAGAGCCTCGGGCTCTTTGCCTGTGACCTGAGCGATGGTGAGGTTGAGCCCGCCCATGAACTCAAACACGTGGTCGAGACTGAGTGCACCCCAGTTGTTGCTCTGGCGAGGCTGGATGATGACATCCGTATTTTCGACAGCCGCACGGAAGAGTCCCTTGGCAAAGGCTCCCCAATTGTCTGTCGACGCATAAGCCGCACCCATATTGTTGAGATAGACCTCTGCGATGTCCGCACGGTCGTCCCACTTGTCCCCTGCTTTCATCATCTCCTGGATGCCTGTGCCATACATGCCGTTGACACCCCCAAAGACACGGACGCTTGCCCATTCGCGAGCATCCTTGGGGGACATGCCCTCTTCGACAAGGCGTTTTTCGATGTTCACGTTACCATCATGGACGAAGTTGGTATGCTTTTCCTCGGCTCCTGCGGCAGCCGCAAGAGAGACCGCTTTCGAGATGAGGTTGAGGCGAGAGGCAGCAAGGTCTCTGAACTGTCCCGAAGTCTGTACCAAGACATCGATGCGTGGACGACCAAGCTCTTCGGATGGTATGAGACGCACATCGCTCACACGACCCATGACGTCTCTGACGGGTTCGACACCGAGCATGTACAGCACTTGGGCAATGGTGGCTCCTCCGGTCTCGATGAACTCACTGCTCCAGAAGGTATAGCTCACCTTCTTGGGATAGTCACCGTGCTTCTTGACATACGTTTCGAGGGTGCTTTCGACGAGCTTCTTACCCTTCTCCCAAGCCAATTCTGTAGGTGTTACTTCGGCATTGATGCTGTATAGGTTGCGACCGGTAGGTACTGTCGATGGGTTGGCTACGGCATCTCCACCGGAAGTGGGTTCGATGTAACCTCCGTCAAGTCCTCTGATGAGACCCGAGAGTTCGAGGTACGGGCTCTGTTGCAAGCCGACCTGATAGCGGTTGATGTTGAAGAGAGTACGTGCGAGCTCTACGATGGCATCCGCCTTGGCTTTCTTTTCGGGTGTGATGTCATTTTTTGGGGCACCGGGATGACCTCCCATACCCATGGCCTTTGCAGAGTCTGTCGGCATGCCGCCCGGATGACCACCGGCCATGGCTTTGTTTCCATCCTTGGGCATATTGGCAGGGTGTCCGCCCTTGTTCTCTTTCTCTTTGCCTACATGATCCGGCTTCTTGCCGAACTTAGGGATCCAAGATGGGTGTCCCCCCTTCTTCTTGCCCTTGCCCATGGTAGCCGAACCATCCTTGGCAAGTTCCATATTCATACGACCCTGCATGGCCTCCATCATTGCTGCCATGCCGGTGAGTTTTGGGGTGGTGATCTCCACGGCTTCGCGGAACTGCTCCATAGTGATGCCTGCGTAAGAGCAGACGAAGGCTGAGTCGATCTTTTTGCCGTTGAGGACTTCGCTCACGAGTCTCTTTGCCGGAGCGAGGTAATGCTCGGTCATGTAGGCCTGCTTGCGGAAGTTGTCTTCGGTGAGCTTGCCCGTCATGCGGTCGAGTGCCGCCTTGCTGTACCCAATGGGGTCACTGCTCATGGCAAGTACAGAGGAGTTGATCTTATCTGCTGTATAAGGTATGCCTGTGACATAGAGGATGGTGCTGATCTTCTCGTTGGCGATCTCTTCGGCGAAGTTGTCCAACTTCAACATCTCCTCATCGGTGTAAGGCTTGGTGAGCACACTGTCCAGTCTGAGCTCTCTGTGGATGCCCATGCGTACGGCTTCGCGCTTGACATCGAGGGCAAATTTGAGCTTGATGTCGTCTCTGTCGGCCTTTTCGTAGGAGATCATGTCCCGACGAAGCTTGTCGAACGATGCTCTCATACGGCTCTCTTCAAACGGAGGGTTGAGGTAACTGATCGTCGTAGCGTACGAACGTCGCTTCGCCATCATCGACTCTCCCACATTCGCGATCGTGTAGTAGTAGAAGTGCGGTGTGGTGCCGACAAGGGCATCCGGCCAGTCCGAATCTCCGAGAGCGACCTGCTTCTGTGGAGTAAACTCCAAGCTACCGTGTGTGCCGAAGTGTACCATCGCATCGGCATGGAACGCTTCTTTGGCCCACAAATAAGCGGCTACATAGGGATGGGGAGGTGCAGACTTGGCACCGTGGACGATGGCGAACGAGTCTCCTCCGATGCCTGCCATAGGCTGGGGCAAGAGGACGACGTTACCGAGGTCGACAGCCGCAATGGCGATGTAAGGACGACCGTCCTTGACTCCGCTCATATAGTTGCCGGGAGCAGGTCCGAAGAGCTCGGTTAGCTCGGCATACTTTTCTGCCGTAAGGCCTCTCTTGAGCCAGCCATCGTATTCCTCGGCATCGATTTGGAGGGGTGAGGCTTTCCTCATGAACTCTTCGATGGATCCTTCGGTGAAGTCATTCAATACGGGTCCGTGCTTCATGATGAGATCCGAGAGTGCTTCGGGAGATGCAGGAAGATTGATGGTATATCCTTCGTCCTTGAGTCTCTTCAGAGTGTTGTATAGTGATGGCACGACTTCCAAACCTTGGGCTGCCATGCCGTTTTGTCCGGGACCCTTGAAGTAGTAGATCGCCACCTTCTTGTCCTTGTTGGGCTTGCTTTGAAGGGCGACGGTATTCGAGAGTATCTCGACAAACTTGTGCAGGCGAGATGGGTCGGCCACGGTCTCCACGATACCTTCGGCATTTTCTTCCTGAGTGTTGACGACATACGGATAGATTGCACCATCGAGTTCAGGCATCACAAGGCTCTGAGACATAAATCCTCCGTACATACCCATAGGATCCTTGTCCCACTTTTCTTTCGATGTCATCACAGTGAGGGGGATGAAGAGTGGGGCATTGTAACGCTTGAGTGCTTCCACGACCTGATCGCCCGTGCCACCCGACATACGTCCGTGAGGGAAGTAGATGATCGCTTGTGGTTGGACAGCGTCCAAGAAGGCCAAGCGTCCTTGTCCCGATAGGATGGGGTAGACATTGAAGCCCTTGCGGTTGAGCGAGACGATCATGCTGTCGAGGTTAGCCTTGTTGCCACTGTATGGGTCATTGATGGCTCCGGTGACAGCGATGCGAGGCGCACCTTCGTGATAATGCCCGATCTTCTTGAGATAAGTGTCGAACTCATCCTTATCCTTGATCGCCACCTCTTCGTCGAGGTGGTAGAAGACCTCCGACTCGGACGGTATGACTTCGCCGGGCTCGGGTGCAAAGAACTTCTTCTTGTCTATATACTTACGAATATAGTTCGCCATAGAGAGGTAGTTCTTCCTGTTGCCATTGTTGAGATAGTCCATGACCGAAGACTCGGTGATAGAGTCGAGGTTCGAGATGTTGTTGGCTGGGTTGGTGACACGGATGATCTTGATGGGATGTCCTTTGTCTGCATACTTCTGTATGGCAGCCCTGTGATCCTCATCGATCTTGAGTCCCATGCCCGAGACGAGTACGAAGTCGTAGGTTTTGTTGCCACGGAAGTCATTCGCCCCGATGACATCATACTCGACGTGTTTGTTTTGGTTCGACTTTACGATCGCCGAACTTTGAAATGCAGGGAAGTTCACAAGGGCGACTTTGGTCTTCCCTGCGAAGGTGTTCCATAATAGCACGAGGGCACCCACAACAATGAGGGTGCCTAATGCCATGAACAGTAGCTTACGTCTATTCATAGTAATTGGTCTATTTTAAGTTTGTTTTTTCTTGATAGTATCATAGTTGGAAAGATAGCTTTCCGTAGAATATTCTGCCCGGAGTGAGCGAGGCGTTTTGATAACCGAGATTATTTGCCTTGTAGCCGAGAAGGTTGTCCACGCTCAATGATAGTGTGATGCGACGATCATAGCTCACACTTGCCGTCGTCCGGAACATCGGGTAACCGTCATAAACCTGAGACTCAACTTTGAGCTTATCTGTCCCTTCTTCTTTCGAGACCGTGTTCACTTTTATCGTCGACAAGTATTGACCGATGAGTGCCAACGAAGTACTCCACTTATCGTCCCAAGCCTTATAGGCATCGAACTTGGCAAGGAGGTTGTGAGGACGGATGGTGTTCAGATCGACCTGACTTCCATTGATCTCTTTATATGCCGGAGCATGAGAAAAGGTGTAAGAGCCCGACAAGGTAAAACCATTGCAGATGCGCCATGAAGCATGAGCATCGGCAACGGTCATGCGACTTGTACCATCGATGTTGACGTGGTGCTGATCACCCTTCTTGCTCTGTTGCATCACGATGCGATCCTTGAACAGGGTATGGGTCACACCTGCTGCGAATGACAATTGGGCATTGCTCCACTCAAGGTTTGTTAAGAACTGATTTGCCGTCTCCGGCTTGAGATCGGGGTTGCCGATGATGTCAAACAACCCCTGATGACTCCAGTTGAAGTAAAGATCCATCACCGATGGGGACTTGAACGCCCTCGAATATCCGCCACGTAGTATCCACCCTCCCATCTTGTACGACAACGTAGCTTTGGGAGAGAGGTGAAGTCCATAGTTCGAGTGATAGTCTGCTCGTGCTCCATAGAGGAGGTCAAGGGTGGAGCCTATCTTCCGGAGGTGCTGGACAAAGAGGACACCATACTTGATGCTCTTCTTGTTTTTCCCCTCGTTGATCTGAGACGATAGCATCGATTCCATGTGCCCCTCGATGCCGAAGTTGAGATCATTCCCTTTGCCGAAGTGTACGTCATGATGTAGTCGGAGGGTCTGTACGAAGTTTTTGTGCTGCATCTCCTTCTCCTCAGCTTTGAAGTAGTCTCGTATTCTCGATGAGTAGTCGCCGTTGTAGTGCGCAGAGATACGGTAGGTCGGGCTCAGTTGCCACGAAGCACGCAGGGTGTTGGTCAGATAGTCATAGATGTCGTTGTGAAATTCGTTGCGGAACTGCTTGCGACGAGAAAAATTGACATCCCACCCAAATGCTATCTGATCGCTCGGAGTGACTTTCAATCTGTTGCCTATCCTGAATATGTCATTGCGAGGCACATCAAGAGACACGGATTTATTCTTTGTCTCCAACGTATATCCTCCCTCTCGGTCGAAAGAGCCTGTGAGCGAGTTGTTGATGATCTTCGTCTTTACACCCGTTTGGAGGTGACTGGTCCATCCGCCGGTCTGACTGTAGCCGACCGAAGCTCCTGCCGAAAAGGGTTTGTTGTACTGACGGGTGATGATGTTGATGACACCTGCTATCGCACTCGATCCGTAAAGGGCAGAGCCCGCACCTTTGATGACTTCGATACGCTCGATATTGTCCGGACTCAGGCGAGACAAGTCTATACTGCCACTTTTCAGCCCGGCCACCTCTTCGCCATCGATCAGGAACGCAATGTAATCTGCATTGTACCCCTGCATGGTGATATGTGTGATCCCACCATGCTGACTGAACTCAATCCCCGGGATCGAATACAGCAAGATGTCCTTCATCGTCGTCGGAGCGATCCTGTCGATCTGTGCCCTTGTGATGATCTGTGTCGGTACGGGCACATCCTTGTGATGACGCAGGGTACGGGTAGATGTCACCACCACCTCTTCGAGATTTTGGGTACTCTCTTTGAGTACAATCTCTTCGAGCTCCAAGGCTTTGACCTCTTGGTCTACCCTCTTGATGTATGTCTCATATCCGACATGAGAGATACGTATGATGAAGTGACGTCTGATCCCTCGCAGTTTGGGTATTTCGAGCACGAATCCTCCCTGTTTGTCCGTTTGGGTGTTAGCAAGGGACTTGTTACCCTCGATGATCTCTACTTTGGCATCGGATATGGGTTGGTGATTGGTTTGTCTGACCACTCGCCCCTTGATATCACCTTCACCTTCCTTCACCGAAGCGAAAGAAGGTGTGGTGCATACGAGTGAGAATAACACTACCAACAATGAAAGGCAGTATCCTGATCTCATGTCTTTGTGTGTATGGCGTTATTAGATTTTCGCGTAGTTGAAAGAAAGGAATCCTGCCTTTCTACCCTTAGCATCGAGGACGTCTGCAAGTTGTACTTTGTAGATACTCTTGCCGTCGGCTCCTCTGAATACAAAGATCTTTTTATTGGCAGGGTACATATTCTTCACATCACCCATTTGACTATTTGAGTTGTAGGCAAAGAACCTATATTCGTTTGTTTTCTCTCCGACAAAGATATAGTGCTGTTTCTCTGTTTTCACCGGACGATTCTCTTGTTTGGCAATCATCCCTGACTCTACTTGAACCAAAGCTTCTGTATTTGTCTTGAAATTGATGTTTTTTGTGTCGATTTTAGCGTTTAGATCAGTGCCTTCTGTCATGAATACACCACCCTTGCCACTGAATCCTTCGGCACCGTTGACTCTGATGTCTCCTCTGTGAAAGGCAACATCCCAATCCTTACTATTCTTGGGATCCGATACCTTCACCTCTTTGCCCGTAGCGAAAGAAAAGTATGCCCACTTATCGTAAGCACTGGCATCGATGTATTCTGCCTTCTTGACTTCTCCAGTCACAGGAGGTTCAGGTTCATTGCCATTGTTCTTTTTGTCGCAAGATGTTGCCAAAAGGGCTACGCCCACGAGGAGAGCGAGGCTTAGTGTTCTTAATAGTTTCTTCATGTGTAGTTAAGTATTTTGAATTGATTATTGCTTAGTTCTACTCACTTCGGTTAAATGTCATTTTGACATTGCAAAAGTATGCAATAAGCACCCCCTCCGAAATACTCTAATGTGGGTATTTTAACCTCTTTTATATCCCTAAACGAAGGTATGAGGTGAGACTTTTACTCTCTTTGATGTCCCTTTTTTTCGATGGCTTGTTGGGTAGAGTCGAGATGTGATTGATTTGCACGACCTGATGGTTTATGTGTGCTCTGCCGTGAGAAAATGCGGTCAGATACACCATAAATGTCTGTTATACATTTTTTCTGTGTCGTGTGGTGATGATAATTGTAACAAAACGGGCTGTGTCAAAGCATTGATTGACACAGCCCGTTTTGTTATTGGATGATTGTGTGAGGGGGCAGAGCTTGATCGATATATTCAAGGATGGAAGACGCCTTCAAGTCGAAGCAAAAAAAGTCCAAGGATCTTCCAAATCAAGTTATACGACTTTCGTCATCGAATCATACGAATCGATTTGGAGGATCCTTGGACTTTTTTCGTCGGTTTTCACTCGTCTATGCAGACGCGTGGTCTTGGTGTCAGTTGAAATAGAAAAAGAAGAAGGCCACTGCCACCCATTCTCTCTTCACCCCCGAAGCCTTGCCGATCTGTGAGTTTTGTCTGTTGCGGACAGTCCCATCGGACTCGACTTTGCCGATCTGAGCGTTGGAGCGGTCATAGACCGTGCCGTCGGACTTGATCCTGCCCACTTGCGATCCACTTCTGTCGCGTACCGTACCATCGGACTCTATCTTGCCGATCTGGGTATTGTTACGGTCTCTGATCGTGCCGTCCGAACTGATCTTGCCGATCTGTGCGTTGCTGCGGTTGCGTATCGTGCCGTCGGATGATATGGATCCGATCTGTTTGCCATCGCTTAGCTTCACTTCTTGTGCACACACGGTGGTCAGGCTGAAGAGCGAAAAGATGAGTAAGAATAAATACCTCATAAGCATCATTTTTTATTTTTTGAGATGAAACATGATGAGGAGTGTTGCCTCTCCCTCTCTTCGCAAATATAATCATTTGTCGGTGTGGAGTATTCGTCTTCGGGCTAAAGATCGAGTGGGGAGGACAACATTCCGGCGGTCTTATTGGTTTATACATAAATCAAACAAGAAAGTACACATACAATAATGAAATTTATATCTTGGAACGTCAACGGATTGCGTGCCTGTTTCGGTAAGGGCTTCCCGGAGATCATGAAAGAACTGGATGCGGACTTCTTCTGTCTGCAGGAGACAAAGATGCAGGCCGGCCAACTCGATGCGGAGATGGAGGGCTATCACTCGTACTGGAACTACGCAGAGAAGAAAGGTTACTCCGGTACTGCGATATACTCCAAGCATGAGCCTCTCTCGGTGGCCTACGGTATAGGGATCGAGGAGCACGACAAGGAGGGTCGGGTCATCACTCTGGAGATGCCGGACTTCTACCTCGTCACCTGCTACACACCCAACACGCAGGACGAACTCAAGAGGCTCGACTACCGTATGACTTGGGAGGATGCTTTCAGAGCTTATCTCATGACTCTCGACAGCCGTAAGCCGGTCATCGTCTGCGGTGACCTTAATGTGGCACACAAGGAGATCGATCTCAAGAACCCCAAGACCAACCGCCGTAATCCGGGCTTCACGGACGAAGAGCGTGGGAAGTTTCAGACCCTGTTGGATGCAGGATTTACGGACACGTTCCGTCACTTCTTCCCTGATCTTGAGGGGGCTTACTCGTGGTGGTCTTATCGCTTCAAGTCTCGTGAGAAGAACACAGGCTGGCGTATCGACTACTTTTTGACCTCCGATCGTCTTCAAGAGCACCTTGATTCGGCCAAGATACACTCGGATATCTATGGCTCTGACCACTGTCCTGTGGAACTTGTCCTCAAGTGCTGAACGTGGCATACATATCGTCAACAAAAAAGGTCACCCCGACGGGTGACCTTTTTTGTTGATTCAAGAGTGTTGATCTTGATTATTGGTTGTAACGTGCACTCAGTTTGTTGTGAATGAGACGCTTGTTGTAGTCCATGACAATGGCAGGGAGCAGTCGTTCCGAGACGGTATGATGTATCGTGTCGGGACGAGGGAGTAGGACGGTGTTGAGGCTGTCGACGGAGAGCTTGTTGGTCTCTGTTTCGAAGGTGTAGATCTTGTCCCATGTGATGAGGTGATGCTCTCCCCAATAGATCACGGCATAAGCCTTGGATAGAGGGTTGAAGATGTTGTGGCCGTATGACACGATCTCATCATCGATGCCGAGGAGGTAGAGCAGGGAGGGGTAGATGTCTGCCTGCTGTATGACTTTGTTGGTGTCTATGGCTTCCTTAGGCAGAGGTTTGCCCGGGATATACCAGAGCTGTGGAATGGCGAAGTTGCCCACTATATTGTCATAGATGGGATCGGCAGACTGCGAGGTGTGGTCGGCGGTGATGACGAAGATGGTCTTGTCGAACCACGGCTCTCTCTTTGCTTTCTCAAAAAACATCCTGAGGGCTTCGTCTGAGTATGTTATCGTCGCTTGAAGGGGGACTTCGCCTTGAGGGTACTTGTGTTCTTCGCCCTTGGGGAGCTTGAATGGTTCGTGGCTTGAGAGGGTGAATATCGTCCCCAGCCATGGTTGTTCAAATCGGCTGATCTGCTCCGGTAGGAAGGGCACGAACTTCTGATCCCATATCCCCCACGCATTGTCGTAATCGTCATCGTTGTTGTACTCCGTCATGCCGATATAGCCGGTATAGCCCATGTGCTTGGAGAAGGCATCGAAGCCCATCGAACCGTTCGGTGCACCGTGCATGAAATACGCTGCCTTGTAGCCATGACGACGGAGGCAGGTCCCCATGCCATCGATCTCGTTGCCCGAATAGTTGCTCGTGACGAAGTTGAGACCAAGAGCCGGTACGCTGGCGATGATCGATGGCATGGCATCGATGGACTTACGACCATTGGCAAAGGCGTACGGCCAAGATACCGTGGCAGGGTCATTGATCAGAGCGTCAAAGAACGGGGTGTAGCCCTTGCCGTCCTCTTGGAGGGTGCCGATGTGTTCTTTCGCAAAGCTCTCCAAGATGAGGATCATCACGTTATAGTCCTTGTAAGCCCCATAGAGAGAGTCTGTGGAGGATAAGGGCTGTGCCTTGTAGAGGGCGGAGAAGAGGCTTTCGGCTTCGGCTGTGGGGATGTATTCGATCTCCTTGAGTACCTTTTTGTCTGCCGTGCGGATCATGCAGAACGGGGTATTGAGCACGATGTCTCTGTCCTTGACCTGATCGACATAAGCCTGAGCATTGAAGGGAGATAAGGGCCTCACACTATGGATAAGCCCGCCACGGATGCCCACGACGGTCACGAAGACGGTCGCAAGGAGTGCCACCGTAGTCCCCAAGATACGTGCCACCACAGGCACGGAGCGTTTTGCGTTATATCTGATGCGCGGATAGGCAAGTATGAGGGCGACGATCATCGCAATGGCAACGAGTGTCAGTATGGGGTTCGTCCATGCCAGACGGAGGACAAGGAGGACCGGGTTGTCTCCACCGAATTCCTGAAAGACCGTCGATGTCATCCTCTTGCGCACGAAAGGGAAGTAGCCGGAGTCGCCGACATTCAGGATGATGCCTGCGATGTTGGGTAAGAGGAAGGACCACTTCATCACCTGATAAGACACACGATGGGTACGCACCTTGGGTGAGAAAAATCCGAGTACCATGAAAATAAGCATATACACGCTGTTGAGGTACCCCATGGCCGCAATGTCAAACCTCTGGCCACCCCACCAAGCCGTCCACAGATCGCTTACAGAGAAGTGCTTGTAGTAGGTGTAGTTGTGTACATAGAAGACGAGCCGACCGAGGTTGAACATCAACCACGACAGAAAGAGATGGTAAAAGAAGACCAAATACCTGTACTTTGTCTCTATTGCTTTCATATCAGTGATAAGTCATAAAAGTGTGACACGGTTTCAGTAAACAGAGGACAAAGGTAATGATTTTAGCTTCAAGGTGGTGACCGATCATAGATAATAGGGCCTATGCAGATTCAAGTATTCTCCAGTCTATTACCCTAATTTTGCACTTGATACTTGAATCTGCACCCTGAATTATTTAGAGGATAGGTGGGTTATCCGAGAAAATATTCTTATCTTTGTGCCTCGATAAACAATTATCATTTTACTAATTCATAAAAGCATTATGATGAACAATTACGAAACCGTTTTCATTTTAACTCCCGTTTTGTCTGAAGATCAGATGAAGGAAGCGGTAGATAAGTTCGCAGGTCTGCTCGAGTCAAATGGCTCAGAGATCGTGAACCGTGAAGAGTGGGGTCTACGCAAGCTTGCTTACCCTATCGCAAAGAAGTCTACCGGTTACTATGTATTCCTTGAGTTCAAGGCAGACCCTTCTGTCATCAATACTCTTGAAGTCAACTTCCGTCGTGACGAGAAGGTGCTACGTTTCTTGACCTTCCGCCAAGACAAGTTCGCTCACCAGTACGCAGAGAAGAGAAGATCACTAAAGTCTAACAACACTGTAAAGGAGGATAAGTAATCATGGCAGCACAAAACTCAGAAATCCGTTATCTAACTCCTCTTACTGTAGACGCACAGAAGAAGAAGTATTGCCGTTTCAAGAAGGCCGGTATCAAGTATGTGGACTACAAGGATCCTGAATTCCTCAAGAAGTTCCTCAACGAACAAGGAAAGATCTATCCACGTCGTATCACAGGTAACTCTCTCAAGTTCCAACGCCGTGTCGCACAAGCTGTAAAGCGTGCACGCCACTTGGCACTTCTACCATACGTGGCTGACTTGATGAAGTAAGCCGAAGAGGTAGATCAGTTATTATTTAAGAATAGAAAAATTCACCCATAAAGGAGACAGAATATGTTAGTTATTTTGAAAGAAGACATCGCTAATCTTGGCTTCAAGGACGAGATCGTCGAAGTAAAGCCCGGATATGGTCGCAACTTTCTAATCCCAAGAGGTCTTGCAGTCATCGCCTCTGAAAGCGCTCAGAAAGTATTGGCTGAAAACCAAAGACAACGTGCTCACAAGTTGGCTAAGATCAAGGCTGATGCTGAGGCTGTGGCTGCCAAGATGGAAGGCGTGAAGCTTACTATCGTCGCAAAGACAAGTTCGACAGGTACAATCTTTGGTTCGGTGACAAACATCCAAATCGCAGAAGAGCTTGAAAAGCTCGGCTTCGAACTTAACCGTAAGATGATTCATGTCGCGAACATCAAGGAAATCGGCCACTACATCGCAAAGGTACGTCTACACAAGGATGTAACTGTCGAAGTGCCATTCACTGTCGAGTCAGAGACTGCGACTATTGCGGCTCCTGCTGAAGAAGCACCTGTCGCAGAAGCACCTGCAGAAACAACAGAAGCTTAATCTCATCTGAAGTAAAGGGTGCTTCAATAAGTGCTCTTGGAGATAAAAGTTTATTATATCGATCGCTCGCAATAAGGTTTGCCCTGTTGCGAGCGATTTTGTTTTTTATCGCTCGGGAAGGGTGTTGTTGAGGTTCTTGCATGACTGATATTTGTTATCTTTACCATCGGGTTTGCTTCAATAGTGATTTATGTCGCATTTGATTTCTATAAAAGAGCTTTCGTCTACCGATGTGCTGGAGGACACTTTTACCTCTCCGCTTTACTGCATCTTTCTGTTTGCGCAGGGAGGTCACTTTGCGGTCGATGGTACGGCATACCGGACAGACAAAAATACGGTGCTCTTCCTGACTCCATATCAGAGCCTGCAGTGGTTCCGACAGCCGAAGGTCTGTCGTCAGGTCTCTTTTCACGGAGATTTCTACTGTATCGAGTATCACAAATATGAGGTGGCGTGCAATGGACTATTGTTCAACAATGCATATCTGACGCCCTATGTCGAGGTGTCTGATGCGCTATTGAGTCATCTTCATCAGTTGACCGAATATATTCGTACGGAGCAGCAGGTCGATATGGAGGAGCAGCCCTTTACTGCCTCTGTCATCAAGTCTTATTTGCAGCTCCTTTTGGCACTTTGCAGTCGGGAGAAAGAGGCTGCGGAGGGTCAGCACGCTACTGTCATAGATGGTCAGGCTTTCCTTTTCGAGCAACTCCTCGAGAAGCATCACCTCTCCGAACGTCGGGTAGGTTTTTATGCCGATCAAATAGGCGTATCTGTCGAGGTCTTGAGCCGAAAGAGCCGACAAGCCTTTGGCAAGACGCCCACACAGTTGATACAAGATCGGGTGATCATCGCAGCCAAGAGGCTGCTACACCTCTCGGATAAGAGTATCAAGGAGATTGCGGTGCTTCTCAACTTCCAAGATGAATTTTATTTCAGTCGTTACTTCAAGAAGGCCACAGGGCTTTCTCCCAAACATTTCAGGGATGAGGTCGGCATATCGATCATCACGACTGTCCATCCGACCCTTTGATCAGGCAGTTTGGGTTTTTAAGATGGATAAATGTCAAATATATCCATGTTATTGTCATTTTTATCCATTCTATGTGTGCTATAAAAGGAAGAACTTTGCAGTGTACATAATTTTTTAAGAACACAGCAGATATGAAACAGTTTGTAGCACAACTATTCGAAAGAGGAAGTAAGATTTTATTGGGCTTGGAGCGTCCATTCTTTAACTTCATGCGCATTTCCATCTTTGTCGTGATGGCTTGGATCGGTGGCCTCAAGGCTTGCCAGTACGAAGCTGACGGTATTGTTCACTTTGTCAGCAACAGCCCCTTTATGTGTTTTCTATACAATAACTCTGACAAGTATGTGGAGAACGAAAAGGGCGAGATGGTCAAAGAGTACACCCTGTACAAGAACCCCGAGGGTAAGATGGTGCAGAAGAATATCGACTGGCACAAGTCCAACGGTACTTACCCCTTCTCATACGGTTTGGGTACATTCATTGTTTTGATTGGTCTGACTGTGCTTTTGGGCATCTGGTTTCCTAAAGTCGGACTCATCGGAGGTATGTTGACTTTCGGAATGTCGATCGTCACACTCTCGTTTCTTATCACTACGCCTGAGTCTTGGGTGCCCAATCTGGGTGGAGACTTACCGACACCCCACTACGGATTCCCCTATCTTTCGGGTGTCGGCCGATTGGTCATCAAGGATATCATCATGAGTGCCGGAGGCCTGCTTGTGGCTTGGGATGCTGCTCGTAGGATACTCCAACGCAAAGCCTGATACATCAATACAGCCAAGGAGACCGTGCAGAGATACTTCATTTCGGCACGGGCTCTTTTATTTTACAGGGTAGGGGACAGAGTAGATTCCGGCACGGAGCAGAATGTTTTCTCTCCCATATCGGAGTCTGCTCTGTCAGACCTCAGAAAGTGAGGGCTCATTACGTGTTCGTCACATACTTGTGTGCTTAAGTTCAGATTGGAAGGTTTTGCACTTCCAATGTGAACTTAAGCATCCCTAAAATGGCAAATTTTGATCTCATCTCTCAGAAATAAATCAATGAATACTGTGCCAAAATTAACGCAAGACCAAGAGAAAAACTAAACTTTAAGTCCCCGGTTCAAGTATTCTTCAGCTTATTACCCTAATTTTGCACTTGATACTTGAATCTGCAAGAGAGATTTTTAGAGATAAGCCCTTGTGAAAGCAAAATAATTATTTTACCTTTGTACTCGCATTCGAAAGTCTTCTATTCACAGACATCAATGCCATAGCAAATGCGGAAGTAGCTCAGTTGGTAGAGCATAACCTTGCCAAGGTTAGGGTCGCGGGTTCGAATCCCGTCTTCCGCTCTTTTTCAGTTCTACAAAGAGCCCGGATGGTGGAATGGTAGACACGAAGGACTTAAAATCCTTTGGCCAGTAATGGCTGTGCGGGTTCGAGTCCCGCTCCGGGTACAAGTAGAAGATTGTAGATGAACTCCCATTCCGATCAGAGGAATGAGGGGTCTTTTTTTTGTCCATACACTCAAGGTCTTCAATCCCTCTTGGTGTGCTCTCACTAAGAGGTTCTTTCCCTAACAGCTGAGTGATAATAGTGACTTGTGCAACTTTTCAGATACGGAGCTGCACAACATAGGGGATTACCACCGCAGACTGCGTCGGGTGAGTTCGATCACGTTGTATATCGCCTGGATCTCCTCCATGTGGATGGTGATGTCTGCATAGTCGGGGTTGAGAGAGCGTAGGAGAAGAGTCCCCTCTTCGGGATCATGCTCGGCAATACTCTTGATGATGATCCCCTCGGTCCTGGTGACAAAGATGAAGTATCTCCAGGCATTTTTGTGTAGTTTGTACTGCCAATAGAGCTGTGGGATCATACGAGCAAGGACGATGTCTCCATCAGAGAGGGAGAATGGGGTCCCGTCATCCATCGATGCTCCTTTGACCTTGAAGAGGGCATATTTACCCTGATAGTCACGATCGACAGGGATGCGCACCATCCGTTCATCCTCGTCCGGATCATAATCGGAGAAGTTGGTCAAGGTGCCGGCTGCCGCAGGATCGGAGATGAGAGGGAATGCTTTCTCTTCGTATTCGTCGTAGAAGGCTACAGTATCTTCTTGTTTCGATTTTGGGATGATCCTTGTCATAAGGACTTCACCACGACCGTTGAAGAGCCAGTCGCGGTTGTACTTGGGGAAGTGATTGAGGATGCGTTCGAGCGTCTCATCTTGGGGGCGTGTGTGGAGCTTGACGATGCGGTAAAGCGTTGTGTTGTTGGGATAACCGAGGAGAGCACTCATCTTTGTATACGTCAGGCCTTCGAGATCGAGTAAGTGTTTGACCCTCTGCCAACGCTCCGGAAACGGAGAGGCGGCTGCGTGCCCTGTCGGCAGTAGCATCTCACCTTCCCCCGTAAGTATCCATTGCTCTGAAAATGTGAAGGGATAAGCACTGCAAAATGTGGAAATGAACTTCGGCGAAATGAAGTCCGAAGCCTTGCTGAACGCAACACGTACAGACACCGGTGGTATCCCCATGGCTACCCCCAGATCCGAGTAAGAGCCTGCGAGCTTTTGTTTTTTGAGGTGCTTATAGCACGCTGCAAGCCTTCTTTTTCGTCCAAGTATTTCCTTACGATCTGCCATCAACAAGTCATTTGTCGCAAAGATACTTATTTACTCTTTTTGTTTCCCAAAAAATAATACTAACTTTAGGCGAATAGTTAATTGATGTTTTATTCTTGTAAAAAAATAAACATGTCATGAAGCCCATCCATTCTCTACTCCTTGGTTTTGTCGCGACACTCCTTTTTGTATCCATTGCCTATGCCATACAGAGACGACCTCAGATCTTCGGTCGGGAGACATCTGAGGCGATCATCAAGCGCGAACTGTCTGTGCCTGTTGCCGACATCCAAGTAGCCTTTCCGATGGAGATTACGGTAGTGTCTTCCGACAAAAATCTTTTGGAGATAAGGGGGACGAAAAGTGACCTCGACAAGATATCTGTCTCTGTGACAAAGGAGGAGCTACGCATCAAACAGAGTTCGTTCAGCTGGAGGATCCTCAAGGTGCGCAAGAGGGTACGTGCCGTTTTATATACGACCGATCCCGATAGGATAGAAGCTGTGGAGCTCTCTTCGGCTTCCGGTATGAGCATTGAGCCACGTATCATGGTACGCCGGTTCGAACTCGAAGGTTCGGGTGCTTCGTCCTTCACCGCAGACATCGAAGCCTATGACGTATCCTTGGATTTGAGTGGTGCCAGCTCTGCTCGTATCAAGGGGAATGCAGAGACTATCGATGCAGACCTCTCTGGGGCTTCGGAATTGCAGTATCAGGGGAGGTGTGATGTCTGCATCTTGGATGTTTCGGGGGCTTCGACATTCAAGGGACGTGACCTCATTGTCGAGCTTGTGGAAGGCGAAATCTCCGGAGCTTCGGATGTCGTCATCGGTGCAAAGACCTACGGAAAGATCGCTGTCACGGGAGCTTCGGATCTGGAGAGCCCCAAAGATGCCGACAGAAGCGACAAAGGCATATCGAGTGAGATCTCTGTGTCAGGAGGCTCTTCATTTTCCGGATCCAGTTTTGCTCCTCAAGGTAAGGTCAAAATCAGTGGCTCAAGCAACGTGAAGCTATACGCCGTCTTTGGCCATGCTGACATTTCTGTCACGGGAGCTTCGGATCTCAAGATCTATGGCGGTTGCGACTTTTTCAAGGCGAAAGTCTCCGGCAGTTCCGAGTGTGATGCAAAATCCTTTGCCACCAGAAGTGCAGAGGTCGAAGTCTCCTCATCAAGTGAAGCCATCGTCAATGTCTCGGACTATCTCAAGGCTGATGTGGGTTCGTTGGGTTTGCTTGAGCACGTGGGAGAGCCACGACAAAAGAGCTTTGTGTCCAACTGTAACGACCGTGTCCGCAGACGATAAGATCATCATATAATCTCTTCAGAGATAAAAACCCGAAGATGAACAACCCGACGTTGTTCATCTTCGGGTTTTTTGTTTGTTCCAAGGCTGAATAATAATGGTATCTTTGTACGTCGATTGCTATAAGATCGGCAAGAGACTTTATCTTCAAAACACCATCGGACATGACATCTTACGAGGCTACGATAGACTATTTGTTCAACGCTTTACCTGTGTTTCAACATCAAGGTGGAAGTGCCTACAAGCCCGGGTTGGAGCGCGTCGACGAACTCCTTTCGCTCTGTGGCAATCCACACAAGAAGCTCAAGACCATACACATCGCCGGGACGAACGGCAAAGGCTCGAGTTCACACATGCTCGCTTCTATCTTACAGAGTGCCGGATATCGTGTGGGGCTCTTCACCTCACCTCACCTCATAGACTTCAGAGAACGCATCCGTATCGACGGAGAGATGATCCCCGAGCAGTATGTCATAGACTTCGTCGAGGACATCCGTCCTCGCATCCCCGAGGGACTCCAGCCTTCTTTCTTCGAGCTGACGACAGCGATGGCATTCAGTTACTTTGCCCGGGTCGGCACCGACATCGCCGTGATAGAGGTCGGCATGGGCGGACGCCTTGACAGCACCAACGTCATCAGTCCGCTCCTCAGTGTCATCACAAACGTGAGCGTCGATCACGCAGCCTTCTTGGGCGGTACGCTCGAAGCCATAGCCACCGAGAAGGCAGGCATCATCAAGCCACAAACACCGGTCATCCTCGGACGTAGTGTGGAGCACGAGGTCTATGATGTGGTGGCAAAGACCGCTCATGCCCACAAGGCACCCCTTACCATCGCCGATCAGAGTAGCGAAGTGACCGATGTCCGACCTGCCGGGGATGGCAGTCAAGATCTTGACACCCTGCACTTCGGTATCATTCGCCAGCCACTCGGTGGGGCTTATCAGGTCGAAAATACCACTACCGTCCTCTGCGCTTGTCTCCGACTTGCCGAGCTCGGTCTTTCCATCACTCCGACCCACGTGAGAGAAGGGATCCACTCTGTCGCCCGCACCGGACTCAAAGGTCGTCTGCAAGTCGTCCGAGACACAGCACCAAGGATCATCCTCGACACCGGACACAATCCCGGAGCTTGGATTTATCTCTCTCGCCAACTGAAAGAGTGGGCCTCTCAAGCTCCCCTCCTTTGTGTCCTGGGCATGGCCGGAGATAAGGATGTCTCCGAAGTCTTGACCCTTCTCCCCAAGACCAATACCCATTATATATGTTGTAAGGCGAAGGGAGAGCGCTCCATGCCGGCCGAAAAGCTCTTAAAGATCATGCAGGACAAGGGCTTCGAGCACTGTGAGTGCATCCCCTCCATAGCCCGAGCCTATGATACTGCTGTGGAGCGATGTGTGTCCGAGGGCATCCCGACACTCTTCATCGGGGGGAGCAACTTCGTTATCGGCGAGCTCCTTTCCGAACGCACCTTCGAAGGTCTTGTCCCATAATATCTATAGGGGAGACACGCCGCCATCTTTACGCTCTGATCGAAAGTCGTTTTTCACCTGTTCAGAGCTTCTTATCCATACTCAAACCGCCTCGTCGAGATTTTGATTTCTGACGAGGCGGTTTGGATTTTTTACCGCTGAGTGCGTCGGTCTGTCGCTTCAAATTTGAGTCAAAGGTTCTTCGATATCAAGTCGTAAGATTCGATGAAACAAGTCTTACGACTTTCGTCATCGAATCCTACGACTTTTTTTCTACCCATGACTCTGGCTCTCTGTAAGCGTCTCCAAAGGCTCGATTTCTTTTGATCCGTATGTTTGATTGTTTTAGACGACCGGAACTATTGGAGGAAAGGGTGTTAAGGAGAATATTGAGGGTAAGTGAATGTAAATGAGAGGTTTTTTCACTATGTTTCGGAGGTTTGCATTGAGGAATAGAGTGCAAAATGCATGGATTTCTGCAGAAGTTCCGTTACCAAATCGTTAGTCCATTTCTCAGAATGGTAACGAAGAGGTAGAAGTAAGGTAACTGACAGAAGACTATTCGGTAACTCATCTTTCCGCAATTACGTTACTGATGCTTTGTGACACAATCTTTTGCGTAGCTGAGAACGCTTTGTCTCGTCCTAAATAAGTGTAACGCTTATTTAGGACGAGACAGATCTTTCAGTCCTTGTTCTATGGTATCAATGCGCAAGTAAACCGCTCCAAACTCTTTTGAGACAAACCTCGCAAGTGTGGATTTCTCAACCGCTGGTAGTCCAGAAAAAATAAAAGAATGCCCTTGCCCATTGTAATATTTATTTTAGCAATTTCGCTGCAAGTTTGTAGGTGAACAGGATTCGGGGATTGGACAAATCCCATTGTTGCACTTCCTGTCGTATCAATTCTGAATGTTTCTTGCTCATATCCCTTAAAGCGTTTCCAACAGATTTCCGAAGATACTCGCTCTCATGTGCTTTGTGCTTACTGATTAGAGCAATAGCCACAGATGGATTTTCCTTGAAGTGTGGGCGACTTGTCCAAATTCTCAACCCCTCCGTTACAGCACGGATAACATTCGGATTATTATCATTCATCCATTCTTCAATGAGAGGTAAAGAAGCTTCATACCCTCTGTGTTTGCAAACTTCGTCAAATGCCTTTGCAAGCATTTCCTGTACACGCCAATTCTCATCGGTGCTTACTTGCTCTTTCAGAAAACAAAGTGCGTTATTATCTTCTGTTGCCAATTTGCCCAATATAGTTGTTGCCAACATTCGGGCTTGATAGGCTTCATGTTCAAACAACGTGAGTGCAAGTTCAAAACATTGTTTTTCTGAATATGCAGAAAGGATTTCATTTGCTCCGTCAAGGATATGCTGAAATCCATGTTCAATTTGCTGTATTTTGTTCAAGATATTGTCTATTTCCATTGTCATAAATCCTTTCTAAGGTAAATCATATCTACGAGTTGTATATCTCCTTCGAAAATTGGATGGTCGTAATTGTCAGTGAAGAAATTCTCTATCCGATGAGACTTTTCAAACCCACAGTTTTCATAAAACGATAGGATTGCAGGAACTTCACCAGTACCGACAAGCATTGCCTCATAGTCTTTTTTGTAGAAATCGGAGATGTAATCTATCAATCTTCTACCGTAACCTTTACCCCGATATTGTTCGTATGTCGCTATGTTCTTCAATTCACAGGTGTCACTGCTTACAGGCACCACTACGCAAATGCCTTTCAAGTCATCATCGTATAAGGCAAACAGGTCTCCTCTCGACAAATACTTGTCAATCATATTTTCCTGTTCATCCGCTAACAGCAATAAATCAAGAAATTGTTTCTTGTTTTTGGCGACTCGTTCTATTTTCATGATGTCTGTCACGTTGAGGAACGATCTATGTCATTCTTGATTAGCTTACACATACTTTCGTTGAAACTTTCTCGCTCGGTGTGGAGAACCCCAAAGAACTCTCTATCTGTTTGCTCCACTGCAACCACTGCTCTTTGCACAAGGTCTAAGGCTTTTCGAGTGAGGGTTATTTCTTTGGCTCGTGTATCCGTTCGATGCTCTTTTCTCTCTATCAGTCCTTTTGATTGTAGTGTGCGCAAAACCTTAGAGACCATCATACGATCGGTTTTACTTTGATTTGCAATATCAATCTGTGTTACGATATTACCATTTTGAGAAAGCGAAGCAGCGGTTGCCAATAGCACGAATTGCGTGTGTGTCAAATCCAATAAATCCAATGATTGCTTTATGCGACGCTGCCAAAGTGTTGTAACCTGCCAAAGCAGAAACCCCGAACTATCTTCGGCCTTTTCGGCTCCAAAAACAATGTCTGTCTTATTCATAGTGTCTTGGCTATGTTTATTTGTTTTACAACATCTTTTGGAATTGAAATGAACAGATTTTGGGCAATAAGTTTTACCCATAAGAAACTCAACACTCCTTTTACCGTGATAGTATATGAAATTCTCAACCCATCAGAGGTTTCCTCAAACAAATGCTCGTGATAGATTTTTGCCAAAGGAAAAGAGGAAACCGTGATAAACATTTTTCTCTCTATTATTTCTGAAAGGACAATCTTTATCTTCGGACCTCCCTTAGGTTTCAATAGAATGTGATTACCTTGTTCAAACGATCCATTCAATTGGGCAT
The DNA here is from genome assembly GCF_900638305.1 of Porphyromonas cangingivalis. Taxonomy (NCBI): domain Bacteria; kingdom Pseudomonadati; phylum Bacteroidota; class Bacteroidia; order Bacteroidales; family Porphyromonadaceae; genus Porphyromonas; species Porphyromonas cangingivalis. The sequence goes on from NZ_LR134506.1 coordinate 2,258,231, forward strand.
ATTCCACCCCACTATCCCATGTATGCCAGCCATTGACATCAGCAAATAGCTTCCACATTTGTTCTCTTGTAACTTCGTTCGTTGTAATAGAATACGTTTTTGACCACATATTTTAATTGTCTTATGTTCTGAAAGTTTCAGGAAATGAATGAACCGAAAATCGACGTTTCGCATCCCTATTCTTTCTATCTTCATGTGAGAAATTGTTTTGTTGCCACAAAGATAATATATACGACAACAATAATCAAAGAATAGAGAGCAATTTTGTCATAAAGAGTTTTATCTCCGATAGTTCTCTTGCAGTAGTCGGTTGATGTCTGAGAGGCGATAGAGTATTTTCCCTGCGATTTGGGCGTAGAGAATAATGCCCTTGTCCCGATAGTCTTGCAAGGTACGAGGACTAACGAAAAGGTGTTCGCATACCTCTCGCCCCGTAAGATAGATTTCTCCCCCGAACAGCGGACGGTGCGTTTGGGCAATCTCCCTAATACGTTTGCTTACTTCTTGAATACCCGAAATGAGTTGTTTCATTTCGGGTGTTTCTTTATTTACGATTTCATGTCCCATAGTCATTGTGTTCCTCCCAAGCGGAGGTGTCGATGGCGATAAATCTCATATCAATATCGGTTTAATTGTGATTTTTACTTTGTTCGGTGCAAATGTACGCAGGCGAAATCTTTGTTTTCAGCCCCGATGAAAGCAAGGGAAACAGCAGGAAGTCGCAGGCAAATATTATAAGTAAAACCGATCTGTTTTCTGAAGGGATTCCGTGCCTTTTTTCTCTGTCCATCCGAACTCCTTCTTGAGGAGCTCAATTTTGCCTTCATTTTTTATCTGTTTTTACAATAAAGTTCTATATTTGTGACATTACGTCAGACCTAAGATTTATGATACGACTTAAAGGAATACACAAAACATATAAGGGAGCACAGCCCCTGCACGTCCTCCGGGGGATCGATCTCGAGATCGCAGAGGGTGAGATGGTCGCCATCATGGGAGCGAGTGGCTCGGGTAAGAGTACCCTCCTCAATGTCTTGGGCATCCTCGATACCTACGATGAGGGAGAATATATCCTCAATGGGCGGATGATAAGGGATCTCAATGAGGATCAGGCAGCTGATGTCCGAAGTCAGGAGATCGGTTTTGTGTTTCAGTCATTCAATCTTATTGCGTTCAAGACCGCGAAGGAGAATGTCGCCCTACCTCTTTTTTATCAGGGTATCGGTCACAAGGAGCGTAGCCGAAGAGCCATGGAGCTCCTCGAGGAGGTAGGTCTTGCCGAATGGAGTCACCACTTGCCCGGGGAGATGAGTGGAGGACAGAAGCAACGTGTAGCCATCGCTCGTGCGTTGATCGCGGATCCTTCCATCATCCTTGCCGATGAACCCACCGGAGCACTCGACAGTAAGACGACCGTGGAGGTCATGGCACTGCTCCGGAGCGTCAATCGACGGGGCAAGACGATCATCATCGTGACCCATGAGGCTTCGGTGGCAGAGGCTTGCGACCGTATCATCTACATCAAGGACGGTCTCATCACTTCACAAAGCTAAGGGAGGAGAGGGATGCTTTTTTCGAGAGAATACATAGAAGAGATCGGACTCACATTGAAGCGAAACAAACTGAGGACTTTCCTCACGGGGTTTGCCGTTGCATGGGGAGTGCTTTTTCTCATCTTGCTCCTTGGTGTGGGGGCCGGGGTGCGCTCAGGCGTCATCTATAATATTAGTCAAAATGCGAGTATCAATGATATAGTCACTGCGTCTCTTTGGTGGACGTCGATGCCTTACAAGGGGCTTGACGAGCAGTCCATATCACTGACTGAATCGGAGTGGCAGCGGATACAAGAGGGTATTCCGGAGATCAAAAAGCTCTATATGAGCAAGGAAGAATGGAGGAGCGTGAGTGCTGATGGGTATTCGTCAACAAGTAGCAAGATCGTTGGTATGAACCCTCGCTATGCCCACGAGATGAAGAAGCAGACAATGCTGTATGGAAGAGCAATCAATGAGATAGACAATCGACTCTTAGAGAAGAATACTGTCTTGAGTAACAATCTGGCCAAGAAGATATTTGGGCGTGAGGATGTCTTGGGAGAGTACTTGACTACCCCATTTGGGAGATTTCTCATTGTGGGGGTTTTTCTGAGCTCCGCCAACTACGAATGCCATATTCCTGAAAGTGTTTACGACAGATTGGCGCCTTCGAAGATCCTGACCTTCAATCGCGTTCATATGTATTGTCCCGATATACGCAGCGATCAGGAGTTGGAGGATCTGCGGATGCGGATCTTTGCGAAGGTAAGATTGATGCGCCCCATCCATCCTGACGATGATCGTGTGGTCTATATCACTTCGACCCTTAGTGAACGTAGGAGCGTAGATAAGGTACTCAATGGCCTTGATCTCTTCCTCTGGGCTATGGGATTGAGTACGCTCCTCATCGGTATTGTCGGTGTATCCAACATCATGCTCGTCACTGTGCGTGAACGCATGCGTGAGATAGGCATCCGCAAAGCTCTTGGTGCCAAGCGTGTGCACATTATCTCCATGATCATGACTGAGAGCGTCATTGTGACATTGGTATCGGGGTTGATAGGACTGGTCGTGGGAGTCGGTGTCCTTGTAGGGATAGAGCAGTTTTTGCTGACAACAGGGATGGGACAGAAGACGATAGAGGGAGAGAGCTTCTTTATATTCAGAGATCCGATCATCCTACCATCAGTGGCCTTCATGACTGTGCTGGTGATGGTCGTCGCCGGCGCGATTGCAGGATTCGTGCCTACTCGTAGGGCTGTGCGAGTGCCCGCAGTAGAAGCAATGAGAGAATAATTCAGACTTGGTAGAGCGATGAATATCTTCGATAGAGAGACTTGGAAAGAAGTGCATCACACCTTGATGAGTAACCGAAAGCGGACCTTCACCACAGCCTTCGGTGTGTTTTGGGGTATCTTTGTACTGGTGATCCTCCTTAGTATCGGCGCAGGAGTCAATAATGCCGTGTCCAGAGAATTACGAGGAATCTCTACCAACATGGGGATGATGGAGACTTCGACCACTGCAAGACCATATAAGGGATTCAAGAAGGGGCGTATTTGGCATATGACCATGAGTGACATAGAGCGCATCAAGGACTTCGACAAGGATATTTTATGTGTGACTCCTGTCACAACATTGAGAGGAGAAAATGGGGAGTATTCGACCTTATATTATGGTACCAAAAAGTCCGAAACCCTTGTGCTGGGCATTATGGGGGATTATACCAAGATCGTGAAGTACAATATACACAGCGGTAGATTTATCACCGAAGCGGATCATCGTAGTCGCCGTCCTGTATGCGCTGTGGGACGTCAGATCGCCAAAACCGTTTTGGGAGGAGAGGAAGAGGCATTGGGCAAAGTGATACGGATCGGTCAGAAACACTATACCGTCATAGGCGTTGTGAGTGACATCAGTCGCTCTGTATCCATTATGGGGGGGCGTGCAGAGACAAATGTCTTCTTGCCTTACTCTGTAGTGGATGCTTTTCAGAAAAATCCGGGGCAGGTGTATACGACATTTTTGTCTGTGAAAGACGGAGCGGAAGTCAGACCGGTATTGGATAAGATCAAGGCCTACCTTTATGCCAAAAACGATATACACCCTGATGACGAAATAGCCCTTGAGACAATAGACATATCAAGTATCTTTCAGTTTTTCAATCTGCTGCTCACCAGTATCACCATACTTATATGGTTTGTGGGGTTCGGTACGATCATCAGTGGTATCGTCGGGGTCAGCAATATCCTCTTGGTCACCGTGAGAGAGCGTACCAGGGAGATCGGAGTACGGAGGGCTTTGGGTGGACATCCACGAGACATCATCGGTCAGATCCTCCTGGAGGGGATATCCATCACTGTACTGTCGGGGCTTACCGGGATTATCTTGGCGACAGGCATCATGAGCCTTGTCGACCTTGTGCTTTCGATGCAAGTGAGTCCGGCGTTCGTGCCGTTGCACAATCCCGTGCTACCGTTTGGTACAGCCATCATTGCTCTGCTGGTCATTATTTTGGGTGGCCTGCTCGGAGGCACTTTGCCGGCTATCAGAGCTGTCAATATTAAGCCGATAGATGCAATCAGGGAAGAATAAATGATAATTATAACTACACAAGAGAGAGTCGTATGAAAAAGTTTTTCAGGTATTTCGGATGGGGGCTTTTTGGGCTGCTGGTGATCTTGACCTTTGTCTATCTATTCAACAAGTCCAAGAGACCCGAAGTAGAGTACAATATCTTCGAGGTCGAGAAGGTCGATGCGATAGAGAAGATGAGTGTCATCAGCGGAAGCATAGCTCCGAGGGACGAAGTGTCGATCGTCCCACAGATTGCAGGTATCGTCGAAGAAATACTCTGCAAGCCCGGTCAGCACATCAAAGCCGGAGATGTCATTGCCCGTATCGCTGTCATACCCGGTACGATGGAGCTCAGTCAGGCTCAGTCGAGCCTGGAGCAAGCACAGCTGGAGTTCGACAATATCTCTGAAAGATACCAGAGAGACAAGGCTTTGTTTGAACAAAAGGTCATTCCCCAAGAAGAGTACGAAGCATCCAAACTCAATTATGACAAAGGGAAGAACCAAGTAGAGAACGCCAAGGATGCACTCAACATCATACGCACCGGTCGTGGTCGTCATGATACCAAGACCTCTACTACCCTTGTCAGAGCCACCGTCAGTGGTGTCATCCTTGATATCCCTGTACGTGTGGGACATTCAGTGATACAGGCCAATTCGTTTAATGCCGGTACGACCATCGCTACCATTGCCAACATGAAGGATCTCCTCTTCAAAGGTAAGATTGACGAGATCGAGGTCGGCAAGATCCGTGAGGGTATGCCTGTCAAGATCATCATCGGAGCCCTCGATCGTCTCACCCTCGATGCGACCATCGAGTACATCTCGCCCAAGGCTGTCCAAGAGGGCGGAAGCAGTCTCTTCACAGTCGAAGCAGCGATCACGCTCGATGACATCAGCAACATCCGTGCGGGTATGAGTGCCAACGCCGAAATCATCACAGGATCGGCTTATGATGTCCTCGCTGTACCCGAGTCTGCCATTATCTTTATCGGTGACTCGGCCTTTGTGGATGTCCTCGAAAGTGAGGAGTCCCTAACCTCTGTACGAAGAGCTGTCGATATAGGTGTCAGCAACGGTCTCAACGTCGAAATCAAGAAAGGCCTCTCAGAGCACGAGTATGTCCGAGGAGGCGAAAAAGTCCTCAAGTAACCTCATCGACACCAACACTATGAAAAGATATCTATTGACCCTCATAACCTTGGCTCCTTTTCTCTGTGGAGAAGTCGCAGGACAAGAGAGACAAACGATCCTTACGCTCGACCAATGCGTGGAGCGAGCTCATCACAAGAGCCTCGTTATACGTCAAGGGCAAGTGGACAGTCTCCTTACACAGGATGCCACACGAAGTTCTCGTTACCGTTTTTTACCCTCTCTTGGAGTTTCTGTGGGACATAGTCTTGATCTTGGGCGTTCGCAGGACAAGATGGGCGTGATGCAAGATCGCTCTTCGACAGGAAGTAGTGTGTCTGTCGGCTTGTCGTACGAGCTCTTCAGCGGACTCAATCGTATTGCCGGAGTCAAGCTTTCGGATCTCGATCACCAAGCTTCCAAAGAGGCTCTACGACAGTCTCGCCAAGAGCTTGCTATCTCTGTGGCTCAGCTCTTTTACAACCTCCTCTACTCACAAGATCTTGTTCGTATCTCACGAGCTCAGGTAGAGCTCACTGCTCAACTCCTCTCCAAAGCTGAAGTCTTTGTCAAAGCCGGAAAGTGGGCCGAGGGCAAGCTTGCCGAGTTACAGACCCAGTATGCACAGGAGCAACTCAACCTCATCGAGGCCGAAAACAACCTCGAGCTCGCTCGCTTTGACCTCATGCAAGCCATCGAGTGGGAAGATACGGCAAGGCCTTTGGAGATAAGGACTTCGGAGATAGACAAACTCCTTGAACAAGCTCGTGTCGCTCTCCTCACAGAAGGTGACTGGACACAGAAGGCCATGACCGTGAGTCCTGCTCTCAAGGTCTCGGATCTTCGTATTCGTAGTGCCGAACAGCGGATTGCCATGGCTCGTGCAGGCTACTTTCCTACTTTAAGTCTTGGCGCAGGCTACAGTAATTCTTACTATTACCTCATCGATGAGCAGTTCAAAAGCATGAATGTCCCCTTTGCAGATCAGCTCCGCAACAACGGTCGCTACTATGTAGGGCTCTCGCTCCAGATACCGATCTTCGATAAGTTTGCCACTCGGTATGCTGTAAGGGCGGCACGCCAGCAGGTGTCGGTGTCAAAGCTCGAACGCGAACGAGCACTCCGCAAACTGGACAAAGAGATGAGACAAGCCTTACTCAACGCCACCACGGCGGAGCGTAAGATTTCTGTAGCTGAGACAGCTCTCAAGCAATCTGAGCTTGCCCTCGACTATGCGCAGAAAGGCTTCGAAGCCGGGCGTATCTCTACGTACGACTATGCCCAAGCCAAGACAAAGCAATTTCTCAGCACGATGGAGGCCTTGCGAGCAAAGTATGACTTCGTGTACAAGGTCCAAGTCCTCAAATACCATACAATGCCCGAGGGTTGGCAGACACTTGATTGACGAAGGCTTAAAAACAAAAAGTAGCGCACTGAGAGTCTCATACTCTCAGTGCGCTACTGTTGTTTCAATATGTCAAGATCCTTTTTGTCTTTCAGAATGTGTACGATAGACTTGCGGTGAGACCTGTGTATTCGGGTACGAAGCGACAGATGCCTCCGACACATTGGATCCCTTCGCGATTGCGACCATAGGAGAGAGACGCACGAAGGCTGTTGTAAGTGTAACTACCTCCCAAGGTGTAGTAGAGCTCTTTGGCTTCGGCAGCATAGCTGTACATCACACTGCCGTAGAAAGAGAGACGAGGTGCCATCCCGACTTCGGCAAGGCCATAGAGCCACCCTTTTTCTTTCATCTCTGTCCTCATGTGCTGGAGCTCGGTACGTAGAGAGTACTTGCGAGAGATGCGCCAAAGGACATCGATGACCTCAGCAAAGGAGCCTCTATTCTGCCCCTCGTACCTTAGTTGTTGGTGGTAGAGCCCTGCATTGATCTCCAATGAGCGCGAAAACTTCTTTCCCACCTCAAGAGCCATCTCGCTCAGCAGGGATTCTCCCCCTTCGCCGAAGAGGGGCATCGTACGCATCGGGTTGCGCCCGAGCGAACGGTAATGCGAGCCGTTGAGAGCCACCTTGAGTGGGTACTTGCCGAGCCACTTTCCTTTGATCGTATAGAAAAGATCAATCTGCCCTCCGATCTCACCCGATAGATTTGCTTGATAAGGATAGAGTCCGGGGAGAGCGTACTTGTGTTGCTTCGTGAGCGAGGGGATATAGTTCATCGGCACATAGATCTCCTTTTGTAAGTTGTCGATGCGGTAGTCCATGTGTTCGATACGTCTGAGCGTCGTCGAGATCCCGAAGTCCGAGTGGGTGTAGTCGGCATTGATCAGAAGAGCATCTCCGCCCTCGTCGAGGTATCTGAGGACATAAGGGGAGAAGCTCTGACTTGCACCTTTTCGGGCGTATTCGACACCAAGGTTGAAGTCCGAAGTCGTAAGCCCTGTACGAAGGCTCCAAAGATGGGTCTTCTGAGGGGATTGGGGTCTGTCGAAAGTCTTGGTGTTGAAGTGCGACAGCCATGAGCCCCCGAGTGTGATGTCATAATCTCGCTCCTTCATCCACAGGTGTGCAATGCTGAGATCTGTATCTCCTCCCATGAGGAAGGCATCGGCATAGGTGAGATAGCGTCGAGGCTGCCCTCCGATGATCTTGATGGTCGCCCAATCCGTGGGGGTGTACTTGATGTTGAGACCTCGGAGCGAATTGTTGATGCCCAGCGAACGCTCTTCGTAAGCACGGAGGATGAGTCCATTGCCGAACTGCTCATAGAAGCTCCCCAGGGTGACATTGAACTTCTCGCCGGAGTAGTTGGCATAGTACTGTGTGAGAGCGTGTCCCTTGAGTTCCTTTTCGTAGCCCAGCATGGGAGGCTCAAATATCTCGTACTGAAGTCCCGCATTGAAGTCCTTGTACGTATATCTGAGGTTGAGGTAGGTATTTATCCCACGGCGTTGGGCCTCGGGATCGGACGGATCTTTCTTGTAGAGAGCACCGTTTGATTCTATCCCTCCTTGTAGCTTACCATAGTCCTTGGGCGTTGGAGATTGGGCAGATAGGGTGCTTGAGGATAGGGCAAAGGTGGTGATAAGGAGTGCTGTGATGAGTTTGTTCATCGTGTCGCTTGATGATCGTTGTTTTGGGGGTGTTTTTACTTCGTGTATTTCAGAGCCTTTTCGATGACTACTTCTTCATCACCGGGAGTGTAACCACTGTGCGAATACACTTGTTTACCCTTATGGAAGATGAACGTATAGGGGACACCGAGGGCGTTGAGACTGTTGTACAACGACTTGTTGGGATCCAAAAATATCTCGAACGGCAGACTTCTTCCTTTGACCAACGATGGTACCTTACTCTTCGATCTGGAGTCGTCGATGGAGATAGAGACGATACGTACCTTGCCGTCCCATTCGTCTTGGATCTCTTTGAATGCCTCCATCTCCATCATGCAAGGCTTGCACCACGTCGCCCAAAATGACACTACGACGGGCATATCACCCTTGATGATCTCGGAGAAGAGGACCTTCTCGCCTTTGAGGTTTTCTACTTGGATGTTCTGTGCCTTTGTGCCCAAAAGGGGAAGAAAGCAAAGGAGTGTAAGGAGTAAAAGCTTTTTCATATCTGATTATTTTTGGTTAGTAACTGATGGAGTCTCCGAGTTTGACGACTTGAGCGTTGAGGACCTTGCGATCCTTATCCATGACGAGGATGACCAGCTTGCAGTTGCTTGGTACCAGCTTGTTGTCGAGGTTGAGTGAGAAGGTCAGATGCTGAGTCTGATCCTTAGGGAGAGAGAACTCAGTGCCATCTCTGACGTCACCGTATGACTTCCTATAGACATGATCGTGCGAGAAGTTCTTGCCTATATGAGGATACCTCCCCGTGCCATTCCTTTGATCTGCGATGAGCTTGTCTTCGGTGATGATCGCCACCCAGTGTGCGGCCTCTCGGGTCTCCGAGCTGCGGACATTGACGGTTGCCGAGAGGTGGTGTCCGGAGAGCGTTGTTTGTATTGCAATACCCACACTTGTGTCCGAAGGGATACGGCTGGTGATCCCCACAGGATTGCCGTACGCCTGTATGTGTTGGTTGCGATCCCTGTTTGCGACAAGGCTTGGATAACCCCTCACGCCAAGGACATTCCCTACTATCAATGTTGCAGAAGAGGAGAAGGGATCATAGCGGGGATGACCTTTCGAGTTGGCTCCTGTATGGAAAGCCACGGCGATGACCTGTGGGTTCTTTGAGGCCTCATCCACCATATGTATTGCACGAGGGCAATAAGGACACCATGTCCCTGTAAACTCCTCGACATACAGCTTAGGTACTGCCGAGAGGGTCGTCTGACCTTTGAGCTGAAGAGGTGCGGAGGTTTGATTTTTTAGTTTTGCCGTGATCGAGATGTTGCCGACCTTTTGAGTCTTGAGTATATTGCTCTGAAGTCTTTGACCATCAGCGAAAAACTCTGCCTCTTCGGTAACATCCCTCCCACCTCTTGAACTATCGGTACATCTTAGGATGGCGAAGTCTGCCCCATCGCTGACGATGACAGACTTGTCTGCCTTCACGAGAAGGTTTTGCACGACGGCTTCCTTGACATGGAAGGAGATCTCCGCACTCTTATTTCCATTGTAGATGGCATAGGCTCTGAATGTGCCCACTCGATCCGGTGTATGGTAGCGAGATGGGATGGCTTGACCGTTGATAAAGATCTGTGAAGCATCTGTAATATGGCTTTGTGCGGAGTTTCTGACCGTAAAAAGAGCCCTATCCGTACCGAGGGTTAGTTCTTGCTTGTCCATCTCGATGGTGATGCGCTCGGGACGGTGAGCCGTGAAGGTCTCCTCTTCAGAGTGCTCCTCCTCGTACATTGCGACGACCTTGTAAGTGCCCGGGACATCGGTGCTGTACTCCCGAGCGTTTATCCTTTGCCCATTTACCATAAATGTCGCTTTGGACGAGATGTCTCTGTCATTGGCATCCTGTACCGTGAACCTTACTTTTTGTGCCCCATCGGCGAGGATGCTTCTCTTGTCGAGTTGCAGTCTCAGAGATGCCGGGCGTGGTGTCGCTTGGAGGGTGAGGACATTGGATTGCTTGTCTCCGACCTTGGCATAGACCTTGTACGCATCTGCTACCGAAGTCTTGAATGTATTGCCGGAGATCGGTTTGTCATTGATGTAGAATGTGGCTTCGCTTGTGAAGTCTTTATTGGCTTGATTTTTGGCTCTGAATGTCACCACCTCTTTGTTGTTGGCAACGAAGCTACGCTTGTTTGCCGTGATTGTCAGCTCCTTGACGATGGTGTCCGGATGAGGTTCGGCAACGATGAGCACCGGAGATGACTCGGAGCCGTCGAATCTCGCAGTGATACGATAGTCTCCGACCTTATTCGTCTTAAACTTGTTCCCAGAAATGGCCTTGCCATCGACGAAGAATGTAGCCTCTCCTGTCACATCCTTATCCTTATCTGCCGTATTGATGCAAGTCAGGATCACTTCGTCCTTGTTGTCTGCGATGATCTTGTTTTTGTTCGCTTCGATCTTGAGCAGGGCAGGGCGTTTGATCGCATTGATTGTGACGATGTTCGACTTTACGCTACCGACGATGGCTACTATCTTGTAGATGTCGGGGGTTGTGGTTTTGAACGTATTGCCGGAGATCGGTTTGTTGTTGATCTGTATGGTCGCTTGAGAGGTGAAGTCCCTGTCTGCTTGATTTTTGACCGTGAAAGTCACCATCGCTTCTCCATCGGCAAATATCTCATCCTTGTCTGCGGAGAGTGTCAAACTCTTGGCGATGGTGTCGGGATGAGGATCGACTACAAGAAGCAAAGGTTCGGCATCGTGATCCTTATACCTCGCAGTGATGCGGTAAGTCCCCACTTTATCTGTCTTGAATACTCTGCCCCCAAGAGGTTGTCCATCGATGAAGAATGTCGTCTCCGATGTCAGATCCTCATCATTTTCAGCGGTATTGATGCACGAGAATGACACCTCATCCACGTTGTCCCCTATGAGTATCTCTTTACTTGGCTTGATGACCAACTTGTACTCTATCGGCTTCCTTGCGGTCACCATGACAGATGTACTTTTATTGTCGTTGTAGATGGCCGTGAACGAAACTTGCCCTACCGATTCGGGGCGATAGACATTTGATGCCATCGGAGTCTCTCCGACAAAGAATCGGCTTTCACCCGTCAAGTCCTGCCCCTCTGCATTCTTGACCATCAAGATCACCTTGTCCTCACCATCGACGAAGACGAGAGGCTTGTCCGCTGTGAGTGTGATCTCCTCCACCTTATTTGTCACAAACGATAGAGGCAACGAGTACTCCTTGCCCACAAAGGCCACGGCATTCTGAATACCTACATCTGTTGTCTTGTAGTTCAGACCCTGTACGGGCACGTCATTGACCCTTATTTTTGCCAAAGCTGACACATCCTTCCCTTGTGCATCTGTGACGACAAAGGTCAGATGATCCTGACCATCTGCCAAGATGCTCTTTCGATCGGCCGACAAGGTCAGTGTCGCCGGCTTGATCTTTGACGTGAACACGATCTCGTTCGATGTCACTTCGTTCAGTACGGCATGACATCTGAATGCCCCCACCTCAGAGGTCTTGAACTTGTTTCCGTCCAACAGCACTCCATTGACGAAGATCTTGGCCTCGTTGGTCCAATTCCGTCCATTCTGACTTTGGATCGAGAATGATATAAGTTCTTCATCATCAGCGATGATGTGCTCTTTGTCTGCTGATATGGTCAGAGTCTCGACCAAGAGCTCGGGATGATTTTCGGCACAATGTGTGAAAAACAGCAATACAAGTAGTGGGAAGAGGTAAAAGGACTTCTTCATGCTCGTAGTAAAAGGAATTTAATGTCTTAGATGTGATTTTTACCTATCTGTCAGGTCTCAAAAAGGGCAGATCAAAAGCTCTGCATATGCACCAACTTGGCATAATACCCGTTGAGCTCCATGAGTTCGTTGTGTGTCCCCTTTTCGACGATGCGACCCTGATCGAGGACACAGATCATGTCTGCATTGACGATCGTCGAGAGGCGGTGTGCGATGACTATGGTCGTGCGGCCTTTCATAAGGTTGTCGAGAGCCGTTTGTACCAACTTTTCCGAAGCCGTATCAAGAGCCGAAGTAGCCTCATCGAGGATGAGGATGTCCGGGTTCTTGAGTATTGCACGAGCGATGCTCAGGCGTTGACGCTGACCTCCCGAAAGTTTGCCTCCACGATCGCCGATGTTTGTCTCATACTTCTGTGGCAGTTGTTGGATAAATTCATCGGCATTTGCGATCTTTGCCGCTGTGGTGATTTCCTCCAAGGTAGCATCTTTCTCCCCGAAGGCTATATTGTTTCGTACACTGTCGTTGAAGAGTATGGCCTCCTGATTGACATTCCCCATAAGGTTACGCAGATCTATCATCTTCACCTCTCTGACATCCGTACCATCTATGGTCACACGCCCCTCCTGTACGTCATAAAACCTCGGCAAGAGATCCACCATCGTGCTCTTCCCTGAGCCCGAAGCCCCCACGATAGCCACGGTCTTACCCTTGGGGATGGTGAGGTCGATGTCCTTGAGCACCCAAGCATCCTTGTAGCGGAAGGATACGTTCTCGAACGAAATGTACTCCTCGAACTTCACAGGCTTGGGCACTTCAGGATCCAATATGTTGGACTCTGCGAGAAGGATCTTGTCCACACGCTCCAAAGAAGCCATCCCCTTTTGGATCGAATATGCTGATCGGGTGAGTTCTTTCGCAGGATTGATGAGCGAATAGAAGATAACGAGATAATAGATGAATGTCGCGGCATCGATGCTCGAACTTTCGCCCACGATCAGACTCCCGCCGTACCAGAGTACGATAGCGATCGTAGCCGTACCCAAAAATTCGCTCATAGGGTGTGCCAGGAGGTGACGCCCCTGCACCTTACCTGAGAGTCGGCGGACGGTATCTGTCTGACGTTCGAAGCGTTGTTGGATCTTATGCTCCGCATGGAAGGCCTTGATGATCCTCAGGCCACTGAGGGTCTCCTCGACGAGGCTCAGCATCAGGCCGGACTCATCTTGTAGTCTGGAACTGTCTCGTTTGAGACTCTTACCCACTTTTCCCATGACAAATCCTGACACCGGAAGCAGTATGAGGACGAAGAGGGTGAGTTGAGGACTGATGATGATCATCGTCACAAGATAGATGAGCACCATGATCGGATTTTTGAGAAGGAGGTCGAGCGAACTGATCAGCGATCCTTCGACCTCATAGACGTCATTCGAGATCCGGGACATGATGTCCCCCTTGCGCTCTTCGCTGAAAAATCCCATCGGTAGCTCCAGTACTTTCTTGTTGATGCTGTCTCGTATGTCCCTCACCACGCCTGTACGTATCGGGATGAGGAAGTAAGATCCGAGGTAGCTCGTACCCACCTTGATCAGCGTCATCACCACGAGAAAGCACCCCAGCAGGACAAGAGCCATGGAGCCACCGTTGACCTTGATAAACTCCACCAGAAGGGCATTGAAGTTGTTCCACAATATTGTCGGTAGCTCCTTCAATGCTGTGATGGATGAGAAGTCCATGCTGTCCATCGGTATGTGCTGAAACTCCTTCGTCTCCAACTTGAAGAGCACCCTCAGGATAGGGATGATCATCGCAAAGGACACGAGGTTGAGGAAAGCCGAAAGTATATTGAATATCGCACTGAGAGCCACGTACACTTTATACTTGGGGATGAAGCGGCGTAGCGTGCTAAAAAACTGTTTCATTTTATGATCTGAAGTGTTGGACAAACAAAGGTACAAAAAATATCAAGTCCCACTTGTCCTGGGACAGGGGATGCTGCTCCTCTTTACAGTGGTTGGGAGTATGTTTTCAGTCCTCCTGCGACAGAAAGTCGACTCAGATGTCTTTAGGCAAAAAAAGGATCGGGTCGGCATATCGACTATGCCGACCCGATCCGGGTTTTATGTCAGAGGACAGGAGACTGTGCCCTCATTGTCCTATCTGTTCAGGTCAGAATGACTTCCAGAGACCTGTCTTGATGTCACCAAGGAGAGTCCTTACGGCAGCTTCCATCTGCGTGTCTTCGCCACGAAGGAGTTTGTCGTGATCGAGAGAGACCTTGACATCAGGTTCGACTTGGATGTTTTCGAGGTAGTGGCCTTCCTCTGTGCGGTAGCCTACGGCCGGGATACCGAAGAGCAGTGAAGGATCTTGAAGCGTCACCCAGTTGACACTTGTCATGGTGCCGGGGACCGGCATACCGACGATCTTACCGATCTTCATCTTCTGATAGACCCAAGGTGTACCATGTGCATTGCTGTAGTCTGCTTCACAAGTGACCATGATGCTGGCGTGGTTCCAGCGACGGCTCGGCATCTCACAATAGTCCTTGCCACGTATCGACTGTTGGAGGTACTTCTTACCGGTGAAGAAGACTTCTATGTCTTCGTGCAAACGACCACCACCATTGTAACGGATGTCGATGACAATACCCTCTCTGTCGTAGTAGCGTCCCATCACTTCAGAATACATCGTGCGGAAGCTGGGGTCTCCCATCGATGGGATGTGTACATATCCGAGACGGCCATTGGATAGCTTGTCCACCTCAGCTGCTCTTTGTTTTACCCATCTCTTGTAGAGGAGGTCTTCTTGCGCACCGGAGGAGATGCCTTTCACACTTTGGGTAAATAGCTGGCCACCCTTTGCCGAACGTATGGTAAGTGCGATGGGTTGACCGATCTTGCCATTGAGGAGTGGGAAGTAGTCCATGCCCGCCTTGATGTCTGTGCCGTCGATGGCCACGATCATATCACCGGGCTGTACCTTGTTTATTGCCTTGTCAGAAGGTCCTCCTGAGATGATCTCATCGATGACGAGTCCATCCTTGTTGCCCTTGGGGGTGGAGATAAAGAGGCCGAGTTCGGCTGTCCTTTTGAGTGCACCGGGTGCTCTGTAACGACTACCTGTGTGAGACACATTGAGCTCGCCAAGGAGTTCGCTGAGGAGTTCCGCAAAGTCGTAGTTGTTGGAGATGTGAGGGAGGTACTTCGCGTAGCGTTTGGTGAGAGCTTCCCAATCCACGCCGTGCATACTCTCTTCATAAAATCTGAGGCCTTCTTCGAGCTTGACCACGGAGTAGAGGTACTCACGCTCCTTGGTCAGATCGGTAGACCACTCGGCACGGTAGGTGATGGGTTTGAGTGCTTCGCCTTGTACTGTCATCTTTTGGGGTGAGTTGCTCAAGATGAAGATGTGCTTGCCGTCCTTGTCCATCCGGAGTCGTGCAAAGCCTTGGTTGAGCTTCTTGATGAGTTTGGTCGATCTCTTACGAAGATCATGTGACCAGAGGTCATAACCATCCTCAAAGCTCACCATGTAGTAGAGTGTCTTGCCATCTTTCGTGATGAGGGCATCACCGAGTTCGGAAGCATTGGGTGTGAGACGGACGATGCGGTCTTCGATGTTGTCCCATTCGATGACAATGTCCTTGGACTTGACTTCTTCTGTCTTCTTTTTGTCTTTCTTCTTTTTATCATCCTTCTTCTCCTCGGGCTTCTCTGCCTTTTTGTTTTGAGCCGAATAGAGTTCGTACTCTTCTTCGTTCATGCGGTATTCGTCGTAAGCCTTACGATTGAGGAAGATCGCCATGACGTCCGACTGAGAGCCCCACGAAGCATGGTTACGCATACCGAAGCGTTCGCTGGCAAAGATGATGGCATTGCCATCGAGTGCCCATCGAGGATTGGTGTCGAAGTAACCTGTGTTGGTGATGTTGTGGATGGGTTTGCCTCCCTCTGCGCTTACGATACCTATGTCGCTGTAAGGAGCATGATCGCGAGCGACATAAGAGATCACAAACCACTTACTGTCGGGGCTCCACTCGAAGTCCATATATCCCGTGAGTCCGTGCTGATCCTTTGGTTCGGTGATGGTGCGGATGGCACCACTCTTGAGGTTGTACACGGCAAGACGAGTACGGCCGAGGACAAAAGCGATCTCCTTGCCATCGGGGGAGAAGACAGGGTGCATCTTTTCTTCTTTGTTGTCTTTGATGAGGCGTTCTTCTTTGAGTATGGTGGCGTTGGGGAAGTTGCTTTCGCTCTTGTCTGCGATCGTCACCTTGTAGAGATCCCAACGTCCGTCTTTGTCGCTGGCAAAGACAAGGGTGCGACCATCGCTGCTGAATGTGGGCGAAGACTCGGCCTGAGGGGTATTCGTGATGCGCTTTGTGGTATTGTAGTCTGTCGCAGTGACGAAGATATCTCCTCTTACTGCGAATGCAATCTGCTTACCGTCAGGCGATACGGTAGCTTCGCTGAACCCTTTTGTGAAGGTCTGATAAGTCATTTGAGATGTCTCTACATCCGAGTGGATCGATACGCTCAACTTCTGAGGCGTACTTCCGGGAACAAGGGTGTAGATCTCACCGGCATAACTGAAGCAAAGTACACCTCCGTCCGACATGGACAGAAATCTCACGGGCTCGTCCTTGAAGTGAGTCAGAGCCTTGGCAGTCTTGGGATCGGCATCGATCTCTTTTTCGTAAACATTGAGATCGCCACCGTTGCGCTGGCTGATGAAGTAGACTTTCTTGCCGTCAGGACTGTAGACCGGATCACGATCCTCACCATCATGCTCGACAATGAAGCGGTGCTTACCTGTCGTCATATCATACTCGAGGATGTCTTTTGTCACAGACGATACGTGCTTCTTGCGCCATTCGTCTTCGAAGCCTTTGATGTTTTGGTACATAAACCTCTTGCCGTCGGCAGAGAAGATGATCTCTTCGGCAGGTGTGTCTACAAGGCGCACGGGGCGTCCCCCTTCGACCGGTACGGCATAGACCTCTGTGAGCGGTGACATAGGGAAGCGTGCGCTCGTATGGGGGTCTTGGTAATGTGCCTTGAAGACGACTTGCTTACCGTCTCTGGTGAAGGTATAAGGAGTCTCTGTCGAAGAGTGTGTGGTGAGCTGACGAGCAGCTCCGCCGGTTGCGGGCATGATGTAGATATTGGTGCCTGCGTTGTTGCGATCGCTGGTAAATGCTATCTGACGACCGTCGGGGCTCCAGATGGGGTGATTGTCATAGGCCTTGTGTGTGGTCAGGCGAGTTGCTGCACCTCCGGCGACAGAGACCTTGTAGATGTCTCCACCGTATGTGAATGCAACCTCTTTTCCGTCAGGAGAAATGATTGGGTAGCGTAGCCACAGAGGACTACCCTCTTGTGCGACTGCCAGGGTCGAGCACAGCGACAGTGTAGCTGTCCAGAGGACTTTCTTAATTTGATCCATAAGTGATGTAAGTTTATGTATTTGTATGTTTTTGGTTCAAGTTTGGCATGGCCACTCGTGCCGAATCTCTGCGCTCGTTCGAGGGGCAAAATCGAGTCGTATGACTTTCGATCTCAAGTTTAACGACTTTCGTCATCAAGTCGTACGACTTTTTTTGTCGATTGTCCGACACCTTTTAGGTCGTATGACGCATGATGTGTGCCAAGATCTCTGAGAGATCCAGGTCGTGCAGACAGGCATAATCACCCCGGTGACAAGGCTTCTGCCCATAGATCGAGCATGGACGACATCCCATCGGGAGACCGATGCAGTCTTCTTCTTTCTGTCCGAAAGCCATAAACCCTGCTGCAGGGTGTGTCGCTCCCCACAGAGAGACTACCGGAGTGGAGACGAGCGAAGCGATGTGCTGATTGGCACTGTCCATGCTCACCATGCACTCCAAGGTCGATATCTCATCTATCTCTGCACTTAACCCTTTGGCTTCTGAGAGCCCCACACGATCACCTTTTCGTGCAGCGATTTCACTGAGAGCGTCTTTCTCCCTGCCCGGTGCACCGTAGAGGATGATCCGATGCAGGGGGAGTACTTCGAGAAGTCTGTCGATGAGTGTCTCCAGTACTTCAGGAGGAAGTATCTTCCCTCTGTGTTGTGCAAAAGGCGCAATACCTATCACCTGTCGTCGCTCCGAGCCGGCGAAGATAGGACATCCGCCACTTACTCTCAGCCCTGCACGCTTCAACGTATCTGCATACAAAGAGAGCATCGGTGTCACGTACAGAGCCCTTGGAACTTCGGGTGTGGGTGTACGAGAGAGTAAGGCCTTGCGCTCCTTACGTGGCTTGTGTAGGGTGATCACCTCATGTCCCATAAGCCTGAGTGTGTAGCGCAATATCTTTGTCCTCAGGACATCATGCAGGTCGATGACTGTTGCCTTGGGATAAGCTTTGTGGAGTTCGTGTGCGAGTCTTAGCATATCACGCCAAGAGCCTTTGGCTCCCATATCGTATGGCAGTGCCGTGAGGTTGGGAGGGCATGCCTTGAACAACTGAGTCATCAGTGGGCGGGTGACAAAGTAAAAGTGGCTCTGAGGATGCCCCAAAGCCACTTCATAGATCAAGGGGAGGGTCATCGCAACATCTCCTAACGCTGAAAAGCGGAAGCAGACGTATATCGGTACCTCTTTTGTTTGTCTCGATCCCAATGTCTTAGTATATGTTTGTCCCCTGAGGGTATCAGCCCTTGCCGTAGAGGACAGGGTTGAGGTTGGGGTCGTTGTACATCTTCATCTGTTTGTAGACCTTCATGTACTTCCGACCGTGAGCAAAGTCTTCAAGAAGAGTTTCGATAGCCGAAGTCAAGTCTTCATTCTGAGCCAAAAGTACGTTCAGCTTTGAAGTACAGGTCTCTATGTGAGCAGCATCGACATCGGTACGCACAGTCTCCACACGCATATGATATATTTTGAGCTGGAGGATGGAGAGACGGTCGATGGCCCATGCCGGACTTTCGGTGTTGATCGTGGCTTCGGGAAGGTGCTTGACCTCCTTGTACTGATCAAGGAAATAACTGTCGATCATCTCCACAAGGTCGGTGCGTTCCTGATTGGACCTGTCGATACGCCTCTTGATGGCAAGTGCCTCGATCGGGTCAATGTCAGGGTTGCGGATGATGTCTTCCAAGTGCCACTGGACAGTGTCGATCCAGCATTTGAGATACAGATAGTACTCGATGCTCTTGAACTCGTAGGGGTTCACGATCGCAGCATCCACATCATCGGAGACATGGTAGTCCGCTATCGCTTGATTGAAGATCTGTACAGTCTTTTCGCTAAAACGTGAAGCAAGCATCATGATTACTTTACTTTCGGATTTAGAATGATTAATAAAAATTCAAATGGTCTGTAAAGATAGACATAATAATGTGGACAAGGGTAATATCCCTCGACTTTTCGCAGAGATAAATCGTCGGGATGGTGCGACTGTGAGACAATGGCTTCGTTGTCAGTGCTGTGGGTAAGGCCATACAGCCTTCTTCTATATGAAAGAAAGAGCCTGAATGTAGGGCTCAGAGTACGCCATTCTCCACCAAGATGACGACACGTTCGGTGAGCGCATCCTTGTTCTGTGGATCGTAACTGCTTTTGAGGCTGGCCCCGAAAAACTTTGCAAAGAGATTCCAAATGTTTGCCGAGATGGTACCGAGGAAGGCTTCTACGAGTTCGAAGCCGGATGATCCGCACTGACGATCGATGAGCTTGATCAGCAGTTTGCCCTGTCTCAGGGTCAACTTCTTCATCTCCGGGAAATACTCTTTGTATAGCTCATCTTCCATCCGTTTGAGATGCGCGAGACGCTCCTTATCGGTCGGTAGAGTCTCTATGTACTCATAGGTCTCCTTCATGGTCGAGGAGATCATGCGAGCATAAGGCAATGTCCTCTTAACGTCTCTGATGAGACGGAGGTATTCCAGCTTCTCCTTCTCTGACTTAAACTCAAGGGGGGCAAACACATTCAGTGTGCGGAGCTTGATGATTGGTATAGTGTCTCCGCCTTCCAAAGTCGCATTGACGATATAGCCCCTGTTGGTGGGAGGAAACGAAGATCCATCTTGGGCAATGACCGGTAGGCTGCATGACAGTAACACGACAAGGAGCAGGGATGATGCTCTTCCCTCCCTGACGCTGTCCTTCCGTATCAGGTGCAGTAGCCGTCTGATCAGTCGTATGGATAATACCTTATTCATAACCAATTTGTCTCACTTCGCAAATATATGGATATTTTCGGACGAAAAAAGTAAATGAATCATTCTTATTCTTTGTACACATTTCTTTGCAGAGACTTTTGGCCTCCGAAGAGTGTAAGGGACTTCCGAGCTTTGTCATACTCCGGTGTTGTGATATTTTCTGCAAACTTGAAGGTACACAATAATATATTTAGAGGTAAGAGCGGATGAACGAAAAATAAATGGATTTTTTTAGCCTTGCCTATTGCGAGAATAAAAAATCTTCGTACCTTTGCAATCACTTTGCAAGAGCAAGGGACAACAACGAGATCATAGACATATTGAACGAAGGACAATTAAAGATTGACAAGTAGTACAAGGGAATATAGGATACGACAAGTATTCGACATTGCCACGTCAATGTTTACTTAAAAACAGGTCAAAAACGATAGAACGGATCTTAGAGCTGAAGGAACAACAAACAAATTTATTTCAACAATGGAGAGTTTGATCCTGGCTCAGGATGAACGCTAGCGATAGGCTTAACACATGCAAGTCGAGGGGCAGCACGGGATTAGCTTGCTAATCTTGGTGGCGACCGGCGTAAGGGTGCGTAACGCGTATGCAACTTGCCTGTCAGTGGGGAATAACCCGGAGAAATCCGGACTAATACCGCATACACTTTGGTTTCCGCATGGGGACTTTAGGAAAGATTTATTGCTGACAGATAGGCATGCGTTCCATTAGATAGTTGGTGAGGTAACGGCTCACCAAGTCAACGATGGATAGGGGAGCTGAGAGGCTTATCCCCCACACTGGAACTGAGACACGGTCCAGACTCCTACGGGAGGCAGCAGTGAGGAATATTGGTCAATGGGCGAGAGCCTGAACCAGCCAAGTCGCGTGAAGGAAGACGGTCCTATGGATTGTAAACTTCTTTAGTAGGTGAGTACAAGCAGTTACGTGTAGCTGTAAGCAAGTAACCTAAGAATAAGTATCGGCTAACTCCGTGCCAGCAGCCGCGGTAATACGGAGGATACGAGCGTTATCCGGATTTATTGGGTTTAAAGGGTGCGTAGGTGGCTTTATAAGTCAGTGGTGAAAAGCTGTGGCTCAACCATAGTCTTGCCGTTGAAACTGTGGAGCTTGAGTGCGGATGAGGTAGGCGGAACGCGTAGTGTAGCGGTGAAATGCATAGATATTACGCAGAACTCCGATTGCGAAGGCAGCTTACCAAACCGCAACTGACACTGAAGCACGAAAGCGTGGGTATCAAACAGGATTAGATACCCTGGTAGTCCACGCAGTAAACGATGATTACTCGGAGTATGCGATATATGGTATGCTCCCAAGGGAAACCGATAAGTAATCCACCTGGGGAGTACGCCGGCAACGGTGAAACTCAAAGGAATTGACGGGGGCCCGCACAAGCGGAGGAACATGTGGTTTAATTCGATGATACGCGAGGAACCTTACCCGGGATTGAAATGTACATGACGGTTGGGCGAGAGCCTGACTTCCCTTCGGGGCATGTATGTAGGTGCTGCATGGTTGTCGTCAGCTCGTGCCGTGAGGTGTCGGCTTAAGTGCCATAACGAGCGCAACCCACATCGTCAGTTACTAGCAGGTAGAGCTGAGGACTCTGACGAGACTGCCGTCGTAAGGCGCGAGGAAGGTGTGGATGACGTCAAATCAGCACGGCCCTTACATCCGGGGCGACACACGTGTTACAATGGTAGGGACAAAGGGCAGCTACCTGGCGACAGGATGCGAATCTCCAAACCCTATCTCAGTTCGGATCGGAGTCTGCAACTCGACTCCGTGAAGCTGGATTCGCTAGTAATCGCGCATCAGCCATGGCGCGGTGAATACGTTCCCGGGCCTTGTACACACCGCCCGTCAAGCCATGGAAGTCGGGGGTACCTGAAGTGCGTCACCGCAAGGATCGCACGAGGGTAAGACCGGTAACTGGGGCTAAGTCGTAACAAGGTAGCCGTACCGGAAGGTGCGGCTGGAACACCTCCTTTCTGGAGACTCTGAGGTCTTGTTTTTGACGAATGTAGTTTTTAGGAAACAGTGGTGATGAGGGATTATTCTCTGTGACTACTTTGTCAATGTCCTGAGTTCGGTATGCTTTATATATATTTAGGTTAATAGGTTATGTAAGAAAGATTGAACCCTGGATTCTTTACTGGAATCTTGGGTCTTTTTTTTATCTACCCTATGACAGGTATTTCCGACAGATTATCGTAAGGAAGTATTTAGTGAGTATTATACAGTTTGTCGAAACGAATAAAACTTAGAGAAGATATGACACTTAATAAGAACGGTGTATCAAGTGCCATGGTATGCAAACTTGGTGCACTTTGCCTGCTTACCGGCTTGGTATTCTCGGCTTGTAATGGGACAGATCCCATAAAGGAGAAGCGCAACAGTATAGCAGAAGCACTTAAACGAGAACAAGAGCGTGAGCAACTTCGTATCAGTGAACATTACGACTTCAAGACCTGGAATGCTCCGACAGATGACAAGGGTAAAGCTAAACCGTATATGATTCCGGTCGCAAAAGGGGATACCACGGATATGGAGTTGGCGAGATTTTGGAAGTCCGCGAGCAACGCCGGATATGTCTTCCTTGCAGGAAGCAAACCTGCAAATACTTACCCGGTTTATTTTGAAAGCAACTCTGAGTCTGACCATAAGTCTCTCAAGCTTGAAACGAAAGCCGGTACTCGAATTTTTGGAATGGGATCTTACGTTGTCCCCGGATCTGTCTACAATGGCAAGTTGAACATGCTTAAACTCATCGCAGCTCCCCTTGAAGCGACTTTATTTGGGTCTGAGTATATCTTGATGCCTTTCAGGCTCTCTGCATCTGTCAGGTATAAGGCAGGAGCTGAGATGATCAATGGTATTGACAAAAAGAAACTTGACTCCAAGGATAAGGGCTCTATAGTGGCTGTATTTTATGAGGTGGATCAGACTTTGATAAAAGATGGAAATGATGCAGATACATACTTGACCGGGCTCAATCTACATACAGATCCTCGTGTCATAGCCAAAGCCGTGTGCGAGATCGAGGATACGAAGGGTGAGGACTGGGTTAGGATTGAGTCTTCATTTACTGTCATGAATAAGGAAGCATGGGAGACGCTCGACTTCAAAACAAAGAAATATCGTTTGGCTCTTGTCCTCTCTTCAAGTTATATGGGTGATAAATTTTTTGGAGCTGTCGGTAGTACACTCCTTGTAGACAAACTTGAAATCAAGGGAGAACCTCTCAGTAAATAATCTCCAAAATAAAAATATATCATGAACAAGATAATCAGTATCATTGCTTTGGTTTGCATCACGCTATTTGCAACAGAAGTGTATGCGCAAGCTCCTAAGGTGAAGATGGAATACGGTCTTACTGCCGGCCTCAATGTCGGAGCGACAACGCCTATACCCAAACCTTCTTCGGTCGATAAGGTGTATACATGGAAGCCTCACATGAATTTTGCATTCAAGGGATGGACAACGATACGCTTCAACCGATACCAAAACTGGGGATTGACTTCGGGGCTTGAATTCGAAAAGAAAGGGATGTATGCTTCTACTCATGTGGAGAGCATAAAGATAAATATGAATAAATATGGCTACCCCGGAAATACTTACACCGGGGACAACAGTACCGATTTCTCAATGTCGTATCTGACCCTCCCCGTTGTTGCAACATATATCACTAATAACGATCGATTCAGATTTCATGCCGGCTTTTATCTTTCATACCTTATGGAGAATCGATTCAAGGTTGCCCTTGATGGTGATGGCGTGACTGACTTGGGACCATTCTTCCCCGGACAGATTGCAGACTTTGACTTCTCAGACCAATTTAATGCTTGGGATTTCGGTGGGCGTGTCGCCATGGACTTTTACTTCACACCTCGCATTGCCGTGACAGGACAAGTCAACATGGGAATCACTCCGATACTCAAGCGGTCTTTCGATGCGATGCCCTTCTCCCTTCACAATGTCTACAGCTTCGTCGGTTTCACCTATCGCCTTTTTAAGTAATCAGTTTAATAGATCATTTTCATATATAGAGCTCAGGTAGACCGACCGGTCTACCTGAGCTTTTTTGTGCATACACATATAGTATCTTAACGTCAGTTCGATAGGTAGTCGTCCCTTAAAATTCATTTTAATCTCTGATATTCAGCAAATTAGTTTACGAATATCTTTGCTAAATCTGCAAGTTTTCTTATCTTCATAGCAGAAAACTTGCAGATTTTATGATTAAAAAGCCCTATAATACTCCTTCATTATTCAGCAGTCTATCAGACATGTTGAACCAATCGCACCCACTCTATAAATTAGCTGAGAAAATAGATTGGGCCAAATTCGATACGGCCTTCAAACCTTTGTATTGCCCAAACAATGGTCGCCCTGCTAAACCTATTCGTCTGATGTGTGGCTTGTTGATTCTCAAACACCTTCGTAATCTCTCAGATGAATCTGTTGTGAAACAATGGAGTGAAAATGCTTATTACCAATACTTTTGTGGTATGCAAGAGTTTACACCCTGTGCCCCTTGTGCCTCTTCTGAATTGGTACACTTTCGCAATCGTATTGGAGCAAAGGGAGTAGAACTCATCTTCCAAGAACGCATTCGTGTCAATAACGAAGATGATGACGAGCATCATCATGACACTGCTTTTATTGATTCCACCGTTCAAGAGAAGAATATCACCTTTCCGACAGATGCCAAGTTGCATAAAAAGATTGTCCGTAAGGTTCCGGACATTGTCCACAAATTAGATCTACCACTTCGCCAAAGCTATACCTTTGTTCTCAAGCGCATTTATCGCGACCAACGTTTTCGCAATCATCCCAAGAATCGCCAAAAGGCACTCAGAGCGGATAGGAAATTGCGAACCATAGCCGGCCGGTTAGTCCGAGAGCTCAAGCGTAATCCGGGAGAGCATTCTGTCCATAAGGAGTTGATAGAGAGATTTGAGGCGATTCTTGCTCAACGACGTCATAGCCGGCAAAAGATTTATTCTATTCACGAACCTGAGGTACAATGCATCAGCAAGGGCAAAGAGCATAAGAAGTACGAATTCGGCAATAAGGTATCCATCATCCGCTCGGCTACGGGGCTTATTCTTGGAGCCCAATCAATTTCGTAATGAGTATGATGGACACACGATAGAAGCCTCGTTGGCACAAGTAGAACGTCTCACACAGAGAAAGATCAAGATACTGGCAGGCGACAGGGGCTATCGGGGTAAGAAAGAGGTTAATGGCACTCAGATTTTAATACCGGATGTTCCCAAGCCCTCAGATAGCAGGTATCAGAAGCGCAAGAAACACAAACTATTCTGCAAGAGAGCAGGCATAGAACCTACCATTGGGCACTTGAAATCAGATCATCGTTTAGGCCGCAACTTTTACAAGGGATTGGCTGGGGATGCTGTGAACATACTATTGGCAGCCGCTGCTTACAACTTCAAAAGAGCCATGAAGGCTCTTTTGAACCTGCTCAAAATAATATGCGAAAAGCTAAGCGAGAGACCATCGAGGAATGACTGCTCACTTGCAAATGCTTTTTAAGGGATGACTAGGTAGTGTCCGAAAAAGTGTGTAAGAGTAGTTGTTTTCCTTTTTTACCACAGGGGCATGCCCCTGTGGTAAAAACTTTGTGGTTTTGTTGTTATTATCCATTTATTTAATCTTCCACTCTTGAAAGTAGGGCAACCTCCTAGCATAAGTTCTCTCAGTCATCTCTCGGGCAACAGATCCTAAGAGGAGTACGACGGCATCAGCCGAGGGGAGAGCCCCACGCATACGTAACGTACGCTTATAGCTGCGATTGAGACGCTCCACCCAATTCGTTGAGTAAATCATACGACGAACCTCCTCCGGGTACCTCAGATAGGTGAAGTAGCCTATATTGCGAGGGGAAGACAGAGAGAGTAAACTTCTGTAATTCTTGCCCCAAGGCTCTGCAAATGTACATAATTTCTCAAATGCCTTGATGGGTGTAAGTCCTGTATCCAGAACAGGGAATAAGTCTTCCAACTCTTGTCTCATCCGATCCTTGTCCCTCTTCGATACGGCATTAAGTGCGTGACGCTTGAAATGAACGACACACAGCTGATGGGAGGAGTGAGGGAAAGCCGAGGCGATGGCTCGTTCAATCCCCTGTAAAGCATCTGAGATGATCAGGTCTATACGTTCGACTCCACGTGTTTTGAGGGCTTTCAACTCTGCCTCCCAATTCAACGCTCCTTCCGTGGGATGATTCACCACACAAAGCACCTCCCGACTACCGTCAGGAAGCAACCCCAACATCGTGTAATAGGCTTCCTGAGCCACACGATCATCCCGCCGTGTGTAGGCAAAGGTAGCATCGATGTACACCGCCAAATAGTGGGGCGACAGTTGGCGTTCCAACCACTTGTAGATCTCCTCTTTACTCGTGTTCGAGAGATAACTGACTTGCTGCTTGCTATAGTGATAGCCGTAGATCCGTTCGCACACAGCACCAATGTCTTCGCACGAAAGCCCTCGGGTATAAAGCTCGTGAAACAACAAGGCTCGTTCGCTCTCTTGGCCGGAAAGGATTCCCAAAATCAGGGGTTGGAAATTGCCCGAACGTGTTCGAGGAATCCGTAATTCAAAGCTACAGCCGTAGCCTCGCCATCGACGAGGACGGAAACCATTGCACTGTTCACCCTCATGCTCTTCGACAAAGAGAGCACGTTCTTGCTTCGAGAAGGTGTCCAATAGTACACGGATAAGTTCGTTAATACCTGCCTCTGATGATAGCATTTCAGAAATAAATGCCGACTTTTGTGTTGTTGTAAGCTCCATTGTTCTTAGGTTTATTTTTTTCTTACCTCAAAGTTAAGGACTAATGGGGCTTACACACTTTTATAGGACAGTATCGTTCGATATAAGAAAACGATGAATGAAACTATCTCATCAACTTTATTAAGTGCCTAATATTGTTGTGGTTATAATTGAAAAAGTGGCGAATTATTTGTATATCAGTATCTGAAAACCAAGGTGATACACACAAATAAAACGCCACTTTATGAAGACAAATATAGTTGATATTTTTTGTATGGTAGATGACTTCTCAAAGCTTTTTGACCAAACAATCAAGGAAAAGAGTATAGAAAAGGATGGTAAAAAGCGTAGAAACAGGAAGTCTAGGATGTCTGACGGTGAGGTAATGACCATCCTTATACTCTTTCATCTCTCAAGGTACCGAGATCTCAAGGCTTTTTATCTACAATATATCACCCACTCGTGTCGATCCGAATTTCCTGATCTTGTCTCCTACAATCGATTTGTCGAATTGCAAAGTAAAGTGGGATACAAGCTCATCGCATTCCTGAATATGTGCTGTTTAGGCGAATGTACAGGTATCTCTTTTATAGACTCGACCCCGCTGAGAGCCTGTCATGTCAAACGGGCTCAAGGACATAAGACAATGAAAGGATTGGCTCGAAAAGGGAAGTGTACCATGGGTTGGTTTTATGGTTTTAAGTTACACATTGTCATTAACGACAAAGGAGAAATCATCAAATACCGGATCACTCCGGGCAATTGTGATGACAGAGAACCCCTTAAGGACTCGTCTTTCACCAAGAAGCTTTTCGGCAAACTCATCGGAGATAGAGGATACATTTCCCAAAGTCTTTTTGATCAACTCTTTGTCGATGATATTCATATGATCACAAGAATCAAAAAGAACATGAAGAACTCTCTTATGCATCTTTACGACAAAGTGTTACTAAGGAAAAGAGCTCTCATAGAGACCGTCAATGATATGCTCAAAAACGTCTGTCAGATAGAGCATACCAGACATCGTAGTGTTAACAATTTTCTTGCCAACCTTATCTCAGGACTCATTGCCTACAATCTCCTCCCTAAAAAGCCTGAACTGAATATTGAAATCGTTAGAAACCCCCAACTTCCTACTTGCGCTTAAATCGAACTGACGTTAATCATGAAAATCTGCAAGTTTCTCACTGTAAAGATAAGAAAGCTTGCAGATTCATCAAAGGATCTTTCAATATAAAACACTGAATATCATCGATTAGATGATTTTTAAGGAACGACTAATTACATCATTCTGTGTAAAGACTAAAATATATGGATTGGCGAATCTCCACTAGGAGGAGTTGGAGTAGGATTATTCTCTATATCATTATAGTTTGTTTCAGTCTGAACTATAGGAGGAGTCATCCAGCTTGGAGTTTCATTTAGATTCCATCTACATTGTTCCACATGATTTGAGTTCTTATAGTTGCGAATAATTCCTTTTCCAAAACGTTTTATATCAAATGTTGCAAAGCCTTCTCCCCAAAATTCTATACGTCTTTGCCACCAAATTTCATTTTGGAAAGCAGTGTTGGACATATTTCCATAGGCTTCATTATGTTTTCCATAAACAAAGTGTGGGTCACGAGTTCTAGCGAAGGCTTCAAGTAATATTTTTCCTCGAGCTTCATTCTGCATCCCTGCAGCTTCGGCTTCAATCAAGAACATTTCCTCTACTCGCATCAATGGAAGTGCAACAACGAATCCAATATATTGATTTTGATGCCCGGCATCTCCACCTATTGCTCGAAACTTTAAAGGAAGACCTCCCAGTGTTTGGGTTGAAGAATTCTCTCCTGTGCGATAAAGTTCATTAGGGTAATTAGAATACTTTCTTAACGCATCGATCTTTAGCTTTTTTGTCTCCTCTTTAGAGGCTCCTGTCAAATCATCAATTGCAAAATCCACATAACACTCTCTTCTAAAATCTGTTGTTGGGATTGTTTCGTATAGATGACGATCAATTACGGGATTTTGTCCATATGCAGAAGCATACCCTGTTTCTGGTACAATTTCCAAAATCATGTGAGACCCCCAACTGGTATCAGCATCATTCAGTAGGATGGTCTTGTCATCAGGCTTTTGAGTACATGCAAGCATCCAAGAATCATTGGGGGTATTAAATCCCTTTTCCCAACTTGTGTAGGATGCTTTGTCCATAATACTATAACCCATTTGAGCCATCTTTGCATACTTCTCGGCATTAACCCAATCATGCATTTCCAGATAAGCTCTTGCCTTGAGACCGTAAACAACGGAAAGGTCAGGGGTCATCTTATTAGTCCTTTTATAGTCTTTTAAAAATTTTTCGGCTAACTCAAGATCCTCCATGATAAATTTCCACATGGTTTCGTTGGTCGCTCGTTTGTTATTAGTTAAGTCAGAAGATGTTGTTACCTCCGTTACAATGGGAACTGTTTTTGCATTCTTATCAATCCCATATGGTCTTGGTGCATACAAACGTGCCAAGTCCATATAGAAGAAAGCGCGCATTGCATGAGCGATACCAATTCCACTTTCCCGATCTTTTGTAAGCTTTTCTTTTCCTTGCCCAATGACAATGTTGCAATTTTTTATCCATTTGTAATAGATAGTCCATGGAAATTGAGCAGTTGCTGTAGAGGGAGACATTCCTTGTGCATTATAGGTACTGCCCCACCAATTTAGTGCAGGGAAAATGATATCTTGTCCCATCACATCTCTCTTTAGAAATAAAGC
Organism: Porphyromonas cangingivalis; assembly: GCF_900638305.1. Lineage (NCBI taxonomy): Bacteria > Pseudomonadati > Bacteroidota > Bacteroidia > Bacteroidales > Porphyromonadaceae > Porphyromonas > Porphyromonas cangingivalis. The sequence continues at coordinate 2,288,060 of NZ_LR134506.1, forward strand.
TGGCAAACCAAAGTCGTCCGCACGGCGTTCTGGATTTCCAGTGTACATAGCTCTTCCAAATATGTCATTGGTTACCCCTTTTACCAAGGCGTCAAAAGCCCCAGGTGAATTGTTTACTTGCTCCTGAGATGCTCTGTTGTCTTGAGGATCAAACTGTTTCATACAGCCGATAACTGACAGAGGTAGTATCGCTATAAATATAAATTTTGATATTTGTTTCATAGGTTGATTTTTTTAGAATGTTAGCTGAATACCCCCAGAAATACTTCTGACTGGAGAGTAACTCCCGACAGTTTCTGTTTCATTGAAAGAAAATCTAGGATCTAGCCCCTTTCGTGCAGACCAGAATATCAAATTTTCGCCAGCGGCATATAACCTGATTCCTGTTATCCCCTTAATAATTTTCGACGGTAATGTGTATCCGAGAGTGAATGCTTGAAAGTTGAGATAACTTGCATTTACTAAGAATCTGTCTGATTCTGCTGCTGTATATTTGTCTCCATATTGCCATCTTGGAATGTTACTGTTTTGATTGTCTGAGCGCCAAGAACTCAACACATCTTTGTGGATTGCTGAAATAGTTGAGGGTTTTTGGCTTGCAGGGGAGACAAGATTTGCATATTGATAATCATATAGTTTTCCTCCTATCTGATAGTCAAATTGAAGGCTTGCATCAAATGCACCAATCTTAAGGGTTGTTCCAAAACCACCAAATGCTTTTGGTAAGGTTGAACCATGAGCATATCTCGTTGCCAATGTATGGTCTGTAGTAGTTCCTGATTTTTCTTTACCTGGTACATTTATTTTATTGATGATTTTTCCATCGACTTTTTCGTGTAATGCTGCATCATAATAGTAAAGAGCTTCTCCTTTTTCATTTACCCCTGCATAAGCATAAGTCATGCGATTATATAGCTCTCCACCAACTTCGAACCAATTACGATCTTCATAAAATCCCCCCAAAAGCTTCGTCTTAGACTCTGGTAAAGAAAGAATCTTTGTGCGATTATGTGCGATGTTAAAGTTTATATTCCAGTCAATTAGACTTGTTTTAATAATTGCTCCATTAAGTGATAGCTCAACACCGGTATTACGAATATCTCCAATATTATCCCAAAGTCCGCGTACTCCTCCGGATTCTGGCAAAGAACTCCAAAATAAAAGATTTGAAGTCTTTTTTGTGTATAAGTCTAAAGCTCCACTCAAACGACTATTAAAAAATGAGAACTCAGCACCTACGTTGACATTTGTTGCAGTTTCCCAAGTTATATTTGGGTTTCCGAGATTGCTAAAGCTTGGAGCCATATCCTTTTCTGTAGCAGGGTTAAGTCTATAAAGATCTACAAAGGCAAAATCTCCAATGTTATCATTCCCTTGTTGACCTATAGATGCTTTGAGTTTCAAAATATCAATCCATTTTGCACTTGACATGAAGTCCTCTTTGGAGATAATCCATCCCCCTCCCAATGACCAAAAGTTCCCCCATCTGTGATTTTTATGGAATCTAGAAGAGGCATCTCGACGAAACGACATCGATGCAAAATACTTTCCGCTGAAATCATATTGTAAATTGAAGAAAAAGCCTTCAACATTATATCTGCTCAGATTAGAACCGTTGCTGGCTTTCTTTGCAAACGCATCTAATTCTTGTATCTCTGGAGAAAATCCTCCTTGTCCGACTCCCTGCAATTTCCTCCTTTCTGTTCTATAGTATTCATGTCCAAGAAGGGCTTTTAGGTTATGGGAGCCGAAACTTTTATCAAAGTTTAGAGTTTGTACGTGATTTTGTCTAATATTCTCAAGTGTGGATTTCTCAAGTTGGCCATTTATACCTGCCCTGGGACCAAAAAACGGATTGTCATAATGTGAAAATAAAGTATTCCCCCAAATAACAGTACTAGTTGCGTTAAGAGATAGGTAGTCTGTTATTGTCAATAATATATTTCCATTAGCATTGAGTTGACTACTTCGAGTTGTTGTATTGTTGTATCTATTTGCACCAAGTGGGTTTCCTGGAGCTCCAAAAGGTCTCTGTCCTAATCCCTTATATTCCAATCCAAAATCATATAAAGGATTCCCATTTATGTCTTTCAGAATAATGGGTTTGCCATCTGCCCCTATCGTACGAACATATAGTGGATATATAGAGGGAATTGAAGAGGTGAAATATAAAACATTTGTGGCCCCCAATGAATCATCAAGATTTGGATTTGACTTTGTCGTTGAGTGATTATATGCAATATTTGCACCAATTTTTAGCCATTTCCTTGCGTGATAATCTGCTCTTAATCTCGTTGTCAACCTTTCGTATCCTGAAAATTGTAAGACACCATTATCATTAAGATAGCCTACACTTGCGTAAAATGTATTTTTTGAGGATCCTCCACTTAAACTTACATTGTATTCTTGTCGAAGGGCTGGGCCATAAGCTTCCCTGCTCCAATCATCAGGTGTTAAATAATAAGTTTGACCTTCATGAGTATAAGTCCTTCCCAACGTGGCTTTAGGGTTGAGTTTACCATCTAATCCTATGAGGTTTTCACCCTCTGGTAGTTCATAAACATTATATTTCAGAAACTCGATAAGCTTTTTGTTTGCCCAAGAATTCGCTTTTTCCGGTTTGTCGAAGATTAGATTACCTTGTTGATTTCGGTATGTAGATGCAAAGTTATATAGTTGAGCATAATAGGTTTCATAAAAAAGCCCTGGGTCTTCAATCTTATCATATTCTTGAATGGCTCTAGTATTGACACCCCATTTTGCATCTATGTTAATTATCGCATCTTTAGCAGATCCTGATTTCGTAGTGACAAGAATAACTCCCGATGCTCCTCGTGCTCCATAGAGTGCGGCAGACGAAGCATCTTTAAGGACTGTTACGGATTCTATATCACCCTGAGGGATATTCGATAAACTTGAAGAATAAGGTGCTCCGTCGACAATAATAAGAGGAGAACTGCCTGCGTATAACGTACTAATTCCTCTAATATTCATCGATCCACCCGCTGATCCCGGAGCTCCTGTTCCTCCCCTCATTTGCAACCCTGGGATTTTACCAACGAGGGCATTCGCAACATTGGTTGTAACATGGTTGGCGAGATCTTTTGAACTTACTACTGCTGCAGAACCCGTGAATGATGCTTTCTTTTGAGAGCCAAATGCCACAACCATGACTTCATCAAGTTGTTCAGAGTCAGGGTGTAGTTTGATTATTAGGCCCTTTCCAATTGTGACTTCCTGAGTCCTCATCCCTACGAAAGAGACGACGATGATCTTTTCGTTGGCAGGGACTGTGAATTTGAATTTACCATCAATGTTGGTGCGGTCACCCTTCTTTGATGTCTTACCTCTAACGGTAGCTCCTATGATGGGCTGGTTATCCTCGGCAGAGATGACAGTACCAGATACTTCGACCTGAGACTGTGCCAATACCATACCCATGCTCATCATGAGGAAAGCAAAAAGTAATGTAATTCTTTTCATAAAAACGGATTTTTAGATTAATACTTCTCTAAGAGACTGTACAGATTTGATTCCGATTTGATTTTGATGAGGGTTTAATGTGTTTCTTTTCTGTTAAATTAGTTGCGGCCTTGGTTAATTTGGATTTAAAATAATTTGATTTCCAATTGCTTTATCAGGCTTTTTAAAGATGTGCCTTTATGCAAATAAACGTTTATTCTCTCAATAAAACAACTTTTTTAATGGATATTTTGTGTTTGCAGATTCAAGTATCAAGTACAAAATTAGGGCAATAGGCTGAAGAATACTTGAAGCGGGGACTTAAAGTTTAGTTTTTCTCTTGATCTTGCGCAATGTTGTCCTAAACATTTTGTAGATTATAAGGAAAAGGACGCAGAGCTAAGGAAGAAAATGTTACCTTACGTCAGTTCGACGTAAGAAAACGATGAATAAATCTATCTCACCAACTTCATTAACTGCCTAATATTGTTGGTATTATAATTGAAAAAGTGGCGAAATTATTGGTAGTGTCCGAAAAAGTGTGTAAGGTTAGTTCTCCCTTTTTCCCTGGGGCATGCCCCAGGGAAAAAAACTTTGAGTTTTTCCTGTTATTACTCATTACTCATTTATTTGGTGCTCCACTCTTGGAAATAGGGTAACCTCCTTGCGTAAGTCTTTTCGGTCATTTCTCGGGCTACAGAGCCCAAGAGAAAGACAACGGCATCTGCCGAGGGTAGAGCCCCACGCATACGCAGCGTACGCTTATAGCTCCGATTGAGACGCTCCACCCAATTCGTCGAGTAAATCATACGACGAACACCCTCCGGGAACATCAGGTAAGTGAAGTAGTTTATATTGCGAGATGCCGAAAAGGAGAGCAGGCTCCGGTAGCTTTTCCCCCAACGCTCTGCAAATGTACATAATTTCTCAAATGCCTTTATGGGAGTAAGACCTGTATCCGGAACAGGGAATAAGTCATCCACCTCCTGCTTCATCTGAGTTTTATCCCTCTTTGACACGGCGTTAAGTGCTTGTCGTTTGAAATGAACAACACATAACTGATGAGCTGCCTGGGGGAAAGCCGAGGCGATGGCTCGTTCAATCCCCTGTAAAGCATCTGAGATGATCAGGTCTATACGTTCGACTCCACGTGTTTTGAGGGCTTTCAACTCTGCCTCCCAATTCAACGCTCCTTCCGTGGGATGATTCACCACACAAAGCACCTCCCGACTACCGTCAGGAAGCAACCCCAACATCGTGTAATAGGCTTCCTGAGCCACACGATCCTCCCGCCGTGTGTAGGCAAAGGTAGCATCGATGTACACGGCCAAATAGTGGGGCGACAGTTGGCGTTCCAACCACTTGTAGATCTCCTCTTTACTCGTGTTGGTGAGAAAACTGACTTGCTGCTTGCTATAGTGATAGCCGTAGATCCGTTCGCACACCGAACCAATGTCTTCGCACGAAAGCCCTCGGGTATAAAGCTCGTGAAACAACAAGGCTCGTTCGCTCTCTTGGCCGGAAAGGATTCCCAAAATCAGGGGTTGGAAATTGCCCGAACGTGTTCGAGGAATCCGTAATTCAAAGCTACAGCCGTAGCCTCGCCATCGACGAGGACGGAAGCCATTGCACTGTTCACCCTCATGCTCTTCGACAAAGAGAGCACGTTCTTGCTTCGAGAAGGTGTCCAATAGTACACGGATAAGTTCGTTAATACCCGCCTCTGATGATAGCATTTCAGAAATAAATGCCGACTTTTGTGTTGTTGTAAGCTCCATTGTTCTTAGGTTTATTTTTTTCTTACCTCAAAGTTAAGGACTAATGGGGCTTACACACTTTTTTAGGACAGTATCGATGTTCCCAAGCCCTCAGATAGCAGGTATCAGAAACGCAAGAAACACAAACTATTCTGCAAGCGAGCGGGCATCGAACCTACCATTGGACACTTGAAATCAGATCATCGTTTAGGCCGCATCTTTTACAAGGGATTGGCTGGGGATGCTGTGAGCATACTATTGGCAGCCGCTGCTTACAACTTCAAAAGAGGCATGAAGGCTCTTTTGCACCTGCTCAAAATAATAAGCGAAAAGCTAAGCGAGAGACCATCGATGAATGACTGCTTACTTGTAAATGCTTTTTAAGGGGCGACTAGCTAGTATGGGGGAGTCTCGCTTCTTGATACTTGACCTACTACTGTTTTTCTTACGTCGAACATACATTATTCAAGAGGTCTGTGTCAAAATCAGATTTTGGCACAGACCTCTTGAATAATGTATGTTGAATAAATGCGTTCCTAAATACTCGTATACGACTTATAGGGGATTCTGTTCACAGAGCTTGTTACCAACAATTTCATCATAAGGTATAGCGAACTCCCACTCCTTTGTATCAGCTGTTTTAGGCAATCCCTTTACATTTGTTCCTGAGTTGCGTTTGCGGAAGTCATCAGCTCTGTCAGAGGTCATATATTTATCGTTCCCTGCAGAGAGCCGGTCAGGGACTTCTCCCAAGCGCTTCATATCATAAAAGGCACCACCCTCCCAGTACAAATCGATACGTTTGTTACGCATAATTTCCTTGATTAATGCATCCTTGTCTAAGGTGCTCTCAACTGTATAATTAGGATCACGAGTTATCATTACAGTGTTTAGAGTTGTACCAGCCTCCGCAAGCTTACCTTGTTGAGCTTGAGCCTCAGCCTTGATGTAGTACATTTCTCCAAGACGCATCATGACCTGATCTATATCAGAACGTTTAGGATTCAATACACGGAACTTTATACATTGTCCGGTACGTTCCCATTTTTTGTCATTGAAGTATCCTGGGTCTGCATCTGCGGGTATTTCATCTCCTTGATCCTCCGCTACAAACCATTTTCGACGGATATCATTAGCTCCCATCTTGTCATAGAACGAGCGATTGATCGCAAAGAAGAAAGAATCATTCCAGCCACCGATAAAATTGTATGAAAAATGGGCTCCGAAACCTGCGAAGTATCTGTTTTGGTCTTCTGCTTGGTGATAACCCCACATCCATTCAGAAGCTTGGTAGTTGTTGAATCCATCAAGCAACTCTGAGCCTACTTGCAGTCTGATCCCTGCTGTAGTGCTTACTTCAATGGCTTTTTGTGCCATCTCTTCAGCTTTTGCGTAGTCTTGTTGAGTTAGGGCGATTCTTGCTGCTATGCCATAAGCTGTGCCTAATGAAATGCTGTTACGTGCGCCAGTAAGTTTTGCATTCTTCATTTCATTGAGACCCTCTTCAATATCCTTGTTGATCTGCTCAAAACACTCTGCGACAGTTGATCTAGGCATTGGCTCAATAGTTGGTTTCAAGCGCAAAACAACACCAGGAGTATTGTTCTCTCCTCCCCTGACAAATCTTTTACCAAAGCATTGTACGAGATTGTTGTAGCAAAAAGCTCTGATTACATGACACTGACCTCTCATACGATTCAAGTCTTCAGGAGCAATGCCATTGCCACCTTCAGTCATCTGTAAAACCGTATTGGTATGTTGAATTATAGTATAGTAGTAATCCCAAACTCTAAAGTTAATAATTCCCTTGGGATCTCGGTGATCTATCCATCGGTGTGTTCCCATTCCCAAAGAGGCAATCGAATTTACAGAACTGTTCGAAAGAAAGTCCATATGTACATTCAGACTCGCAGATCCATCTCCAAAACGTTGTCCAAAATAGTACATATAGAACATATTATGGATGCCGTTCAATATTCCATCAATACCTTTTGCGGATTCTTTTAGAGTAGCATCTGACAAGGATGTCGAAGGAGCTGTCTCCAAGAAGTCTTTCTTGCAACCTGTGATTCCCACTAACATGGAGAGACTTATGAGCGAAACTAATATTTTTTTCATAGCTAATTAAAATGACTTAAAAGTTTATGGTTAGGTTAGCCGTGATGGTCTTGGCATAGCCAAATGCGGAGGTTTCTGAGACTCCTCCAAAACCGGTCATTGGGTTAAGACCTTTTCTATGTGAGAGCATAAATAGGTTTTCGCCTACAATGCCAACCCTAGCACTTGAAACAGAGAGAGGCTTTACCCAAGCTTCTGGAAGATTGTAACTCAAGCTGACATTTCTCAGCATCAATGCTGATGCAGAAATCAAGAATCTGTCAGAAGACAAATTGTCATATACTGTGGATGAGGCATCCAAACGAGGAATGTCAGATTTGCTTGGCATTTGGTCTTTATCCCCTGGGGTCTTCCATGCATTTAACATATCAATATGAGCCGCATTCCCATTTTGTAATGATCTGCCCATGAGACTTTGATAGCTTCTATCATAGGCTTTACCACCGAGTTGATAAGAGAAGAGAATTGCAAATTCAAGCCCTTTGTATGTCGCCTCTGTCCCGATACCACCATATATTGCTGGAATTGAATTACCACAGAAGTGTTTCTTGACGAAACGACCATCTTTGGTCCATGTTGCACGCTCACCTTCCTTTTCCATTCCGACGAATGCCTTATTATCAGGATTTGCTTGCTCAGGATACTTTTCAGCATCTATTCTGTATATTGCCTTACCATCTATAGGGTCAACCCCGATGTACTCGTTCAGATAGAATTCGTAGCGGCTAACATTCTCCATGTATTTATGAAAGTCTTTTTCAATCCCATCTTTTCGGTTTTCCTCAGGCAGACGTACAATGACATTCTTAAGCACAGTTCCATTGAATTTCAAATCCCAAGAGAAATCCTTTGCATTCAAGAGCTGTAACCTGAAGTCCATTTCCAATCCATAGTTCCGAACCTTACCCAAGTTTTTGTCAATAGAGCCAACTCCTGTGGATATTGGAAGTGAGAAGCTAAATAGGAGGTCGTCAGACTCTTTATTGAACAACTCAATAGTACCGGTCAAGCGGTTAAAGAGCCCGAACTCGAATGCTAAGTCGAATGCTGTCTGTTTCTCCCAACGAAGATCAAGATTGCCAAGATTAGAGACGCGCAGTCCTAAATCTTTGTTGTTATTACTTCCGAGAGAAAATAGGGTCTGATATGCGTAATAGGTGCCTACTGCATCATTCCCTGTCTGACCAATAGATGCTCTCAGTTTAAAATAGTCTAACCAAGAACGAGTCCCTGACATGAACTCATGATTAGATAGTTGCCAACCAGCACCTACCGACCAAAAGTTACCCCATCTGCTTTGAGGGGCAAATCTAGATGTCCCATCTCTACGGAAAGAGAACGATGCATTATATAGATTGCCATAATCATAAGAGATACGACTAAAATAGCCTTCTTTACGATAATTGTCAGTGTATGATGTAATGTCATTCATGTTAGAGAGATTGGACATCTCATCCATACCAAGAAGATACATTTGATCTTTACGTCCAGTTAGAGCCTGAACAAGGTATTGATAGCTTTCATGCCCTGCAAGAATATTAATATGGTGCTTATCGAATGTCTTATCATATTCGAGTAGCTGGTTCAAGGTTATCGTTGATTGTCTCTCATTTTCGATGGTTAGCATCCCTTGAGGTTGATCACCCATAACATTGTTGTAGCGCTGTTTTGAGGTATAACGACTGATGTCATAGCCTAAATTGGTGCGGAATTTCAATCCATCATAAAGTTTGAGTTCAGCAAATGTTCTATTTGTTATCGCATCACGAGAGCCATACCTCTTGTCTAACTTTTGCTCCAAAACTGGGTTGAAATTCTTTGAATACGGTCTGAATGAACTATAATCCTCTTTCTTATTGCCATTCCCATCCAATATATAGGCCCCATTTTCATCGTGTTGATGAATAGGATAGATGGGAGCAACGAAATTCATAAAGCTGAAAGGATTGGATGCTGCTCCTCTAAGGGTTTTGGGGCTTTCTGTATCTGTATGAACGACACTGGTATTCGTCCCTACCGTAAACCAATTGTTGACATCATAAGAGACATTGATACGAGCCGACAGACGATTGAGATGAGTGAATTTTTTGTAACCATCTTCTCCAAGATAGCTTAATGACATGAAGCTCTTCATTTTCTCAGTATTAAGACCTCCACTCAATGTATATTCTTGACGCAAGCCTGTCCTAAAGAGCTCTTTTTCCCAATCTGTGTCATCCCCCCAAAGAAGACCTGTGACTTCCGGATTCAGTGTGCCGTCAGGCATAACAAAAAGAGGTGATGCTCCTGCAATATTGGCATCGTTAGTTTTGATCCATTTTTTTTGAGCTTCATCATAAGCAACATAAGACGATATCCCCTTGTAAGGATTGTATACCAAATCTGTATACACATCATTGTTAGCCTTGTATGCTGCTTCTTCATCTGAACGTTTTTCCTCATATTTGTACTGGTTAAACCACTGTTGCCAACGTAGAGGATAGTGCTGCATAGCATTTACGATTTCATAACGATCTTCTCCTCGACGGCTTCCGCCAACACTTGTCGTAAAAGTAAAGTTAGGTTTCCCTTTTGTTGCACGAGAACCACTCTTAGTGGTAATCAGAACGACACCGTTACCTGCACTGGATCCATATAATGCTGTAGAAGAAGCGTCCTTCAAGATACTTAGGCTCTGAATGTCTGATGCTGGCAAATCACTAATATTGCCGTTGTATATCGCTCCATCCACGACAAATAATGGTGCCGAAGATTCTTCTTTCATAGAACCAAATCCTCGAATCATAATTTTTGCACCAGAGCCGGGCTGTCCACTAGAGGTTGTAACCTGTACCCCTGGTGCTGCCGCTGCAAGAGCATTCGTGACATTAGATACTGGGCGTCTCTCAAGTTGCTTTGCAGATACGTTGGACTGTGCTCCCACCAAAGACTGCTTTTTGGCAGTACCATAAGCAATCGCAACAACTTCATCAAGACTGGTAGCATCCGGTTGGAGAACAATCTTAAGGTTTTTTCCTACCGCGACTTCACGAGTTTTCATACCCACGAAAGAGATGATGATGATCTTTTCGTTGGCAGGGACTGTGAATTTGAATTTACCATCAATGTTGGTGCGGTCACCCTTCTTTGATGTCTTACCTCTAACGGTAGCTCCTATGATGGGCTGGTTATCCTCGGCAGAGATGACAGTACCAGATACCTCGACCTGAGACTGTGCTAGTGCCATACCCATGCTCATCACAAGGAAAGCAAAAAGTAATGTAATTCTTTTCATAAAAACGGGCTTTTTAGATTAATATTTCTCTAATGAGTTTGTGTTGATTTCTGATTTTGGTTGATCTTTAGCGAGATGTTAAAGTATTTCTGTTGAGTTAATTTATTGCTATGTTAAGTTAATTTAATTTTAAGTTTGACTGTTCCTGTTTTGCGTTTTTGGGCTACGTTCCAGAACATACCCTCATGCAAATAAACGCTTAATCTCTCAATAAAGCAACTTTTTTTAATGGATATTTCGTTTTAGGGTTTGATTTTAACATATTCGGGTCTGAATTGCTATCAATATTTGTTTGTGCTTGATATTTGGGTATTAGTGTTTTCGGTGTGAAAAAGTGTGAATTTGTTCTTTTGTGTGGGTTACATCTCATGAGGTGTGTTGTTGTTATTATAATACTCGCATGGAGTATCTGAAAAAGAAGTGCCTCAAGGATGAGATAAATCTAAATCTTCACCCTTGAGGCACACTTGTTTGTTGTGTCTTCTGCTCCGAATTGTCTGACCTTTCTCTTTATTCTGATGCTTTTTCTGTTATTCTTCTTGAGGGGAGTAGTCTTGAGAGGCTCAGAATTTCAATGATAGCCCTAGGTTGATTGCCGATACGCCCCAGCCAACTTCTGCAAATGCTCCGATATTCTCGTGGAACATATATCGTCCACCGACGAATATACCATAAGCCAACCTTGTGTTGCTTGTATTGGTGTTGTCGATGAGATCTCCGCTTCTGAAAGCCAACCCCAAAAGAAGACCGGCATAAGTGTCAAGCTTGGGGACGAACTGGTAGTGGTACGAACCACGTGCTCCGAGTATGGTGTAGTTTGCAGTCAAGCTGTTGTTTTTGATTCCATAGGAGGTATAGCCCAAGTAGCCACCGATACCGATACTGCCGTTGTCTTCGTTGAAGGGGTTGTCCACTATGCCATATTCGACAGATACGGACACCGGTGGTACAACGGTGTTGAAGTTCATAGTCAGAGTATTGTTGAATCCTATACCCATGTTCATCGCCACATCGTTCTTCTTAAATACCTCTTGTGCACTGAGAGTTCCGAATCCCATTGTCAGAGCAAGGATGGCAGTGAATAGTCTTTTCATACAGTTGTAAAGTTTTTGAGTTGTAAATCAAAGCGAGGCACAAATCATCCCTAAACATGGAATAGATTTGTGCCTCGCTTTATTGTATAGTTTATTTATTGCCTTGTGCGACCACTTTCTTATGTCATGTCGCAACAAAGGGACTTTAGAACCTTAGGGTCAAGCCTCCGTTGAGCATGTACTCACCATACCCCCCTTCAGCATAAATACCAAGGAAGTTGGTGAACATATAGCGTACACCTCCAAATCCTACCCAGGCAAATTTTGACTTGATGTTCACCGGGTCGAGCTTTTCGGCTTCTCCACTTCTTATCGCGTAGCCCGCCATCCCTCCAATGTAGAGGTCAAGGTTTTTTACAAATTCAAAATGCAGTGTACCGCGTGCTCCGACGGTCGTGAAGCCGAAGTTGCCCATGGCATCTGACTTGTATCCTACATTGGAAATGTATGCTCCCACACCGATGCTGCCATATTCTCCAAAGAGTTTATCTGCGACGGAGAGGTCATAAGCGACAGCCAGATTGGGTGTTCTCACTTTCCATACATTACCCTTATCCAGTTCGCCAAAGAACGATGCACCAATATTGATGGTTGATTTGCCTTTCGAAAATACGTCTTGGGCATAGGTTGCACTCAAAGTCAGGAATGCTGTCACGAGCAAAAGAGTTAGCTTTCTCATACTGTTTGTTTTTTCATTAACACTCGCCCGACCAATCGTTAGTTGGGTCCGGCTTGACTAATGGGGATAGGTATCCCTCTTTGAGCAAAGATAATAGTATTTTCGATATGAATGGTGCGGAGGAGCTCTCCGAATTGCTTTTGGGGAAGGACTTCACGCTCGATTTCAAGAAAACTCTTCGGATAAAGACTGCCTCCGGATGGGGATTTATCTTCTGTTTGATATGTGCAGTAGCTCCCCGGAGAGTATGGCGGTGTATTGCCTCAAGGGGTGACGGCCGAGACCTCGAATGGGATTGCCTATGCCAAGTCCCAATTCGTACACCTCACCACACGAGGGACAACGGTAGAGGATCAACCCTTCATGCTCGTTGCCCTTGTAAGGCTCGATTACGGATAGCTCCGGGGCTTCGATGGGGCAAGCCATATCATAGGCATAGTACCCCGAAGAGCCCCCTTGGGGTATGCCATGGACGATGACAATGCCTCCCACTCCTACTCGTTCGTCCATGGTGCGAGGCGATCGGACCTCCAATGTTCCCAATGGAGTCCTCAGCACATAGGCCTCGCCCGAAAGATCCAATGTCAGGCGTGCCGGAGCTTCGGGAAGAGGGTGAGGTTCGGGCGAAGAGCCACAAGAGACAAAAAAGAAGAGCCCCGAAGCTGTCACGAGACTACGGAGGCTCTTCATTATAGTATTCATAAAGGTGTCAAGTGTAAGAGGATGCAAAAACTCTTGCTCAGAGTTTGAGTCTGTCGAAATCGATTTTTTCGAGCATATCAGCAGCTTTTTCAAGACCCGGAGAGAGTTTGCTCATGACCATCCCTTTGAGAAACGAAGGGATGTCGGCCTCCACACTGAGTTGCATATCTGTGTGCTCCCCGGCCTCTTTCATGTGGATGAGGAAGCCTAAGGGGACTGCTGCGCTCTCCGCTTTGTAGCGTATGAGGTTGGGCGTGGAGTCTGCCGAACGTACAAACTTGATCTGCCCCACCATGGGAGCATCAAATCCGAAGCTGTCGTCCGATAGTGACACATCCTTCAGAGGGAGCTTGTCGCCCACTTTTGCCAAGAGCCCCGATAGGACACTCGGTTTGGATGCGATTCCGAAGACGGTCTGTATGTCTTTTTTGAGTGTAAATGATCTGCTGTTGATGACTTCCATTGTGATCCAAATGTTTTGTTGTTACTCTTGTCTCCAAGTGTCGGGAGACTTGCGCCACTCTCTGAGGGCTTCGAGATCCTCCTCGCTGACATAGTTTGTGCGAAGGGCTTCTTCGATGACGGCGTCGTAGTTGCTGAGCGTTACAAGGCGTACGTTGGCATCCTCAAAGGCGACGGTTGCTTGAGGGAACTGATGAGTGTAGATCGCCACCATCCCGACGACTTCACATCCGAAACGGCGAAGGGCTTCGACAGCTTTGAGACTGCTACCTCCCGTAGAGATCAGGTCTTCGACGACGACGACTTTTGCTCCCGGGCGGAGCTCACCCTCGATGAGATTTTCGAGCCCATGATCCTTGGGAGTGGCACGGATGTAGGCAAATGGCAGGCCGAGTAGGTCAGATACCAATGCACCTTGGGCGATGGCCCCCGTTGCCACACCGGCGATGGCTTCGACTTCGGGGAAAGTTTCACTGATCACTCTGGCGAGCTGCAACTTGATGTAGGTGCGTACGGCAGGATAGGAGAGGGTCTTCCTATTGTCACAATAGATCGGTGACTTCCAGCCCGAAGCCCATGTGAAAGGGTTGTTGGGTTGGAGTCTTACGGCCTTTACTTCCAATAGTTTTTCCGCTATTTGTTTTTGTAAGGTCTTCATGTCTCAGTATTTTATATTAGTTTTTAGATTATGTATCAAGTGGTTATTGTTTATCGTTATCCAAAGGTACGAAAAATATCCGTCCATGCTGTCTTCATAAGGCTTGCCGAGCTCCAAGTCATGAGTCCTCCGAAAGGTCTGTCTCGGTGCACGACAGAATTCATTCTGTGCCGTGTCGGAATGTGTTCTTGCGGACGACAGTATGTATTCTGGGGGGGCTTGCAAGGCTGGGTGGTCTTATCCCGACACAAAGAAGTCGTAGGAGGCTCGATGATGATCGGTAGGACTCGATTTCGAAAGTCGTATGAATCGTGATGACAAGTTCAAGGATCTTTTTTTATGCTCCATAATACATTAAATATATGGTTGGTTACGGACTGCATTTCTTTCTTCGATAAAGGAGTTTTTTTGATCGAATATCCCTACTTTTAGGTATGTCGGGATTGTCCAAAGTATCGTATTTTTGAACACTCGTTATCATGGGGATGTTGTATCTCCGTGGGATTGGTTTTAGAGTGTGAATTATAGACCACAAAATATTTGTTTATGAGATTGTCAGAACTACATACGGGCGATAGAGCGATCATCGTCCGACACCATGCGCAGGGAGCGTTTCGGAAGCGTATCTTGGAGATGGGCTTCCTCAGAGGGAAGGAGATCCTCGTCGTGAAGAGTGCTCCCATGCAAGATCCTGTGCAGTACCGGATCCTCAACTATGATGTCTCCCTGAGACGTCAGGAGGCAGAGACCATAGAGGTCGAGCTCATCTCACCCAACGAGGTGCGTGTCCCTGAGGCTGTGCCCTTCGAGGCATCGGAGGATAGAGTCCGCCTTGCCGTCGATAAGCCGGTGAAGGACCCCAAGCGTATCAAGGTGGCTTTCGTGGGGAACCCAAACTGTGGCAAGACCTCCCTCTTCAATGCCGCCAGTGGTGCCAACGAACATGTGGGAAATTACAGCGGCGTGACTGTCGAGGCAAAGACGGCTCAGTACCGACAGGGGGGCTATACCTTTGACCTGGTGGATCTACCCGGTACTTATTCGTTGTCGTCTTACAGTCTCGAAGAGAGGTATATCTCTGACTTCATGTCTGGTGAGGAGCAGCCTGATGTCCTCATCAATGTGGTGGATACCTCCAACCTCGAGCGCAACCTATACATGACGACTCAGCTGATAGAGACGGGGTTGCCGATGGTGGTGGCGTTGAATATGTTTGATGAGTTTGAGAAGAGCAGTAGCGAGCTTGACTTGCCTAAGTTGACTCAACTTCTGGGTGTCCCTCTTTGTCCCACCGTCGGGCGTACAGGCCGTGGGCTGAAAGAACTCTTCACTCAGGTCATCGAGCTCCATGAGAAGAGATCGGAGACTCGTCGTATCGTCGACGTGAGATACAGAGAGGATGTGGAGGATGCGATCGTCCAACTCAAGGGCGAGATCGATGCTTACTCGACGGATATGAGTGACTCGCTTCGTCGTATCCGTAGCCGTTATGTGGCCATCAAGCTCCTTGAAGATGATGAGGCCTTGTCTCATCAGGTGGAGAAGGAGATGAATAAAGGGGGCTACCTCTTGACGAGGGCTCGATACCTCCGTCAGGGGTATGAGGCGAAGTATGAGAAGGACATGCAGACGGTGATCACCGACACTCGCTATGGCTTCGTCAGTGGTGCGCTCAATGAGACGCTCAAGGCGGACTTCTCCGACATCGTGGACAAAAACAGGAAGATAGACCACATCCTGACACACAAGATATGGGGATTCCCGATCTTCATCGCGTTGATGTATATCATGTTCCAAGCGACCTTTACGCTCGGGCAGTATCCGATGGACTGGATCGAGGCCGGTGTCGAGTGGCTCGGCAATCTCGTCGGTACCTGGATGCCCGATGGCATGCTCAAGGATCTGCTCATCGATGGGGTCATCGGAGGGGTCGGAGGGGTCATCGTCTTCTTGCCGAACATCGTCATCCTCTATCTCTTCATGTCGATCATGGAGGACACCGGATATATGGCTCGTGCGGCATTCATCATGGATAGGCTGATGCACTTGATAGGTTTGCACGGGAAGTCGTTCATCCCCCTTGTGATGGGCTTCGGGTGCAATGTCCCTGCGGTCATGGCGACTCGAACGATCGAAAGTCGTAATAACCGCATGGTGACGATGCTCATCCTGCCGTTCATGAGTTGTAGTGCTCGTCTGCCGGTGTACTTGCTCTTGGCAGGGGCGTTCTTCCCCCAATCGGCAGGGACGGTGCTCTTCGGGATGTACTTCCTCGGTATTATTGTGGCCGTGCTTAGCGCGTTGCTGCTCAAGAAGTTTTTCTTCACGCGAGAAGATACTCCGTTCGTGATGGAGCTGCCCCCCTATCGTATCCCCACGACGATGAGTGTCTTGCTTCATATGTGGACACGTGCCAAGCAGTACCTCAACAAGATGGGTACCGTGATCCTCGTGGCTTCGATAGCAGTGTGGGCACTGGGCTATTTCCCACGCTATGAGGGAGGCACCGAGACACAGGAGGTGGCGAACTTTGCAAAAGATCATGCCGTCTCTGAGGTCGAGTACTTCGAAGGTTTGAGTGAAGAGCAACGAGAGAGCATGCTTCAGCAGGAGCACTCTTATATCGGGAAGATCGGTCATGCGATAGAGCCTGTCTTTGAGCCGCTTGGCTTTGACTGGCGCATGAGTGTCGCTCTCCTTACGGGTGCGGCAGCCAAGGAAATCGTCGTGAGTACGATGGGTGTGCTCTATGTGGGGGATGACAGCAACGAGGTCTTATTGACCGAGAAGCTCCAGACGGCAAAGAGACCTGATGGTTCGCCGGCTTACGATCCGATCACGGCATTGGCGTTTATGATCTTTGTCCTGATCTACTTCCCTTGTATTGCGACGATCGTGGCCATCGGTAGGGAGTCCGGCTCTGCGAAGTGGGCATTCTTCTCGGTGTTCTACTCTCTGGCCATCGGATGGTTGCTGTCGTACGGCTGTGTATTGTTGGGACGAATGTTCTTTTAAGACTATGTTGCAAGAAATCATTGTATATCTTATCATTGCTGTTGTCTTCGTCCTTCTCGTGCGAGGAGCCGTGCGGATGTTCAAAAAGAATGATGCCGGCAGCCCTTGTGCCGGCTGTTCGGGTTGTGACATCAAGCCGGGGAAGGGCGATGATAAAGGCAATCCTCCGACCTCGTGCGGAAGATAAATCGGAAGAAAAAACGCAGTTTCGATCGCAGTATCGGGCATAACCTTAAAGAGGTTTGCCAAACTTTTTATACTTTTGCGTAGTTGGGCGGAGCATTCAACAGACCTTCGCCTGAGCAGAGATATAAAGATGGATCGAACAAAGGGAAATACGCAGACTTCGGGATCGAAGTATGAACTCTTTCGACAGCTCGCCAGTTATGGCATAGTCGGGGTTTCGAATACTTTGATTACCGCTGTGGTGATATGGGTATGCTTGAAGATGGCCGGGATGTCCCCCGAGCTATCCAACGTGCTTGGCTATGCTGCCGGAGTCGTCAACAGCTTCGTGTGGAATAGCAAGTACACTTTCAAGAGCGCGTACAATTGGCGAAAGTTTGCAACTTTTGTCGCCGTCTTCCTCTTCTGCTATGCCATACAGTTTGGCTTCCTGTTGTGGCTCAAAAACAACTCCGATATCGATGGTTATGCACAGCAGATCATAGCGATGGTCATCTTCAACATCGCCAACTTCGTGATGAACAAGTTTATCACGTTCAAGCGTAAGTAACTCTTCCCTCAGAACCGAAAAATAAAGATGAAAGAGAGCCTCACCATCATAATCCCTTGCTACAACGAGGAAGATGTGTTGGAGACCACTTTCCAACGTCTTTTGGGCATCTTACCGATGATCCCCGAGCTCGAAGTGTCATTTCTCTTTGTCAACGACGGTAGCAAGGACGGTACAGCTATGATCCTCAATCGCTTTGCCCGAGAGCAGGAGCGTGTGCAGGTGATCCACTTCTCACGCAACTTCGGACATCAGTCCGCAGTGACAGCCGGGATCAATCATGCCGTCAGTGATTATGTCGTCGTCATCGATGCCGACCTTCAGGATCCTCCCGAAGCCATACCGGAGATGTGGCATTATCTCAAGGATCAGAATGCCAATGTCGTTTACGGTGTACGACAAGAGCGAAGGGACGAGACTTGGTTCAAGAAGTGTACCGCAAAGATATTTTACCGTCTGCTCAACTATCTCAGCGAAACACCTTTCCCGGTCGATACGGGAGACTTCAGGATCATGGATCGCAAGGTCATCGAGGAGTTCAATGCCCTGCCCGAACACAATAAGTACATCCGAGGGCTCATCAGTTGGATGGGATACAATCAGGTCCCATACTACTATCACAGGCATGAGAGAGCCGCAGGGAAGACCAAGTACGGCTTGCGCAAGATGCTCAAGCTCGCCTTCGATGCCATCCTTTACTTTTCATACAGGCCTCTCAAGGTCGCCAGCGGACTCGGTTTTGCTTCGGTCATCATCGGGCTTTTGTTGGGCTTGTGGATCGTGTTTGGGAAGTTTTTGGGCTTTACACATCCCGAGACCGGTTGGACATCGATAGTTACGATAGTTATATTCTTTGGAGGGGTTCAGCTGATCACGATCGGACTTGTCAGCAGATACATAGGTGTGATATTTGACGAAGTCAAGAGAAGACCTGAGTATATTGTGGCACAGAAAATCAACGTAAAAGCCCCTTCAGAGTCCAAGAAAAATAAAGATGATAAATAGTAAGGACGAAATACTCAAAGAACTTATCCACCGCCTGGGCAAAGAGCTGCTCGACCTGCTCGCTGAGAGTGCAGAGGCTCTCGGTCAAGAGGTGTATGTCATAGGGGGATTTGTGAGAGACATCATCATGCAACGCCCCTCTTGTGATCTGGATATAGTCACAGACAAGAGTGGCATAGCTCTTGCCACGGAGGTCGCCAACCGTCTCGGCAGGCGAGAGGCTCACCTCTCCGTGTTCAAGAGCTTTGGCACGGCACAAGTCAAGTTCAGAGACTTAGAGCTTGAGTTTGTCGGCGCACGCAAAGAAAGCTATCGAGCCGACAGTCGTAAGCCCATCGTCGAAGATGGGACATTCGAAGACGACCAGAGGCGCAGAGACTTCACCATCAACGCACTCTCCATCTCCATCAATAAGAATGATCTCGGACGTGTCATAGACCCATTCGACGGCATCAGAGATATCGAGAACCGTGTGATCCAGACACCATTGGATCCCGATACGACCTTCTCGGATGACCCTTTGCGTATGATGAGAGCCGTAAGGTTCGCTTCTCAGCTCGACTTCACCATCCCTCAGTATATCAAGGAATCCATCCGCCTCAACGCATCTCGCATCTCCATCGTCAGTCGCGAGAGGATCATGGTCGAGTTTGTCAAGATCATGGAGAGTCCCAGGCCATCGATCGGTCTTCAGCTGATGGACGAATGCGGTCTCATGGAAGAGATATGTCCTGAGATCGTCGCCCTCAAAGGGGCAGAGACACGAGAAGGTATTGGCCACAAAGACAACTTTCACCACACTCTCATCGTCGTCGACCAACTCTCCGAACGCTCTGACAATCTCTACCTCCGTCTCGCTGCACTCTTTCACGACATTGCCAAGCCCGTCACCAAGAGGTACGAAAAGGGTATAGGCTGGACATTCTACAATCATAACTATGTGGGTGGTAAGATGTTGCCGAAGATATTTAAGCGTCTCAAGTTGCCCCTTGACGATCGTCTCAAGTATGTCCAGAAGCTCGTCAATCTCCATATGCGCCCTGCACAACTCTCCGAGGAAGGGGTGACCGATTCTGCCGTGAGACGACTCCTCTTTGAGGCCGGGGAAGACATCGACGACCTCATGCTCCTCTGCGAGGCTGATATGACAAGCAAAAACCCTGTCAAGATCGCCAAGTGTATCGCCAACTTCAAGATCGTGCGTGAGAAGCTTGTGGAGATCGAAGAGAAGGACAGGATCCGCAACTTCCAGCCTCCCGTCTCCGGCGAAGAGATCATGGCGACCTACAACCTCCCCCCATCTCGTGTGGTGGGAGACATCAAAGAGGCGATCAAGAATGCCATCCTCGACGGTGTCATCCCCAATGAGCGCGAAGCAGCCCTCGACTTTATGCACCGATACGTCGAAGAGCATCGGATTTTGTCTTGAAAAATTGTTATCTTTGCCCAGCCTGAGAGGTTTACGGCTCGGTAGCTTAGTCGAATAGAGCATCGGATTCCGGTTCCGAAGGTCCTGGGTTTGAGTCCCAGCCGAGTCACTGATGGATAAACTTTTATGACAGAAGAATGGTAAATCGACACGGATTCCCTTTTACTTCTCGATTATAATTAGTTTATTTGTATAATTGTTAAGGGATGTGATGATTCATTCCCTGTCAAGAGAAGGAATAACTAAACAATACAATAAAGATATAGTATGAAACACATCGGTATCATTACACTTTTGATCGGAGCAGCCATCTTGATATATAGAGGTATCATCGGTACTGCGCAGTCCAACGTCATGGTGGGTGTCGGGCTACTCCTTGTCGTCCTTGGCTTTGTGGCACACATCCTCATCAACAAGCGTTCCAACAGAGACGCTTGATCTCTATCCGCCGTTATTGGGTACCCCGGTGCTCAAGATGATTGCGGATCTTCTCTTGTCAAGAGCTAAAAAGCCACGAAGGTTGCTCGGCCTTTGCCACAAGTCGCCATGGATCATGTCGATGGGATTTTGGGTGACGTGCCGGTACTGATCCTGAGTGCCGTGACATCGTGCGTTGGTCGAGTGCCAATTTGTTGTCATAACCTCTACTTGTTCTCACAGGGAACAAGTAGAGGTTTTTTATTTTGCATTTGGGTGAGAGTGTTATATGGTATGGTGTGATGTGTCGTGCCTTTCTGTCAGCTCTTCTTGCCGGTAGGTATGATGGTCGGTATTTGTGGGTGTTTTTATCAAGGGTAGCATGCTTTTTGCCTCGGGATATAAGATACTCAGTTGGCCGAAAGAGAGTGGTCGTCGGGCAATCGCAAGGCGAACTCTATACTTTGGTGTGCTTCGGGCTTTTGGGACTCATCGGGCAAAGACGTCCGAACCTTCAAATCAAGTTCTATGACTTGATGAAAAAAGTCGTTTGACTTGTTGCATCGAATCGTACAACCTTTTTTCGTGCCATGGGGAGAAGAGGGACGAGAGATATTATTTTTTATCTTTGCGCTGAGCTTTGTTATACATTCTATAGTTATGCAGATACTTTTGAGACTTTTTGTTGCTCTCCTCGTGTTGGTGACTTTTCCTTGGGGTGGAGGGGTCTTGGCGCAGGAGGTCTTGCCGGAGTTGAGGATCGACAGCCTTTCGAAGCATAGACCGGTGCTTGTGCCCGAGATGGCTCGCCCTTCATCTTTGGATCTTCCCAAGGGGATGTCTCTTCATAAGTTTGAGTTGTCTCGTAATGGCTTCGATTCAAACTCTCCCATGGGTGCAGATGCCATCGGGTTGTCCAAGGGCGCCATGAGGGTGGATGCCCCACGGCGACGACTCACCTTGTCCGGAAGTTCCTATGAGGGCATGAACAGTCAGTCTCAGTGGTACAATGGTATGTTGTATTCGATACAACGAGGGCTTCAAGCAGATTACAAGTTGGATAAAAAGTTGTCGCTTGAGCTTTCCGGTATGATTGGTTATACAAGTCTTCCCTCTACATTTCATGCACACAAGCAATATGACCTTTATGGAGGCTTGAGGTACGATGCCAATAAGTCCTTGAGCCTCGGGGCTGGGGTCTCGGTGGGTGGATTTATGGGCACTCGCTACCTTAATCCCCGTGTCTATGCCGGCTACAATCCGAGCGACAATTGGGAGTTTGGGCTGTATGGGGGTGTCAATCTTATTCATTTGCCTCCCACACGTGGTTATGGTTATCAGTCGCTGTATAGCGGGATGACCTTCAAGTACACTGCCGATCAAGGTGTTTTTGTTTATGGCAAGGGATTTACAAGCCAATCCAATGCCCCTTACTTCGGGTGGACTCCTCAGCCCGGCTTTTGGAGCATGGGTGTCGGTGGAGGGATCGGCTACAACATCCCCGGCTATGGCCCCGTCAGTGTCGGTGTCGACTATGTCTACAACCCTCTCACCAAGCGTATGGAGCCTGTATATTCGCTCAACATTGTCAATGGGCTCATCTATTTGATCGAGCAGGTCATCCAAGGATTGCAGTAACGCTCTTTTCGGATCTTGCTGTCCGGCTCTATGTCTCATGGATGGAGCGGGATCAGCGTGTTATGGCATGTGTGATGATTGCTTTTTGCTGTCCTTGAAGTTCCCCCGTGGCGGAGCATAGGGACTGTTTTTGCTCTGTTAAATCTCCTGTCCTTGGATATTGAAGTGTTAGAGATGTGTCTCTTTCGTAGATTATCTGTATTTTTGCCAGATAGATTAGGATTTTGATATGAATAGATTAGCACATATTTTGACGCTCATGATGCTTGTGCCGGTGCTCCCTTTGGGCTCATTCGGTAAGGCTCGTGGCATGGCATGTCCATCATCATCCTTGACCTCCGTTGTCAGGACTATGGCACAGGACGGACGAGTCCTTTATCATGCAGTGGAGAGGGGTGAGACCCTTTCGTCGATTGCGAGGAAGTACAATGTCTCCTTGGATGATATATTGTCGGTCAATTCGAACCTCTCCAGAGACAAAATCTCTCCCGGGATGATCATCCTCATCCCTGAGAAAGGGACGAAGGTAAACAAGACCAAGCAGGAAACACAGAGGGAACAACCCGTTAAGGAAGAGAAGAGGGCCATCAAGGCTGAGGAGAGTCGACCTCAAAAGCCTGTCGAGCCGGTAAGGAGCGAGCGCATCGCACACTCTGTGCCCGAGTCTACCCTTCCGGTGCCCACAAAGGGGCTCAAGCCGTATGTGGTGCCTTCGGGGCAGACCATCTATAACCTCTGTAAGATCACGGGGTGGAGCGAAGAGCAGTTGTTGTATTACAACCCGCAGGTCAAGCACGGGCTCCGTGCCGGGATGACGATCCTCATCCCTCAGGAGATCCAAGTGGATAGCATCGCCCCTCATCTGCCCACGCCGGACAAGGGTAAAGACCCTTTCAGAGGGATCTTTACGCCCGTCGTACCCACGATGCCTGCATTGAAGATCGTCCTTGCCCTACCGTTCAGCACCGATAGTGGCAACCGCTTCTCCGACTATTATGAGGGCTTCCTCTTGGCTCTCAAGGAGACTCAGGAGGCCGGCAATAGTGTCGATCTGTATGTCTACGACTGCTCACCTGCCAATATGCGCACTACTATGAACGAGATCGACAAACTCACTTCTGTGGATTACATCATCGGAGGGGTATCCGACGAGTCGATCAAGCTCCTTGCCTCAGCAGCAGAGCTCAAGGGTGCTGCATATATCATCCCTTTCACTTCGAAAAACTATCCCCTCGTCGATGTCAAGAATGTCAATGTCTTTCAGGTCAACACACCTCATGATGTCATGCATGAGGTGGCAGCGGCACGGTTTGTGAGGGAGCATCAGGGCGATCATGTCTGTATCGTCAGAAGCGATGAGATGACCAATCACAAAGGGGCATTCATCTCTACGCTCAAGTCGCACATGAATCGTGGGGGGATCTCCTATGAAGAGCTCAACATCGGGGCGATGATGCTCACAAAGAGCGATGTCCAACGCCTTTCGCAGAACTACTCTCGCACCGTGATGATCCCCACATCGGGTTCTCTCGTCGCAGCCACAGGGGTGTTGGCTCCGATCACTCATGCCATGGACAGCTTGGCAGTCAATAATGTGACGGCATTCGGATACCCCGAATGGCAGACCTATTATGCCATCGTGCCACAGTTGTCCAAGGTCGGTGCTACGTTCTACACTCCGTTCTATGCCGATACCAAGGCCTCGGCCTACAAGGCATTTCAGCGTGAGTTTGTCACGTGGTTCAGTCACAGCATAGGCAATACCTATCCGAAGTATAGTGTCTTGGGGTATGATACCGGCAGGTACTTCCTCTTCAAGAGACCCGAGGAAGCTCATGGCACTGCTCAGGAGAGCGGATTACAGTCGCAGTTCGACTTCATGGCGGATGAGAAGAATACTCGAAGGTTCAACAACCACGGTGTGATCTTCGTGCAGTACAACTCCGACGGCACGGTAGAAGGGAGGTGATCTGTCCTATGAATAGGCTTTATACCAAAGTGCTTCTTGCCCTGTTGGGGCTGTTTCTGAGTGTCCCTGTCGCTCATGCTCAGGTGCAACGCTTCAAGCCGAAAGTCATGCTGGGTGCCATCGGAGGGATCAACCTCTCGAACGTTATCTTTGTGCCCTCCATCCCACAAACCATGAAGCGCGGCTTTGACTCCGGTTTGGTCTTCAGGGCAGACCTTGACGATTACTTCGGTATCTGGGGTATTTGGGTCGAGGTGGACTATTCTCGCAGAGGGTGGAAGGATCGTATCGACGATAAGCCCGATGTCTATTACGAACGCGAAATGAACTATATACAAGTGCCTGTGCTTACCCACTATTCGACCGATGCCGGGCCATTTAGGTTCACGGTCGGTGTCGGACCTCAGTTCGGGTACTTCATGGGAGATAAGAAGATCACAAATATCGATGCCGGTAATGCCGAGGGTTTGATCATCATCCATCACAATAAGGAAGTCGAACAAAAGTTTGCTTGGGGACTCGGGGGTGGTCTCGGTGCGGAGTACGAATGGCGCAAGATGGTCTTCGGTGCCAAGGTGACGTATTATCAAGGTCTGGGCGACTTCTTCAACAACGCACGCTCCGAGACCTTCGGTAAGTCCGCCGAGCAGATATTCTCGGGCAAGGCTTATGTCCTCTTCGTCTTCTGACCCATTAGTCCAAGATCAATAAGTTTAATACATATATCAAACAATGTCTGTTAATCAACACCAACAACAATCTTATCTCGGACCATTCATCATCATGGTGGTCCTCATGTCCTTGATCGGGCTCATCACCAGTCTCAACCAACAGTTTCAGGTGCCCATGCAGGCGGCGTATCTCCTCCTCGGTGGGCAGTATACCAATACGTTGACGACACTGCTGACCTTCTCGTTCTTCTCCGCTTATCTTGTCATGGGGCCTCTCACCTCACGCTATGTCGAGCGTAATGGGTACAAGAAGTCTCTCATCTTCGGTCTCATCATCTTGATCGTATCGTTCGGTCTCTATCAACTGTCTGCGTATGTCTTCGATACGTTTGACTATCCGAAGTTTGAGGCGCATATCGACGAGGCAAAGGGGATCTTGGCTCTTAGGGGTGAGTCGCTACAAGCGATGATCGCCAAAGCCGCAGAGACCGGCAACTTTGAGGTCATGTTCACCAAGACCGGCGAATACTCTTCTCTGAAGTATCTTCCCGAGATCGTGATCCCTTACGCTTATTGGGTCTTCCTCCTTGCTGCATTTGTGGCAGGTACTGCACTCACTTATCTCCAAGTGGTCGTCAATCCTTACCTTGTCGCTTGTGACGTCAAGGGGACATCCGGCGTGCAGCGTCAAAGCATTGCAGGGGCAGGGAACTCATTGATGAATACCCTCGCACCCCTCTTTGTGGCTTATGTCATCTTCTCCGGTAAGAGTGGTCTTGACATCAATATCAGTTCGCTCTATATCCCCATACTCTGTTTGATGATCCTTGTCCTTTTGATCGTCTTCTTCTTGAAAGGAACCAACCTCCCAAGCATTGCAAGTACGGAGAAAAAGGTCGGAGAAGTCCTTCCGGACAGCATCTTCAGTTTCCGCCACCTTGTCCTCGGCGTCGTGGCGATCTTCACTTATGTCGGTGTAGAGGTCTGTATCGGAGCCAACCTCAATCTCTTTGCCATGGACAACGGTATCCTCTTCGATAAGGCTGCCAATATGACCATGCTCTACTGGCTTGGTCTCCTCATCGGTCGTGTCTTCGGAAGTATCTTCAGCAAGATCAGTGGCCAGGTTCAGCTTACGGTTGCTTCTGCCGGAGCTGCGATCCTTGTCCTTATTGCAGTAGGGACGAGCAACCCCTGGTTCCTCGTCGGAGTCGGTCTCTTCCACTCGATCATGTGGCCTGCGATCTTCTCTCTTGCCATCGAAGGACTCGGACGCTATACCTCAAAGGGCACAGGCCTGCTCATGATGGGTGTCTTCGGTGGTGCTGTCCTGCCATTGGTACAAGGTGCACTTGCAGACTCATTCGGTAGCTGGGAGTACACCTGGCTCATCGTTGCTGTCGGTGAACTCTATCTCCTCTACTACGCCCTCTTCGGTAGCAGGGTGCACAAGAGAGATGTGCAGTAAGAAGTCATAGACTTATCTCATACTCGATATATACGGCTCATGCGCCCTTCAAGCAAGCTGCTTGAAGGGCGCATGAGCCTTTTCGTAGTATCGTCTCTCTTGCCTTGGTGATGGTATTATTCCTTTTTGGTTTAGACTTTTAGGATGTGTCGTGAGGATCGGCGTTAGGGTGAGAGAGTGAATGTTTATGTGGTGTTTGGGACTGTCGTTTTACGTGTCCGTAGGACTTGATTTTGGAGTACTTGAGTCGGGAATGCTTACTTTTTAGGGATATTTATTTTATATCGTGTGCTTGTTAGATTTATTCTCATTACTTTTGTCGCTCGAAAGTGTTAATGTGATAAATCATCCGATATGAATACGCCCAACGAAACTATAGATAATGTCATTCTTCTTGGACAAAAGAAGTACAAAACTCCTTGGACAAAGATCTTTGTCCTCGGTTGCCTTGCAGGGGTATATATCAGCATGGGGGGCTTGCTCTCTTCGCTCTTTGCTGCGGGCTTTGGTGAATGGTCTGTGGGAAATCCCTCCCTACCGAAGTTGCTCGCAGGGGCTGCCTTTCCTGTGGGCTTGATGCTTGTTGTCCTTGTTGGTGCCGAACTCTTTACAGGCAATACGGCTTACCTTATGCCTGCCACAATCAAGAGGCAGATACCGCTCTCCTACTTTGTGAAGAACTGGGGCGTGGTCTTCATCGCCAACTTTGTCGGTGCTTTCCTGTTTGACTATTTCTTGGTGTATCAGGCAGGTATCATGAAGCCGGAAGCTTACACCGCCTACATCACCAAGGTGGCTGAGTACAAGACCTCCCTCGACTGGATGGAGGTGATGTTCAGAGGGGTGGGGGCCAACTGGATGGTCTGTCTCGCTGTATGGCTTGGCTTCTCGTCCAAGAGTATGCTCGGTCGACTTGTCGGCATTTGGTGGCCGGTGATGGCGTTTGTGGCCATCGGATTTGAGCACTCTATTGCGAATATGTTTTATATCCCCACAGGTATCTTGTATGGTGCAGACGTCAGTTGGTGGAGTTTTGTATGGGACAATCTCATCCCCTCAACCATCGGTAATATCATCGGTGGAGCTCTCTTCGTAGGCTGTCTGTACACTTATTTGTACGGAGTTAAGACCGTTCGCTGAATAGGCTTGTGTCTGTCTTATATGC
Source organism: Porphyromonas cangingivalis (assembly GCF_900638305.1). Lineage (NCBI taxonomy): Bacteria > Pseudomonadati > Bacteroidota > Bacteroidia > Bacteroidales > Porphyromonadaceae > Porphyromonas > Porphyromonas cangingivalis. The sequence continues at coordinate 2,315,779 of NZ_LR134506.1, forward strand.
CAATGCCCCTTCAGTCTGGGGGGGCTTCTATCTAAAGACGTTCGGCACTCATAGATACACATTGTATCTGCACTCGATGTATCTTTTGATGCATCGAGTCCTTTTTGTTGTGTGGTTTTAAGGCTTTAGGATCAACTAGTGCATATCATATTGTAAAGGGAGCAGTGACAAAGTTTTCATTGTTGTCACTGCTCCCTTCTTATTCTCGTTGCAAGTACTGCCTTAGGGAATGCTTGTCCCGAGAGCCGTCCCTTTTGGGAACACACATGAGTTGCTCCGGGCTCTTTCTTCCTTGATCTCGAGCCTATGCCGTAAGGTCTTCGATGGCTTTTTTCCGTGCAAGCATACAAGCCCCCATCACACCGGCATAGCTTTGAAGGTATGATATCTTGAGGGCGGTATCCTGATTCACCATATTCAGTGAGTACTTACGGATCGAGCTGCGAAGTGGGTGCATGAGATGATCCCCCGTCTTGGAGAGAGCACCGCCGACGACGACGATATCGGGGTTGAAGAGGTTGATGAGCCCTGCAATCTGTTTTCCAAGCTGTTCGCCCACATCTTCGAGGATCTCTATGCAGAGGATGTCCTCCTGCTGAGTCGCTTCTATGAGATCATCGAGGGTGATTTGTTCTTCGAGAGGGCCTTTGGACAAGTCGTACTTCTCCAGTAGTGTGGAGTTACCACCCTTATTGATTTTTTCGATGAACTTACGATGGAGTGCGAGCCCTGAAGCTTCGGTCTGTATACACCCCTTCTTGCCACAGTGGCAGAGGACTTCGTTGTCGTAGATGTGTATGTGCCCGAACTCTCCCGAAAACCCCGACTTCCCATTGTATGGGTGTCCGTCAAGGATGATCCCGAGACCAAGCCCCCAAGCGACATTGACAAACAACATATTCTTGCCATGGTGCAGGAAGTGGGTCATGTACTCTCCATAGGCACAAGCCCTGGAGTCGTTGTCGATATAGGTGGGGATGCCGATCTCTTGGCTGAGGGTCTTGCCCAATGGGATTTCGCTGAAGTTGAAGTACGTGTAACTGTATCCTGTCGCGGGGTTGAGGCGTCCGAAGATGTTGATGCCTATACTGACGATGCCTTGTCTTCCTTGTGGACAGTTGTCGACAAATCTGCTTACCTCCTTGCCGATCTGATCCAAACAAGCTTGAGTGTTGGCAAAGTCGAATGGGATGTTCATTTGTTCGTAGACACGTTCGCCTCGGAGGTTCATCACAGCGCAGTGCATCTTGCCGGGAGTGAAGTCCACACCCACGAAGAAGCATTCGGTGGGATCCAGCCCATAGAGATACGGATGTCTGCCTCCCGCAGTCTCGAGCTTGCCGTAGTTGGTGAGTATCTTGGTGTCACACAGTTCGGAGACAAACTTGCTCGCTGTGGGTACGCTGATGTCCAAGACTTTAGATAGGACGGTGAGGGTGTCAGGGCCGTTGTGAATGTAATAATCTACAATTTGCTTCTTGTATTGTAGGTTTTTATTATTCGTGTCAAATCTATTCTTAAAATTCTTATTCATCATTGTGCTTCTCTTTTTCAACATCGGAAAGATATTTATTATTTCTGAAATGTCAAGTCAATCCGTTTAGAAAAGTGAAGGGTTCGAGGTGAGATTTTTTTGGCTTCCTTAGTGGATTGTCTCGATGATAAGTTCTAACTGTTTTTGTTTCAGATGGATTGGCTTGATGAGGGACTTTCTCGATTTCTGTTCTCTATTTCGATCTTGACGGGTTGTCGTCTGTCGAGGGACAGAGGGGCTTCTGCTCCACGATAGAATACTTTCTGTCGTGGAGCAGAAGCAAGAAGGGGGAGTAAGTACATGGTATGAGCATAAGATCGAAGCATGACGGAAGTCTGTAAGGGTAAAGGGCTCTCACTCGGAGTGGCAAAAAGAGTGTGACGGTAAGGGAGTGAATTGATAATAATGCAGTATCTTTGCAGGCGAATCTTATACAACACAGTATTCTATTATTATAATTCATGGAATGGATCAATAACTTATTCATGGGGCAAGGCGTCGCGCATTCAATCCTTTTGATCGCAATGACCATCGCCCTCGGTATGGCCTTGGGAAAAATTAAGATCTTTGGTATTTCTCTCGGTGTTACTTTCATCCTCTTTGTGGGGATTCTTTTCGGTGAGCTGGGTTTGAGGGTCAATCATGAAGTCCTGCACTTCTTCAAGGAGTTCGGTCTCATCCTCTTCGTCTTCTCCATCGGTCTTCAGGTGGGCCCCAGCTTCTTCTCCAACTTCAAAAAAGGTGGTGGTACCATGAACCTTATCGCTGCCGGGATCGTCTTCACCGGTGCCATCGTGACGATCATTATCCACTTCATCACAAAACTTCCGATCACGACCATGGTGGGTATCATGTCGGGTGCGATCACCAATACCCCCGGGCTCGGTGCCGCTCAGCAGGCTTATCTTGATGCGACAGGTATTGAGGATCCTACCATCCCGATGGGGTATGCGGTGGCTTATCCTCTTGGTGTCGTGGGGATCATCATGTCCATCATCGCTCTCAGGGTGATCTTCAAGATCAGTTTTAAGAACGAAGAGGAGGCACTCCGCAGGGCCAGAGGTGGTTCGGATGAAGCGTTGGAGCCTCTTTCGCTCGAAGTGCAGAATGTGGCCATTTTCGGCAAGACCGTTTCGTCGCTTTCAGAGAGCTTGAGCAACAGACACTTTGTTGTCTCACGAGTCTACAAGCGTTCGACTCAGAGTATCGATATCGCAGGGCCTGACACCATCCTCGAAGAGGGAGACAAGATCTTTGTCATCACTCGTAAGGAGGATGTCGATCCTATCACGATGATGGTGGGTAAGGAGATCAAGATGGACCGTAAGCAATGGGTACCTTCGAATGCGCACTTCGTCAGTCGTCGTGTGGTGATCACCAAGAGTGAGATCAGTGGCAAGAGTATCGGTGCACTCAACCTCAGAGCTCTCTATGGGGTCAACATCACTCGTGTCAACAGGTCAGGATTTGAGATGGTGGCGTCGAGTGACTTTCGTCTTCAGTATGGAGACAAGTTGACCATCGTGGGTAGTGATGCGGCTCTCTCCAGTGTCGAAAAGATCCTCGGCAACTCGGTCAAGCACCTCCATGAGCCTAACCTCATCTCTATATTCTTGGGCATCGCCCTCGGTGTCATCTTGGGCTCTATCCCGATGATGATACCCGGTATCCCTCAGCCGGTGAAGATCGGTCTTGCGGGTGGCCCTCTTCTCGTGGCTATCCTTCTTGCGAGCTTCGGGCACAAGTACAAGATCGTCACTTATACAACCACGAGTGCCAATCTCCTCATGAGAGAGATAGGTATCACCGCCTTCTTGGCATGTGTGGGACTCGGTGCAGGTGAAGGATTCTTGGATACTGTCGTCAATAAAGGGGGACACATGTGGGTGCTTTATGGCGTCCTTATCACGATCATTCCTATCCTGCTTATGGGTACGGTGGCTCGTCTGGCATTCAAGATCAACTACTTCACCCTTGCAGGGCTTATCGCAGGTAGCAATACCGACCCTCCTGCACTTGCTTATGCCAATACCCTCTCAGACACAGATGCTTCGGCTATCGGCTATGCGACGGTGTATCCTCTGACGATGTTCCTCAGGGTCTTGGTGGCTCAGTTGATGATATTGCTTTTCATTTAGTCGAGCAGGAGAGCATCAGGCATCACTATTTTTGGTGATGATATACATGAATTTTTAGGGGTAAGTGTTCGATTTGTTGCCATTTTGCCTTTGAATTAGGTATTATTAGTGTAACTTTGAGAAAATATTTTACCCACACATCTATATTATATGGCAAATGTGATTAAAATCAAGAAAGGATTGGATATCAATCTCGTGGGCAAAGCATCTGAGGTCGATATCCCTGTATCTATGGGTGAGATCTTCGGTGTCGTGCCGGATCATTATCCCGGATTTGTCCCCAAACTATCGATCAAAGTGGGTGACCGTGTCAAAGCCGGTACGCCCGTCCTTTATCATAAATTGTTCCCTCAGCTCGTCGTGACTGCTCCTGTGAGTGGTGAAGTGGTCGAGATCCACAGAGGTGAAAAGCGTAAGATACTTAGCATCAACATCAAGGCTGATGCGACACAGGAGTACGAACACTTCGATGTGGCGAATGTCGCTTCGATGGGAGTTGACGACCTCAAGGCGTTGCTCCTAAAATCGGGGATGCTCGCTCTCGTGCGCCAACGTCCTTATGACTATGTCGTCAATCCCGATGTGACACCAAGAGATATCTTCGTGACTGCACAGATGACGGCACCACTCACCCCTGACACCGAGTTTGTGATCAAGGGACAAGAGGCCTATCTCCAAAAGGGGATCGATGCTTTGGCCAAGCTGACATCGGGCTCTGTTTATGTGGGTACAAAGCAGGGGAGCGCACTCAGATTGTCCAACTGCAAGACTTACGAAGTCGTGGGACCACATCCTGCAGGTAATGTGGGTGTGCTCATCAATCACACTGCGCCTGTCAACAAGGGTGAGACGGTGTGGACGCTTTCGGCTACCGAACTCGTCATCATCGGTCGTTTCCTTGCCACAGGCAAGGTGGATATGACTAAGAAGATTGCTTTCGTCGGTGCTCGTATGGAAAAGAGGGGATACGCAAATGTCCTTCCCGGAGCTGATATTCACACACTTGTGGCAGATAAGCTCGGCAACAATACTGACGATCTTCGCATCATCGATGGCGATGTCCTTACAGGTGTGCAGGTGATCGGTGACTACAAGTACCTCAGCCCATACAGCAACCTCGTGACTGCGATCAACGAAGGTGCAGATACGCACGAGATGTTTGGCTGGGCTATGCCGGGCTTCGGCAAGTTCAGTATGAGTCGTAGCTTTCCGGCCTTCCTTATGGGTAAGAACAAAGAGTACGACATCGATGCACGTATCCGTGGCGGACAGCGTGCGATCATCGTCTCCAACGAGTACGACAAGGTATTCCCTATGGATATCTATCCCGAATACCTGCTCAAGTCCATCATCACATTCGACATTGACAAGATGGAGAGCCTCGGTATCTACGAAGTCGCTCCCGAAGACTTCGCTCTATGTGAGTTCGTCGATACCTCTAAGCTTGAGATACAGTACATCGTACGCAAGGGGTTGGATGAGTTGTTCAAGGAAATGAATTGATCTCATCCGAATGTATTTAAGGTTAGAAATCCACATATATAAAAAGATACAACATTGAAAGCGTTAAGAAAATACATAGATAAGATCAAGCCGACATTCTCCGAAGGAGGTAAGTTGGCCAGTCTCCATTCGGTCTTCGATGGCTTAGAGACATTCCTCTTTGTCCCTGCCAAGACCTCCAAGCGCGGTGTACATATCCACGACTCCACGGACTCGAAGCGCACGATGACGGTCGTCGTGCTTGCCTTGATGCCTGCGCTGTTCTTCGGGATGTACAACATCGGGTATCAGCACTACCTCGCCATCGGTCAGAGCTTATCATTCTGGACGATGTTTGCCTTTGGGCTTTTGACCATGGTCCCAAAGATCATTGTCTCTTATCTCTCAGTCTTGGGAGTAGAGTTCGCCATTGCGCAGATCAAGAAGCACGAAGTGGCAGAAGGTGCTCTTGTCACAGGGATGCTCATCCCACTCATCGTCCCTGTGGATACACCACTTTGGATGATCGCTGTGGCAGCAGTCATCTCTGTCATATTTGCTAAGGAAGTGTTCGGTGGTACAGGATACAATATCTTCAACGTAGCCCTTGTCACACGTGCGATCCTCTTCTTCGGTTATCCTTTGGCTATGTCAGGAGATGAGGTGTTTGTCCGTACCGGTACTACTTTCGGTATGGGCGCAGGTAGTGTGGTCGATGGCTTCTCGGGCGCAACTCCTCTTGGTCAGGCAGCTTTGGCTGAAGGTGTGCCTCAGATACACAACATCATCGGACAACCACTCACCACGATGGATTACTTCATCGGGCTTATCCCCGGATCTATCGGTGAGACCTCAGTCTTGGCGATCCTCATCGGTGCTGTGATGCTACTCATCACCGGTATCGCGAGCTGGAAGATCATGCTCTCAGTCTTTGTCGGAGGGTTCCTCACAGCTCTTGGTTTCAATGCGATCGGTGCAAATGGTCCAATGCTTCTTTCGGCAGTGGATCACATCCTGCTCGGTGGTTTTGCGTTCGGTGCAGTATTCATGGCTACCGATCCTGTGACAGCCGCACGTACAGAGACGGGTAAGTATATCTACGGCTTTTTCATCGGAGTCTTTGCAATCCTTATCCGTACCCTCAACCCCGGTTATCCCGAAGGTATGATGCTTGCGATCCTATTGATGAACTTCTTTGCTCCGCTCATCGACTTCTATGTCGTCGATGCAAACGTCCGTATGCGTTCGAAGCGTGCAGCAAAGACCGTCAAGTCTGTCTAATCTCACTAAGCAGAACAAATTATTATGAATAAGAATAGTAATCTATATACGATCACTTATGCTGCAGTGATGGTTATCCTTGTAGCGATAGGTCTTGCGTTTACTTCACAAGTACTCAGAGAGGATCAGCGTAAGAACGAAAATGTGGACAAGATGCAACAGATCCTTCGTGCCCTCAGGGTCGATGACAGCAAGGCAACTGCTATCGCGACCTACAACGAAGTCATTACAGATGCTTTCTTGGTAGACGAATCCGGTAATGTAGTCGAAGGTTCGAACGGTATCGATGAGAAGTCTCCGGCCTTCACCATGGATCTCAAGTCTATCGGTAAGGACGGTAAGATGCCTGTCTTTGTTGCGAATGTACAAGGTGTTACCAAGTATGTACTCGGTCTTTATGGTCAAGGTCTATGGGGACCTGTATGGGGGTATGTTTCTCTTGACGAAGATAAGACCACTGTCCACGGCGTCGACTTCAGCCATGCCAGCGAAACTCCCGGCCTCGGTGCCAAGATCACAGAAGAAGCCTTCAGAGGACAATTCCCTGAGAAGAAGATCTTCAATGATCAAGGTACATATACCAGCGTGGCAGTCATCAAGCCAGGCTCTCATGTCCCTGCAGGTCAGGATTATGTCGATGGTATCTCAGGCAGTACACTTACCTCTAAGGGGGTACACAATATGCTTTTTGACAGCATCAAGAAGTACGAACAATTTTTGACTAAGTAAGATAATAAGATATGGCACTATTTGATAAGAAGAACAGAGAGACCCTTCTCGGCCCATTGGCTAAGAACAATCCCGTTGTCGTACAGATGCTCGGGATATGCTCCGCCCTCGCCGTCACAGCAAGTCTCAAGCCCTCTATTGTTATGGCCGTCTCCGTGACGATCGTCATTGCCTTTGCTAACGTCATCATCTCGTTGCTCCGTAATACGATCCCCAGCCGTATCCGTATCATCGTTCAGTTGGTTGTCTGTGCTGCACTTGTGACCATCGTCAGCGAAGTCCTCAAGGCTTATGCTTATGATGTCAGCAAGGAGTTGTCCGTCTTCATCGGGCTCATCATCACCAACTGTATTCTCATGGGACGTCTCGAAGCCTTCGCTCTTGGCAATGGCCCTTGGCCATCGCTCCTCGACGGTATCGGCAACGGTCTTGGTTACGGTATCATCCTCGTTATCGTCGGCTTTTTCCGTGAACTCTTCGGCTCCGGCTCACTCCTCGGTTATCAGGTCATCCCACAGTCGTTTTACGATATGGGTTATGCCAACAACGGTTTGATGATCCTTCCTCCGATGGCACTCATCATCGTTGCGGTGATCATCTGGGTACACCGTTCGTACGACAAGGATCTCCAAGAGAACGCCTAAGTAACTACTCTATCGTAAAATGAATTAAACAAGATATAAAGATGCAAGAATATCTCAGCTTATTTGTCAAGTCCATCTTTGTAGACAACATGGTCTTCGCATACTATCTCGGTATGTGTTCGTACCTTGCTGTTTCGAAGAATGTCAAGACCTCTCTCGGTCTCGGTATAGCGGTTACTTTTGTCCTTGTATGTACGGTGCCCATCAACTATCTTCTTGAGAACTATGTCCTCAAGGAGGGCGCACTCGCATGGTTGGGCGAAGAGTATGCAGATGTCAATCTCAGCTTCCTCGGACTCATCATCTTTATCGCTGTCATCGCTTCCTTCGTTCAGTTGGTCGAGATGATCGTGGAGCGTTTCAGCCCATCGCTGTACGCCTCTTTGGGTATCTTCTTACCTCTTATTGCGGTGAACTGTGCCATCCTCGGTGGATCACTCTTCATGCAACAGCGCAACTTCGACAATGTCGGTATGGCTGCGACCTATGGTCTCGGTTCGGGCATTGGCTGGTTGTTGGCGATCATCGGTATGGCGGCCATCCGTGAGAAGCTCGCTTACTCCGATGTCCCCAAGCCACTCAAAGGTCTTGGTATTACCTTTATCATCACCGGTCTGGCAGGTATAGCCTTCATGTGCTTCTCAGGTCTCACGATCTAAGCCAAGCGACCATTTTTCACTAACTGATAAATAATACATCATAATGATTTTTCAAGCAATATCAACCACTACTATTGTGGCGAGCGTGGTCGTCTTCCTTGTGATTACGCTCATATTGGTCCTTGCGCTGTTATTTGCTAAGTCAAAACTCGTGCCATCCGGAAATGTCACATTGAAGATCAATGGTGAGAAAGAGTACGAAGCCCCTATGGGTGGTACGCTCCTCAACACCCTTCAGAGCCAAGGCATCTTCCTCTCCTCCGCTTGTGGTGGTTCAGGCTCATGCGGTCAGTGTCGCTGTCGTGTGACCGAAGGTGGTGGCGAGATCCTCCCTACCGAAAAGCCATTTTTCTCTCGCAAGGAGATCAAGGCAGACTGGAGACTATCATGTCAGACCAAGGTTAAAAATGACATGGAGATCATTGTTCCCGAAGAAGTCTTCGGAGTCAAGGAGTGGGAATGTACTGTCGTGTCGAACAAGAACGTCGCTTCATTCATCAAGGAATTTGTCGTCAAGCTCCCCGAAGGCGAAGTCCTCGACTTCAAGGCTGGTAGCTACGCACAGATCTCCATTCCTAAGTACGACATCAAGTTCTCAGACATGGAAATCGAGGATAGGTTTAAGCCCGAGTGGGACAAATTTAAGCTATGGCCTCTGACCTGTAAGAACACCGAAGAGACCGTGCGTGCTTACTCTATGGCGAACTACCCTGCCGAGGGCAATATCATCACCCTCAACGTACGTATCGCCACACCTCCGTTCGATCGCTCGACCGGTACATGGCAGGCAGGCATCAGCCCCGGTATCTCATCATCATACATCTTCAGCCTCAAGCCGGGTGACAAGGTGACGATGTCAGGACCTTACGGAGACTTCCACATCCAAGACACAGATGCCGAGATGTTGTACATCGGTGGTGGTGCAGGTATGGCACCCCTCCGCGCACAGATCCTTCACCTCTTCCGTACCCTCGAGACAGGCCGTAAGGTGTCATATTGGTACGGTGCACGTTCGAAGAACGAAATCTTCTACGAAGAAGACTTCCGTGAGCTCGAAGAGAAGTTCCCTAACTTCAAGTTCCACATCGCCCTCTCCGAACCACGTCCTGAGGACAACTGGACTGGCTTCACCGGCTTTATCCACGAAGTCATACGCGACAACTACCTCGCAGCACACGAAGCACCCGAAGATATCGAATACTATATGTGCGGTCCCGGTCCTATGGCCAACGCCGTCAAGATCATGCTCGACAATCTCGGAGTTCCACGCGAACAGCTATACTTCGACGACTTCGGTTAATCCCCGTCGTCATTCCTATAATATACAGCACCCCGATACTGCATTCGCAAGTATCGGGGTGCTGTGTTTTTATCCCCATTAAAGGAGTAACTTTCTCTGCTATTTGCTCTTATTTTTGTACATTTATGTTCGTGAAAGTTCCCAATGCCGTCTTTGTTTGTGTATCCACAATCCAAAGTAAGTTGGGGAGCTCAAGAAAGAATGTGTTTTCTCTAATACTAAATATCAAATGAGTATATCTATACCACCGGGATTAAAGAAGGCCGTTGAGACAGGAAATCTTGTCTTGTTTGTGGGTGCGGGTTTGTCGTATAATCTAAAGAATTCTTCCGGTGCCAAATTAGGTGGTTGGAATGACTTGGTTACTGCTATCCTTGATCATCTTATAGAGTTAGGTCATGATGATGTGGCGGAGCCTCTGAAACAATTGGTGGGGAAATATGATCCCATAACGATTCTTGATCTAATAGAAAGTCATAAACAATCGCCTTTAGATGATATTAGTGACTTTGTGAAGAGTTTCTTTAAGTTGCATGAGGATAACAATTACGATCTTCATCGGGATCTGTATGGGTTATCTCGCATAATTGTCACAACAAATTATGATTGCGCTTTTGAAACAGCTGTAGACGAACTCAGAGATAATAAGGCGTATAAGGGGAAAAATCATGAATTAGCTCGATATAGGAAAGACGATGCTCCGATGTTATTCAAACTACATGGGTGTGTGGAGGATGCCGATTCCATGGTCTTGTTTCCTTCAGGATATAGAGAGCTATACGATAATGATTCGATAGATGCAGAACATGTTTTATGGGTATTGGGAAATATTATTTACAACAAAACTATTCTATTTCTCGGAACAGGTTTAGGGGATTATCAAATCAATAATATATTCAAGAGAATAGGAAGGTTGTTGGGAAAACACAACCAAAAGCATTTCATTATTACAACACAAAATAGACTTGATAGCACCCTCGAAAATTTTCTTAGCCCTATAACCATTAGTTCCTACGACAGGGTGTCGCAAGTTATAGGTCAGCTTCTGGACATTAAAAGGAGTGCGGAAAATGAAAAGAATGCTCAAGATCAAATCTATAGGAGGCAACTTGAGGAACTTGGGGAAAAAACTAAGAGCCTTGAAGAGCAGCTCAAACGTGAGCAGAGTGAGAGCAACATGCTAAAAATACTCCTGAATCGAGAAGCTATTAATCGCTTCGCAATGGGTGTAAAACATAGTTTGGTGGAGGAGTACTTAGAGGCTTCAGGAGAATATAAGGCTGCGACAGAGATAAAGTCAAACTTTCATCAGGCATATAACAATTGGGGTAATGCTTTAGAAAGTTTGGCTTCGAAGAAGTCAGGGGAAGAATCCGAAGATCTTTATGCGCAGGCCTTTGAGAAATATGAGTTGGCCATAAAGCATAAGTCTGATTATTATGAGGCATATTACAATTGGGGTAATGCTTTAGCAAGTTTGGCTTCGAAGAAGTCAGGGGAAGAATCCGAAGATCTTTATGTGCAAGCCTTTGAGAAATATGGGTTGGCCACAAAGTATAAGCCCGATTATCATCAGGCATATAACAATTGGGGTAATGCTTTAGAAAGTTTGGCTTCGAAGAAGTCAGGGGAAGAATCCGAAGATCTTTATGCGCAGGCCTTTGAGAAATATGGGTTGGCCACAAAGTATAAGCCCGATTATCATCAGGCATATAACAATTGGGGTGTCGCTTTAAAAGGTTTGGCTTCGAAGAAGTCAGGGGAAGAATCCGAAGATCTTTATGCGCAGGCCTTTGAGAAATATGGGTTGGCCATAAAGCATAAGTCTGATTATTATGAGGCATATTACAATTGGGGTAATGCTTTAGCAAGTTTGGCTTCGAAGAAGTCAGGGGAAGAATCCGAAGATCTTTATGTGCAAGCCTTTGAGAAATATGGGTTGGCCACAAAGTATAAGTCTGATTATCATCAGGCATATAACAATTGGGGTAATGCTTTAGAAAGTTTGGCTTCGAAGAAGTCAGGGGAAGAATCCGAAGATCTTTATGTGCAAGCCTTTGAGAAATATGGGTTGGCCACAAAGTATAAGCCCGATTATCACAAGGCATATAACAATTGGGGTAATGCTTTAGAAAGTTTGGCTTCGAAGAAGTCAGGGGAAGAATCCGAAGATCTTTATGCGCAGGCCTTTGAGAAATATGAGTTGGCCATAAAGCATAAGTCTGATTATTATGAGGCATATTACAATTGGGGTAATGCTTTAGAAAGTTTGGCTTCGAAGAAGTCAGGGGAAGAATCCGAAGATCTTTATGTGCAAGCCTTTGAGAAATATGGGTTGGCCACAAAGTATAAGCCCGATTATCATCAGGCATATAACAATTGGGGTAATGCTTTAGAAAGTTTGGCTTCGAAGAAGTCAGGGGAAGAATCCGAAGATCTTTATGCGCAGGCCTTTGAGAAATATGGGTTGGCCACAAAGTATAAGCCCGATTATCATCAGGCATATAACAATTGGGGTGTCGCTTTAAAAGGTTTGGCTTCGAAGAAGTCAGGGGAAGAATCCGAAGATCTTTATGCGCAGGCCTTTGAGAAATATGGGTTGGCCATAAAGCATAAGTCTGATTATTATGAGGCATATTACAATTGGGGTAATGCTTTAGCAAGTTTGGCTTCGAAGAAGTCAGGGGAAGAATCCGAAGATCTTTATGTGCAAGCCTTTGAGAAATATGGGTTGGCCACAAAGTATAAGTCTGATTATCATCAGGCATATAACAATTGGGGTAATGCTTTAGAAAGTTTGGCTTCGAAGAAGTCAGGGGAAGAATCCGAAGATCTTTATGTGCAAGCCTTTGAGAAATATGGGTTGGCCACAAAGTATAAGCCCGATTATCACAAGGCATATAACAATTGGGGTAATGCTTTAGAAAGTTTGGCTTCGAAGAAGTCAGGGGAAGAATCCGAAGATCTTTATGCGCAGGCCTTTGAGAAATATGGGTTGGCCATAAAGCATAAGTCTGATTATCATCAGGCATATTACAATTGGGGTAATGCTTTAGAAAGTTTGGCTTCGAAGAAGTCAGGGGAAGAATCCGAAGATCTTTATGTGCAAGCCTTTGAGAAATATGGGTTGACCACAAAGTATAAGCCCGATTATCATCAGGCATATAACAATTGGGGTAATGCTTTAGAAAGTTTGGCTTCGAAGAAGTCAGGGGAAGAATCCGAAGATCTTTATGTGCAAGCCTTTGAGAAATATGGGTTGGCCACAAAGTATAAGCCCGATTATCATCAGGCATATAACAATTGGGGTAATGCTTTAGAAAGTTTGGCTTCGAAGAAGTCAGGGGAAGAATCCGAAGATCTTTATGTGCAAGCCTTTGAGAAATATGGGTTGGCCACAAAGTATAAGCCCGATTATCACAAGGCATATAACAATTGGGGTAATGCTTTAGAAAGTTTGGCTTCGAAGAAGTCAGGGGAAGAATCCGAAGATCTTTATGCGCAGGCCTTTGAGAAATATGGGTTGGCCACAAAGTATAAGCCCGATTATCACAAGGCATATAACAATTGGGGTAATGCTTTAGAAAGTTTGGCTTCGAAGAAGTCAGGGGAAGAATCCGAAGATCTTTATGCGCAGGCCTTTGAGAAATATGGGTTGGCCACAAAGTATAAGCCCGATTATCATCAGGCATATTACAATTGGGGTAATGCTTTAGAAAGTTTGGCTTCGAAGAAGTCAGGGGAAGAATCCGAAGATCTTTATGCGCAGGCCTTTGGGAAATATGAGTTGGCAACAAAGTATAAGCCCGATGATCATGAGGCATATAACAATTGGGGTTCTGCTTTATGTGAATTAGCGTAGAGGTCTTCTAGAGAGAAGGCTGAAGTTGTGTTTCGAGAAGCGATAGATAAATTCCATAAAACCATAGAATATGGAGGATGCTCATATAATTTAGCTTGCCTCCATGCGATAAGGAATGAAAAGGGAGAGTCATTGAAGTATTTGGATAGAAGCCTCTCAGGACGTGAGGTTACTGTGGAGTTTGTCGAGCAAGATAAAGATTGGAGAGGTCTTTCTGAAGATCCGGACTTCAAGCAATTAATTGCTAAATATAATGATATGGATGTGAGGTGAGTCCGTGCTGAAGATTAAACTAACCTTGTGAAAAATGAATAGCCAAACTTGCTTGCAAGTTTGGCTATTCTATTTTTGTGGGTTGCAGTAAGGTGATTGTATTTTTGAAGGATTTTGAGGTGAGGGTAAGGAAAAGAATTGACTTTCTTTTTTCTTGTAGGGGGGATATGTTTGCTTCGGTGTATATTAATGGTGGGTGTTGGGCTTGAAAAAGGTTGTCTAAGGTGCTGCTGTGAGTTAGACGACTTTCGTCATCAAGTTAGGCAACTTAATTTGGACGGTTCTACTTCTTGATGTGGAGGTGGGGACGTTTGGGTGGGGGAGTTGGGAGTTGATGCAAAAAGGGGTGAGGGGACGTGTTTTTTCATTTGTGGGGTGTTTGTGTTTTGGTGTGGGGCAGGGATGTGCTCGGGTTCGGGGACAGAATATGTTCCGGTGCGGGGCAGAAAGTATTCCGGAGGGTGACAGAATGTGTTCTGTTGTGCTTCGGATTTTGTTTTCTTGGGTGTTTGGGGTAGTGGGCTTTTTGGGGGAACGAGTGTGAGGGCAGGGGACTTTGGGGTGAGGGTAGTGGGGCGGGGTGTGAGGCGTGATTGGTCTTTGAATTATGGGTATATTTGTTCTCGTGAAAATAGTTTGTAAGTAAAAAGAGAGGATATGATGACGGAATTCAGGGCTTTGAGGTTAAGTGCGCAACAGTTGGTGACTCCACGTTTTGAGACGGCGGAGGATGTGGTGGCGTGGTTTGGAGCCATGCAGGGGCAGGATTACAATGCGGTGAAGTGGGCTGTGGGGATGCGTCTCAAAGGTGAGTCGCGACTTTCGATTGTGCAGAAGGCTTTCGATGAGGGGAAGATCCTCCGAACTCATGTGATGCGTCCGACATGGCACATCATCTCCGCTGAAGATATTCGCTGGATGTGCGCATTGTCCGCTTCGAGCATACAGTCTGTCATCAAGGATCGGAAACGTATGGAGGCCTTGGCACTGAGTGAAGACCTCTTTGCGAAGGCTTGCAAACTCTTCGAGAAGCACTTGGTTGGTTCTTCGGGTCTGACAAAGGACGAACTCGAAGACCTCTTTGTCGCCGAGGGTGTCACTTGTGTGACAGGCACGATGTACAGACTGTTGATGTTTGCAGAGACCGTCGGGCTGGTATGCAGTGGGGTGGATAAGGGCGGTAAGCCGACCTATGCGTTGTTGGATGAGCGTGTACCTGCCGTGTCTGAGTTGTCGAGAGAGGAGAGTATCGTTCGTCTTGCTGAGAGGTATTTCCGTAGCCATTCGCCTGCAACTCTTGCCGACTTTGTGTGGTGGTCGGGCTTGGGTGTCCGTGAGGCAAGGGCAGGCGTGGAGGCGGTGAAAGGGTTTCTTCACGAACTCTCCATCGGAGACAAGACTTATTATGTGCATGAAGAGGGGTCTTCTGTTGTCGCATTTACAGAGCCGTCGGTGCACCTATTGCCCGCATACGATGAATACACGATAGCCTATAAGGATAGGGGGGAGATCATCCATGCAATGGGCTTGGACAAGTGCTCCAAGAATGGTACATTCTATCCCCTCATAGCCGATCATGGCCATGTCGTGGGGCTGTGGAAGTATGACAAAAAGAAGAAGTCGAACCCCATGTCAGTGGCTTACTTCGAACCCGGACTCACTTCTCTGTCCGATGATGTACAGGCAGCTTTCGAGCGTTACAAGGCTTTTACGGAAGAGTGATAGTTGTCTTTGTTTCTAAAAGTGTCTTCTGTTAACGTATTATTTTACTTTAGTTTAATGTAAGTTAATTTATTAACACTTATGTGAAATGTATGTTAATGTCTTTTCGAGGACCTGAATTTCGTTTTTGGCGATCAGAGTACACTTTTGGGTCAAAAACTTACCTCCTATTCATAAAAAACACAAGATTTATTTTTTAGACCTGAGTGATATTAAGAAAAAAAATAGGGACATAATTTATGCTCGTTTTATCCACATCTGTGGTCGGTGACTTGCGCCGATGATTTTTCCGATAGATCAGACCCTTATTTCTTTATTTTTTTCTTTGCAATTTCGTCTTTGGTTATTTTGGGTCCGGCTCTAATCGGTTGATAATAAACTCTAATCTTTGTTTATTTAGAGCTCTGGAGCACTCTTTTTTGCTTTTTGCGACTTTTTTCTCATGACCGTTTTTGGATGACCAATTTTGCATTTTTGGATCATCAGATGACTCGGTGTATTCGGAAAAATAAGTCACCTTTTTGAGGCGAAAACTCCCCATTTCTTCAAAATCAAAGCCAAATGCTTTTCCTCTCAGGATTTATTTTTTCGAATATTCGAAGGTCATGGGGCTTTTTTCGTTAGGCATTTTTTGTATATTACGCATAAAAGAACACGACCTCTGATAAAAAGAGGGGGTTGGTTTGTAAAATTTAGTAAAAACTCGACATATGAAGCATTTTATTCCATTTATAATGGTTTTGATGCTTTGCGGATGTTCCGCATCCAAGAGCATAAACTACCTTCAGGACATCGAAAGGGATTCTGAGATTATCGCTCTCGATCTGAAGGAGATAAAGATCAAGAGGGGGGATAAACTTTCCATCATCATAAAGAGTAAGGATGCCCGACTCGCAGATCTCTTCAATCTCCCCATAGTGGCACACAGGGTCGGAAGTGATGAGTCCTCTTCGCTCAACAGCAATCAAGAGGTGTCGCTCTATACCGTGGACAATGCAGGAGAGATAGACTTCCCATTCGTCGGTAAGATACATATAGAGGATAAGACCCGTCTCGAGGTCGCGGAGTTGGTCAAGGCCGAGCTGGTGAGGCGCAACCTGATCAACGATCCTACGGTCACGGTCGAGTATGCCAATCTCCATATCTCTGTGCTGGGTGAGGTCAACAAGCCCGGACGCTATGTCATCGAGCAGGACAGAGTGTCCCTGTTGGATGCTTTGGGGTTGGCCGGAGACCTCACCATATATGGTAGGCGGGACAATATCCTCTTGGTGCATTACGAGGGTGGGAGATACATCTTTCATCGTATAGATCTGACATCGAGCCGGTCGCTTTTCAGGACACAGACCTTCTACCTTCAGCAGGGGGATGTCGTCTATGTAGAGCCCAATGCCGTGCGGGCACGCCAGTCGACTGTCAACGGAAATAGTATACTGTCTACATCATTCTGGATCTCCCTTGCATCACTAATAGCTTCTTTGGCCGTTATTTTCACCAAGTAAATACATATTAGATATGGATGAGAAGGTAACCACATACAAGCGTAATGTCGAAGAGTACTTCAGCCTGAAGGAGATATTTCGTCTGTGCTTGATCAGATGGAAGTGGATCCTCCTTTCTCTACTGATCACAGTGGGGGCGGCTACCGCATACTTAATGATCACACCGGTGGAATACAAACGCTCGGCATCCATACTGATCAAGGAGAGCGATAAGCCGGGGGCTTCATTGGCTCAGGATATAGGGGGATTTGCGGATATGGGGCTATTCAGCAAGAGCACCAATGTACACAACGAACTCGTCTCTCTGAGATCTCCTGCAACACTCTTGGAGGTGATCAAGAGACTCAATCTTGACATTGACTACAAGGTCGATGGGAGGTTTCATAGGTCTACGTTGTATGGAAGCGAACTACCGATCATGGTCTCCATCGATAGGTTTTATGGGGCGTTGGAATGGTCTCTGTCGCTGACGGTGAGGGGAGATGGTATGGTCGAAGTGTCGGATATGATTTTGGACGGTGAGCCCATGGGTGAAGGACAAATCTTCTTAGGGGAGCTGGTGGACAGTATACCCACTCCGATGGGGATCGTCAGGGTGGGATTGAACTCCGCTTATAGCGACGAGATGAGCATCCAGACTCCAATGACGATCCATGTGTCCCGATCCAATCTGTCGACAACGATGGCCGAGTGTCAAAAGAGGCTTCAGGTGGGGCTGATCAATGACAAGACAAGCATCCTGGAGCTCTCATATACAGATGTCTCCATTGAGAGGGCTGAGGACTTCTTGGATACCCTGATCTCCGTCTACAATGAGAACTGGGTGAAGGACAAGAATAAGATCGCTGTGAGCACTTCGCAGTTCATCAACGAGCGTCTGAGTGTGATAGAGCAAGAGCTGGGGGCTGTCGATAGCGACATCTCTTCGTTCAAGAGCAAGAACCTCATCCCCGATGTGCGTACGGCATCCGAGATGTATATGACACAAGCCGGTGAGGCCGGTACACAGATATTGGCACTGAACAATCAGCTCTACATGGCTCGTTACATCCGTGGTCACATAACAGGAGGGCAGGGGAGAGAACTCTTGCCCGTCAATTCGGGCATCAACAGCCCTGTCATAGAACGAGAGATCTCTGAGTACAACGAGACTTTGCTGCAGCTCAACAGGCTGCTCTCCAACAGCAGTGAGAAGAACCCCCTCGTCATCGACATGGATAGGACACTCACGGCTATGCGTAGGAGTATATTGCTCTCCATAGACAACGAGATCAACAGCCTCAGCAATCAGATAAAGACACTACGTGCGCAGGAAAGTAAAAGTACTTCTCGAATCGCAAGCAGTCCCACACAAGCGCAATACCTCCTTTCGGTCGAACGTCAGCAGAAGATCAAGGAGGCTCTCTATCTGTTCTTGTTGCAGAAGAGGGAGGAGAACGAGCTTTCTCAGGCTTTCACAGCCTACAATACACGGGTCATCACCCCACCTATGGGCGAACTCACGCCGATCTTTCCGAGGAAGAGGAATATCCTCTTGGGTGCGTTCCTTCTGGGACTTTTGGTGCCTGTCGCCTTCATTTATGTAGGCGCGGTTACGGACACCAAGGTCAGAGGGCGCAAGGATCTTGAGGGGATGACGACTCCTTTCCTCGGTGAGATCCCTCAAAGCGGAGACTCGAAAGGTCTTCGTGCCATCAAGAGGAGACGGAAGCATGAGCGATACGAGATCGTCGTCCAAGCTCAGAACCGTAATGCCATCAATGAGGCGTTCAGAGTCACGCGAGCCAACTTGGAGTTTATGCTCGGTGTGGATGGGCATCAGAAGGTGATGATGCTCACCTCCCTCAATGGTGGTAGCGGAAAGACCTTCGTGACGATGAATCTGGCGGCCTCTTTCGCCATCAACAATAAAAGGGTTGTCGTCATCGACCTCGATATGCGCAGGGGGATGCTCAGTACTTATGTCGACTCTCCGGAAGTAGGGCTGTCTGCCCTCTTCAGTGGTCAGCTTGAGGACTGGCGATCCATCATCGTACCTTCGGACGATCTGCCCGATCTTCATGTCTTGCCTGTGGGTAAGATACCGCCCAATCCCACCGAACTCTTATACAGCAGCCGTCTCTCACAGCTCTTGGAGGCACTCAGACAGGAGTACGACTATATCTTCATCGACTGTCCGCCTGTCGAGATCGTCGCAGATGCCTACATCATCGAAAAGCTGGTGGACAAGGTCATCTTCGTGATACGGGCAGGGCTGACCGACAGGGAGATGTTGTCGGTGGTGGATGCCTTTTACAACAATAAAAAACTCAACAATATGTCTCTCATCCTTAATGGCACGTCGTCCATGCATGGCAACCATGGGTATGGGTACGACTACAAACAGTATATATCCGATTAAAAAAAACTCAACTTGCAACTAAAAAACTCTACTTGATTAAAAAACTCGAAAAATAATAGGGGGAATGTGGTTCTTCTCCAAAAAAGAAAGCATTGCAGACAGTTGTCTGCTTGAGGGATTTACGGACCGGCATAGTCATCTGCTTCCGGGTGTGGATGACGGTGTCCGGACGCTCCAAGAGAGTATAGAGATACTCGATCTCCTGGAGTGTCACGGGGTATCTTCTGTGTGGTGTACCCCACATATAATGGGAGAGATCCCGAATACAACAGATTATCTAAAAAAGAAATTTTCAGAGTTTCGATGCGCTTATCGAGGCAGGATATCTCTGGGACTGTCGGCTGAGTATATGCTTGACAACCTCTTTGAAGGACGCTTCAAGGCCGGAGATCTCTTACCCTTGGATACAGATGCGCTACTGATAGAAACCTCGTACATCGCTCCCCCATACGCCATGGGTGATCGTCTAAGGGCGATCCGGCGAGGGGGGTATGATGCAATATTGGCACATCCTGAGCGTTATCGATATATGGATATGGCAGACTATTATAGACTCAAAGACGATAATATCTTGCTCCAGCTCAATCTCGGTGCTCTCACCGGAGTGTATGGAGCCTTGTCACAGAAGAAGTCAGAGGTGCTCCTCAAGAAGGGGCTGTATGACTTGTGTGGCATGGACATTCACTCCAAGAGATTTCTGCTCCATCTCTTGGGCAGTCGACTGAGCTCTTCCGTTATCGATAGACTTCGGATCTTGCTGCGAAAAAATCACCTGAAGTAAATTTTTCGTACTATGACTACTATTCTTCTACTATTCGGATTTTGTTTATCCTTCGCACTGGGCTTGCTTGTCATCCCTAAAATCCTTGTGATCGCTCACAACAAAGGGCTTTATGATATGCCCTGCGAACGGAAGATACATCATATACCTATACCCCGCTTGGGTGGATTTTCATTCTTTCCCGTCGTGCTTGTCTCCATGACTCTTGCACTGGGGTTTGCCTTTTACCTCGACATCAGTGATGCCGATGACTTACGACTCACGACCGAAGCACTCACCGAAGCACTTTTCTTGAGTGCCGGATTTATGTTGCTCTACCTCCTTGGGATCGTCGACGATATCGAAGGGGTTGGCTACCGCAAGAAGTTTGCCGTGCAGTTTATCGCTGCTGGTATCATCCCACTTTCGGGCAATAGGATCAGCTCCTTTGCCGGATTGTTTGAGATTTATGAGCTACCATTCTGGATGAGTATCGTCTTCACCATCCTGCTTGCTGTGTTCATCATCAATGCCATCAACCTCATCGATGGTGTCGATGGCCTTGCTTCGGGGCTTACCCTCTTGAGCCTTGTCGTCATGGGGACCATCTTCGTCATCGGCGAAGTCTATGTCTATGCTTTGCTATCGATCTGTATGCTCGGTATCTTGCTTCCTTTTTGGTGGTACAACTTTTTCGGCGAAGCGGAGAAGAAAAAGAAGATCTTCATGGGCGATACCGGCAGTCTGACACTCGGCTATCTGCTCAGCCTTCTATTCATCCACATCAGCGTGATCTATGCCGAGGGCAACATCAAGGTCGAGATGTCTCATATCGTCATGGCGTTCTCGTCACTTGTCGTCCCTGTCTTTGACGAACTGAGGGTGATCCTCTTCAGGTTGAAAAACAGGCAGAACCCCTTCCATGCGGACAAAAATCACTTCCACCACAGACTCATCGATGCCGGTGTCAAGCCACAGTTCGTGATGCCCGTGATCCTCCTCTTTTCGATAGGGTTCATCGTCGGCAATTACTTCTTGCTTGACCTTGCCGGGGTTACGGGGATCTTCGTGACCAACCTCACCGTATGGGCTCTCATCCATGTCTATATCAACTATCTGATCAACTCAAATAAAAAAAGCACCATAGAGTCGAAAGAAATTTATGAATAAGGTATGCTTCATGGGGCTCGGCTATATCGGCCTCCCCACCGCCATTGTGACTGCCAAAAGTGGGCTCAGTGTCTTAGGTGTGGACATCGATCCCTCCATCGTCACAAAGACAAACGCAGGACAACTGCACTTCATCGAAGATGGTATGGAAGGACTTCTGAGAGAGGTCTTGGCTTCGGGAGCCTTCCGTGCCTCTCAGGACATAGAGGAGAGCGATGCTTATCTCATCGTCGTGCCTACACCTTTCAAGGGCAATCACGAGCCTGACGTCTCTTATGTCCAGGCGGCGACGAGATCGATCATCCCATTTCTCAAAGAAGGTGACCTCTTCATCATCGAGTCTACCTCCCCCATCGGTACGACCGAGAAGATCGCAGAGCTTATCTACCACAAGAGACCTGAGCTCTCCGGCAAGCTCCACATCGCTTACTGTCCTGAGCGCATCCTGCCCGGCAATGTCCTCTACGAGCTGGAGCATAACGACCGTGTCATCGGAGGGATCACTCCGGAGGCGACAGAGAGAGCCAAGGCCTTCTATGCCCACTTCGTCAAAGGGGCTCTGCATGGTACCAATGCCCGTACTGCCGAACTTTGTAAGCTGACCGAAAATGCCAGCCGTGATGTGCAGATCGCCTTTGCCAATGAGCTCTCCCTCATCTGCGACAAGTCGGGGGTCAATGTCTGGGAGCTCATAGAGCTGGCCAACAAGCACCCACGTGTCAATATCCTTCAGCCCGGTAGCGGTGTCGGGGGGCACTGTATTGCGGTCGATCCCTACTTCATCTACTCCGCCTTCCCTCTTGAGAGCAAGCTCATATCGTCTGCTCGTGAGATCAACAACTACAAGGCGTTTTGGTGTGTGGAGAAGGTGCTGAGTGCTGTCCGGGACTTCAAGGACAAGCACGGTCGTGGCCCTGTGCTGGCGATGATGGGGCTTGCCTTCAAGCCGGATATAGACGATCTCAGAGAGTCTCCGGCAGGGTACATTGCGAACCATGTCTTGCAGGACGTGCATGATGCCGAGGTGCTTGTCTCCGAGCCCAACATCTCCGAGCACGACGACATCCCTCTCACGGACTATCGCAGAGCCTACGAGGAGGCGGATATCGTGGCCTTCCTGACAGCTCATACACCGTTCAAGTCGCTCGGATACCGCTCGGATAAGGTCATCCTCGACTTCTGTGGGATATTCAGGAGGTGATCGGGCAGTGTATCACGGTTCGGCAAAAAAAATATAGATGCTTCGGCACCGATGCTTGTCCGATGCTCAGAAAAAAAAGAAGCAGACCGCGACAAAAAAGTCGTAAGACTTGATGACGAAGGTCGTAAGATTTGATTTCGAAAGTCGTAAGATTTGATTTCGAAAGTCGTAAGATTTGATTTCGAGTTTCCTAACACAGTTTATCTTGACATGAAAGGTCTCAAGCCCATAGGAGATGCACGATTGTTTCACAACATACTGAACCAGTTTATCTTGACGGGGTTCAGCTATATCGTGCCCATCTTGTTGATCCCGTTTCTGATCAATAGGATAGGGCTGGAGAAGTATGGGTTGGTCAACTTCGTCTTGGCTGTGTCGTTTTACTTCCAAGTGTTCATAGAGTTTGGGTTCGACCTGTCGAATGTCGGACTCATCGTGCCTGTACGGGACGACCGCAATGCCGTGAGCCGGATCGTGTCGGGGATATTGCAGACGAAGTTTTTGTTGCTCATCGTCTCGGGGCTTGTGCTTGGGGGGATCGTTGCCATTGTCCCTCAGTTCAGAGCACATTATGTCCTCTATATCCTCGCATATCTGCGTATAGCTGGGGTAGGGCTCGGGCTGACATGGCTCTTCCGCTCGATGGAGGACATGAAGTACATCACACGGATCAGCCTTCCGATCAAGACCATCACCACCCTTCCCATCTTCTTCCTCGTCAAGGGCGAAGAGGACTATGTCTGGGTACTTGTGATCTTCATGCTGGAGTGCGTGATCTCGGGGGGCGTGTCGATCGTCTATGCCTTCAGGAGGTATGGGCTGTCGTGGGTGTGTCCGAGCCTGAGGGACTCAGAGGCCATGTTGCGGCACAGCTGGCCTTTCTTCACCACGACACTCCTTACGAAGATCTATCAGACGACCAATCCCGTCATCTTGGGATTGGTCAGCGGAGACTACTACGTAGGGGTGTACACGGCGGCGGAGAAACTGCACAACGCTTACGCTTCGTTCATCTCCCCACTGCTGGCTCATGTCCTCTATCCGTACTTCACTCGTGTGAAATCTTGGATCAAGATCAATCGTATCGTGGTGGTGGTGCTCCTCGTCAATCTTGTCTCCCTGGTCTGTATGTATCTGCTTGCTCCGTACCTCATCCCTTACATCATCAAGTCGGGAGGGGATGAGATACTGAGCTACTTCAACATCTTCCTCTTGCTCCTCGTCATCAGTATCCCCAACGACCTCTTGGGCTTCCCCTATCTCGGGGTCATGGGCCACGTGGGCAAGGTCAATAGGACGACGATATGGGCTTCGGTCGCCTACCTGCTACTCGTCGGAGGACTGATCCTGACAGATCGGGTCTCTATCGTCAGTCTGATCATCGTCTTGATCCTTGTGAGTGCCATATCCCTATCCGGTCGAGGATGGTATATACGTAAGTATCAGAGTACTGTTTCGCATTGAATGTCATGAGTGGTTGTATCAGATATATGGCTTGGTTTTTGCTCTACTGCGGGCTACACTACATCGAGGGCTATCCACCGATGGGCGGTCTGCCTGTGGCTCAGCTGTGGAAGTTGCCTTTGCTGGCATACCTCCTTCTGCTGACGATCCGCAGCCGAAAGCGGAAGTTCGCCTTCGAGAAGAGCATCTACGGCTTCTCCATCATCAGTACGCTCAATGTGGAATCGCTCTCCAATCCCCTCTACTCTCTCGCTCATGCGATGAAGCAACTGCCTCTCGTACTTTTCTTTCGTTTTTGGATACATAAGTTCGACGGGCGAGTTGCCCGACTGGAGCGGATCATGTATAGTCTGGCTCAGTTTGTCTTACTCTCGTCGCTGGTGGTGCTTATAGGGCTGGTATCTCCCATCGGGGGCTTCATCTCCGCAGACTCCTTCGGAATCGATAGTGCCATTTATTACTCAGGTATCTTGGGGTCTCCGCACGCAGCTTCGTCTTACTTCGTGGCTGCCATCCTGATACTGCTGGACGGATTTGTCCGAAAGAGGTTTGGGAGGAGGCTCGAGAGGTGGTTCAACTTCGGGCTTATCTTGGTCGGTCTCGTGTCTGTCTTTCAGGCCTATGTGCGTACGGGGTGGCTGATGCTTCTTTTGGGTGTGGTCGTGATGCTCCTCCCGAAGCGAGTGACCTTGCACCGTGTGATCAAGTTCGGGGCACTGTCTCTCGTCCTCATCGGAGGGTTGGTGTACTTCTACGAGACCAATGAGCAGTTCAAGGCTCGCATCCTTGGTCGCAATGTTTATACCGAGGCATCGTCCGAAAGCATCGACGTGGCAGGGTCGGGGCGCACATCTTTTTGGCTGAATGGTATCGAAGGATGGAGCGAAGGGAGTATGTACGAACTCTTTTTCGGGCAAGGATACACAAAGGTTGTGGAGCGAAATCTCGAAAAGACAGGGCTGAGGGTCTTTTCTCACAACCAGTTTGTCGACTCCTTGGCCGAGCATGGGGTCTTCGGGTTGTTTTTCTTGGTAGGCTTCTTCGTGTGTCTCTATGTGTTCATCCGCAGGCATCGGCATTCGGAGTATTACCGACTGAATATGGCTCTCTTCTTCAGTGCGGTGATCTTTGCTTTCTTTCAGAATGAAATGTATTTCGACTACATGGTCATGTTCTCCCTGAGTCTGGCCTTGCTGGTGCTGTCGGATTCCCAACCCCTAAAAAACAATCAATATGCAGGATAATATGGACAAAAAGATACTCACCGTCGGATGTGCATACAAGCCCGTCAAGGGGGGGATAGGACAGGTCTTGGAGATATACGAGCAGTATATCTTCGAGGAGTTTGAGATCGTTGTCAACTCGGGTAAGAAAGGTCTTCACAACTGGCTTGTGCTGTTGTCTGCTATATTTGATTTTGTGCATAGACTCCTCTCAAATAAAGAGATAGAGATCGTGCACATCCACACAGCTTCGTACAACAGCTTCTACCGCTCTGCGATATTTCTGCTCCTTGGGCGGATGTCGGGTAAGAAGGTCATCCTGCACATTCATGGCGGAGGCTTCAAAGAGTTTTATCACTCCAACCCCTCTCTCATCTGTCGGATCCTCCGCCGTGCTCACTGTATCGTCGTGCTGTCTCGCTCTTGGCAGGACTTCTTCAGTGGGGTGGTAAAGCGGAAGCTGATCGAGGTCGTGCCCAATCCCGTCGTCTTACCGAGCGAGGAAGAGTTGCAGAGGAGAGAGCAAAGCCCCCTCCTTCGGTTGCTGTTCTTGGGACTCCTGGACAGCCAAAAGGGTATCTACGACCTGCTGGATGTGCTGGAGCGGGAAAAATCATGCTTCAGGGGAAGAGTCGTCCTGAACGTGGGTGGCAATGGTGATACCTCGGTGTTCGAACGCCGGGTCATGGAAAAAGGTCTCTCCGATCTCGTCACCTTCCATGGATGGGTCTCCGGAGAGAAGAAAAAACAACTCTTGCTCGACTCGGATGTCTTTGTACTGCCCTCCTATGTCGAGGGTCTACCGATGGCGATTCTCGAAGCCATGGGACACGGGCTGGCCATACTGTCCACCCCTGTCGGTGGTATCCCCGAGGTGGTGGATGAGAGCAGTGGATTCTTGATCCGTCCCGGAGATAAAGATGCTTTGGCAGAACGACTTAAGACCCTCTGTGACAACCCCGATATCCTAAATGCCTTGAAGAAGGGTTCTCGACGAGCCGGTGTGGCTTACTCGACCGATGCGGTCAGAGAGGTGCTCAATGGTGTGTATCAAAAAGTTTTGATGGAGGATTAGACAATGGGCATGCAGTGGATACAACGAGTCACCGACAACTTAGCAGGTGCGTGGCAATACTTCTGTGCTCTGCGTCGTGTCAGAGGGAAGACGGTCGCAGAGATAGAGGCATTCCAGTTTGAACAACTGAGGAGGCTGATCCGATTTGCGTGGGAAGAGATCCCTTTCTATCGCAAATACTGGGAGGCTCATGGCTTCGATCCGAGTAAGTTCCGACAGCTCCGAGATATGTCCCTCATCCCATGTATAGACAAAGAGATCGTCAGAGCCAACTGCGAGGATATGGTCCCTGAGAGTTACGACCGAAAGCGACTCGTCAAGATCACCACAGGCGGAACGACCGGTATGCCTCTGACCTTCTATACCAATCGTGCAAAGACTAATGGCCGGGAGCTCGTCCATGTGGCAAGGCAGTTTGTTTGTGGCTATCGTCGATGGCTCGACAACATCGTCATACTGCGCGGACTCAGGTTGGATGACAAGTTGCTGGAGCGAGGAGCCTATGGGAGAAGGTATCTCGGTTCTTTGGGACGTGGACTGCTGATGTCGTCTTTTCATTTGACCGAGCAGACTTATCCGTACTACATCGCACAGATCCGACGAGAAGCACCGAAGTTCATAGTCGCCTATCCGAGTTCGCTCACCTTGCTTTGCTCGTTGATGAAGAAGCACCGAGAAGCTCCCTTTGACGGCTTGAGAGGTACTGTTTGTTCATCCGAGACCGTCTATGACCGACAGCGAACGCTGGTGCGTGAAGTCCTTGGCGTGGAGATTTACTCCTTCTACGGTCACAGCGAGAAGACGGTCTCTGCGATTCCCGATGCGGAGCACCGTATGCTGTTCGATCCGGCTTATGGTTATACAGAGTTTCTCGACGAAGACCTCGATAGCGTTACGACGGCAGGAGCCATGGCTCAGATCGTGACGACAGGCTTCCAAAACGATTATATGCCATTCATCCGCTACAAGACTTCTGACTATGTACAGGTGGATGACGACCCTCCGTGTGGCTTTACCCATGTCGCCCATCACATCATCGGCAGGGCTCAGGATTTTGTCTATGACAGACTGTGGAATAGGCGCACGTTCACTTGCTCGGACGATATATTTTGGGAGCTGGAGGGGATCTCTGCCTATCAGTATCGACAGTATGAGGCCGGCAAGCTCACACTGTTGCTCGAGACCACTCCGTCGTTTGATCCCGATCTGGCTGAACACATACGGAGCGAGTCGGAGAAGTTTTTCGGGGATTGCGAGGTCGAAATAAAGTTCGTGGATAAGATCGAACGCACCTCCGCAGGCAAATTCAGATACTTTGTACAGTCCATCAATCACCAAGACAGAAGGGAGGATAAGTCATGAGAAGTATACTGTTTACCTTTGATTACGAACTGTATGGGGATGGTACGGGAGACATCTTCAAGCACATCGTCGAGCCTACCGAGCGATTGTTTGAGATCGCCCGAGAGTATGGGATAAAGTACACGATATTCTTTGAAGTGATCGAGTACTGGCACCTCAAAGCTCAATGGGAGCTCGGCAATGACATGGGGTATGTCCATGATCCAATCACTGCGATGGAGGATCAGCTCCGTAGAGCTTACCTCGAAGGGCACGACATACAGTTGCATCTTCACCCTCAGTGGGTCGATGCTGTCTGGCATGGTGGGCGGTGGCAACTCAATATGTCCGAATGGTGCTTGGGTCGGTACGAGCGCGAGGGGGAGCACTCTCTGCTCAATCTGCTGAAACGAGGTAAGGATACCCTCGAAGGGATCATCCGCCCGATAGCCCCCGACTACTCTTGTATTGCCCTTCGTGCCGGGGGGTACAATGCCCAGCCCTCACAGAGGATCATCGAAGCGATGCGTGAAGTGGGCTTGGTGATAGACTCTTCTATCTTCCCCGGGGGGCTTGAGGCCGGTCCTCGATGCAACTATGACTATACCGGTGTCGATCCCCGATTGGGATGGTGGTATGTCTCGGACTGTCTGGAGCGTCCTGTCGACGGAGCGACTGACCTCATCGAACTCCCTATCGTGGCTCTTCCGATACACAGATTCGAGAAATACCTCTCGACAGATCGGATGAGAGCTCTGCTCAAAAACAAAAAGTCCGCATCCGATACCTACTTCTCCAAAACGAGCCACAAAAAAAGTCTGTCGGGCAAGCTCAGATACTTCTTCGAGCAAGAGTGGCAGACGTGGGACTTCTGTCTCTTTTCGAAGAGGCTGCATCGTCGCTTCTTGCAGGGCATCGAAGAGCAAGAGCGTGATACCCTTGTCCTTATAGGGCATCCCAAGAGTTTTGTCTTGGGTGAGAACTTTGAGACCCTGCTGAGGCTACTCCCCCACGGATATAGGGCTGTGACGGTCTCCGAATGGTATGAAAATCATAAATAATCCCGAGAAATCATGTTCAACGCGATCTATCTATACAGGCTCTCTCATTGGTTGTATCGGTATCATATCCCGATACTTCCGAAGCTGATCACCTTGCTTATCTTCTTGATCTACAATAGCAAGATCCCTGCTCAAGCGAAGATCGGCAAGGGTTCGATGTTCGACTACGGGGGGATAGGTGTTGTGATCCATCAGGATGCTGTCATAGGTCAGAACTGCTACATCGGTCATGTGGTGACCATCGGTGGGGGCAACTCGAAGTACCCCGGTTGTCCCGTGATCGGTGACAATGTCACGATCAATAGAGGCAGTATTGTCTTCGGAGGCATCACCATCGGAAACAATGTCGTCATAGGAGCAAATGCCGTCGTCAACTTCCCCTGTCCCGACAACGCCGTCGTTGTGGGAAATCCCGGACGGATCGTGCGTATAAGGCAAACGCCCTCTGATGGGTAACTCATGACTTGATGAAAAAAGGTAGCAGAACGCAATGAAAACGGTTGTATAACTTGATGATGAGGGTTATCTAAGTTGATGACAAAAGCCATAAGGCTTGTTCTCGACCCTCAGACTCATTCGACTTCGATATAAAGATAAGGAGGTGAAAGATGTTGCAAGCATTCCTAAAACTGAAGCAATACTGTGAGCGAGAGGACTTCAAAGGCTGGGATCCGTATGATGGCCTGAATTCGAAGATCTTTCAGGCTTTGCCGTTTTTGAAGCACTCGGCACTGTGTCGCCTTGTCGTCATTCAGGGGTTCAAGCGTTGTCCCATCAATCTCAGACCCTTGGCCCTTGTCCCCAAAGAGCACAATGCAAAGGGGATAGGGCTCTTCCTCCAAGGCTATTGCAACTTGTACAAACTTGTGAAGGTCGGACCCCACTTGGCGACACACTTCGGTAGCGAGGGGGTGTTGGCTATTCGGATCAGACATCTGGCGGACTTGCTTCTGACACTTCGTTCGCAAGGCGAGTACAGTGGGGCATGCTGGGGATACAACTTCGACTGGCAGGCTCGCCGTCTCTTCCTCTTCCCCAGATACACTCCCACGGTCGTGGCGACCTACTTCTGTGCGACGGCACTCATGGAGGCCTATGAGATCACCAAGGAACAGCGGTATCTCGATGTGGCTCTGTCATCGGCGGACTTTGTCGCCAAGGATCTGCATCGTACCCCCTACAAAGACGGATTCCTATTCTCTTACAGTCCATTGCACGGCAACGATACCGTCTTCAATGCCTCTTTGTTGGGAGCTGCTCTCCTGAGTCATGCCTATCGATATACCGGAAAGGCAGAGTATCGGGATTTGGCTCGTCAGACCGTGCAGGCCTGTTGTCAGGGACAAGAGTCGGATGGATCATGGGTGTATGGGCTCCTGCCTGTGCAGGGATGGAAGGATAGTTTTCATACGGGATACAATCTGGATGCCCTCATTGCCTATCAGACATTCACGGGCGATACCTCTTTTGCCGAAAATATAGAGCGAGGATTTGACTACTACATTGCCAACTTCTTCGAGGAGGATGGCACGCCGAAATACTATCACGATCGTACCTATCCCATTGATATCCATTGTCCCGGACAGTTGTTGGTCACCCTGGCAAGGCTGGGTAAGTACGATGTGTATGAGACCCTTGCAGACAAAGTCATGGGGCGGACGATCAGTGATATGCAGGACAAGAAGGGGTACTTCTACTATCAGATGAAGCCCGGACTGAGCTCCAAGATCTCTTACATGAGGTGGAGCAACGCCTTTATGTTCTATGCCATGTCGTATTATATGCTACACAGAAAAAGACAATGAAAGATATACAACAGATACTGTTGGGAGGGGTGGGAGTGTACCCTTTTGCTTCGGCAAGCGAACTCGTCGATCACGTGACGGCGCATCCTGCCATATTGGTGGCGATCAACTCTGAAAAGATACTCCACGCCACAGACGAACTCAAAGCCATCTACAACCGCAATCTCGGTTATGCCGATGGTATCGGTGCGGTCTTTGTGCTCAAGAAGAAGGGCTATGCCGATGCTTGCAAGATCGCAGGGTGTGAGCTTTGGCTCAAGATCATAGAGAGGCTCGGACACGATAAGAGCTTTTATCTCGTGGGAGGTAAGCCCGAAGTCATTGAGGAGACCGTCTGCAGGCTCCGAGACGAGTTTGCAGGCATCAATATCGTAGGCTATCGGGATGGTTACCTCAAGCCCGGAGAGGATGACGCTTTGATCCGTGACATTGGGGAGAAGAAGCCGGATGTCGTCTTTGTCGCCATGGGATCACCTAAGCAAGAGTTACTTATGGAGCGGATGCAGAAAGTGCATCCCGATGCGATATATCAGGGGCTGGGCGGTAGCTTCGATGTCTACACGGGGCGGGTGAAGAGGGCTCCCGAGTGGTGGATCCGTCATAACCTTGAGTTTGCATACCGACTCATCCGCGAGCCGAAGCGTATCACTCGGCAGATCCATCTGGTACGTTTTATGTTCAAAGTAATAACCAATAAGATATAAGCCTTATGAAGAAAGTTATGCTCGTCTTCGGGACACGCCCCGAAGCCATTAAGATGGCACCTCTTGTGCTTGAGCTCAAAGCGCATCCCGACGACTTTGAGACCATCGTCTGCGTGACAGGACAGCACAAGGAGATGCTGGAGCAGGTATTGGCACTCTTCGAGATCGTGCCGGACTACGACCTTGCCATCATGAAGCAGGGACAAGACCTCTACGACATCACGAGTCGTGTGTTGCTCGGGATGCGGGAGGTCCTACGCGAGGTGAAGCCGGACATCGTCCTCGTTCACGGTGATACCGCGACGAGTACCGTTGCTGCATTGGCAGCCTTTTACCGACAGATACCTGTGGGGCACATCGAGGCCGGTCTGCGCACACACGACATATACAGCCCTTTTCCCGAGGAGATGAATCGACAGCTCACAGCACGTATAGCGACTTATCACTTCGCCCCTACGGGCTTGGGATACAACAACCTCGTTCGCGAGGGGATCAAGCCCGAACACATCTTCATCACGGGCAATACGGTCATTGATGCCCTCCACAGAGTGGTTGCCAGACTCGATGCAGACGAAGAGATACGCCAAGGGGTGGAGCTTAAGCTACTCGAACAAGGGTACGATGTCTCTCGACTCTCCCACGATAAACGGCTGGTGCTCATCACAGGACACCGTAGAGAAAACTTCGGCGAAGGATTTCTCAACATCTGTCGTGCCATAAAGACACTCAGCGAGACCTTCCCTGATGTAGACTTCGTCTATCCCATGCACCTCAACCCCAACGTGCGTGAGCCGATAC
The DNA here is from genome assembly GCF_900638305.1 of Porphyromonas cangingivalis. Lineage (NCBI taxonomy): Bacteria > Pseudomonadati > Bacteroidota > Bacteroidia > Bacteroidales > Porphyromonadaceae > Porphyromonas > Porphyromonas cangingivalis. The sequence goes on from NZ_LR134506.1 coordinate 2,347,908, forward strand.
GTAAGATCTTGGGCGAAAGTGCCAACCCTTCGGACAACCTCTTCTTCATCGAGCCTCAAGAGTACCTCTCTTTCACCTACTTGATGAAGTTGGCACACATCGTCCTTACGGACAGCGGAGGCATCCAAGAAGAAGCTCCCGGTCTCGGCAAGCCCGTCCTCGTCATGCGTGACACCACCGAACGCCCGGAGGCTGTCGATGCCGGTACGGTCAAGCTCGTAGGCACAGACTATGACAAAATCGTCCACAATGTCTCCGAACTACTCACCGACACTGAAGCGCATACCAAGATGAGTCACGCCAACAACCCCTATGGTGACGGTAAAGCCTGCCAACGGATCATCGAAGTCCTCGGAAATATTAATTTGTGAGGGTTTAAGTTTTTTAATATCTATTACTTAGCTTCTTCTCTTGTGCATGATAAAGGTAATTGCTATTCTGTCATGCTCTTTAATTACTTCAGTTATAAAATTCTTGACCGTATCGTAAGGAAGATGGTAGCTAAATTAGACTTGTTAATAAGTGGGGAGGCCAACTCAAATATTGAAAGTGATATAAATGAAAAGCACTGTGAAACTTTTGCTTCACAGTGCTTTGTGTTTTGGCAGGATCTACCTCTTTGCCTTGTTGTGCGGAAGCGGGGGGATTCGAACCCCCGGTACGGTTACCCGTACGTCAGTTTAGCAAACTGGTGGTTTCAGCCACTCACCCACACTTCCTTAATATGTGGTTTTTCTAACTTCTTGTCAGAATTACAGGTGCAAATTTAATTACTTATTTTGAGATGTGCAAGGCTTTTGAGAGGAATAAAATCTAAACGCTTGAGAATGCTTGGAGTGGTAGAGGATATTTGTCACAATCTCACTGATATGTAGCAGTTGTGAGGGGTATTTTGTCCGAGAGCGGTATATTCCGGAGTAGGACAGAACACGTTCTGTCCCGTGTCGGAAAAGATTCTGTGCTTTGGCAGAATTCATTCTGTCGGAGGGCTTCGGGATGAGGCTGTTTCATGATGTGCGTTCATTTTTACAGGGAGTGAGGTTCTTGTTTAGTGGAAGTGAAGTCGTGATAGTTGTTTACCTTGAGTGATGTGGGGCTAAAAACTATTTGCTAACGTTCTTTAATTCCTTTAATATCCGTATCTTTGGAATTAAGGAGATTTGGGTCGAATCTTCCGGGTCTCCTCTTCGAACTTTTGACTTAGGTATATGAACAAGATAATTGGATGTATTGGTGTCGGTGTGATGGTGTCTCTACTCGCGGTCTTTGGGGCTAACGCTCAAGGGATTTCTCGTGTAGCGGCACTTGATAGGATGCTGGTGCGTGGTGAGGTGGAGATGCTGAGGGATACCTTGAGCAAGATGCTGAACACTCGGACGACTTTGTACTATCACGCCAGACTGGATCTCGCCGAAGGTAAGACCCATAGGGCGGACTCACTCATGGCGGCTCTCAAGCGTAACGAACAGACTCGCCCTGAGGCTTTGCTCGTGAAGGGTCTGTCTTCGACTGTGCGTTTCGACTTTGACGTCGCAGATGAGGCCTTTGCGAAGCTCGCCAAGGTGAGGATCAGCAAGGACACCACATTCGTTGCAGACATCGCACGTTCCAAAAAACTATTTGCAACCCTTGACCGTATGTCTCAAGGGATGCGTTCGGTACGGATCGTGGCGAAGACCTCCCTTTCTGCGATGATGTCTGAGAAGGAGATCACAGACCGGTTGGCGTATCTCGGTGAAGTCTCCGAAAGGAGCTACATCACTCGTGACGGCCGTCAGAGATGGCAGGTGGTGCCGACCGAAGGTGGGGGTACAGGCTTTGCCGTGGGACACAGACTGGGCGATGGCTCGTGGGAAAAGGGGGTGCAGGTCAAGGTCAAAGGGCTCGATCCGAAGGGTGAGGTCGCTTATCCTTATCTCTTGGCAGACGGAAGCACATTGTATTTTTCATACAGAGGGCCGGAGACCCTTGGGGGATGGGATGTGTATGTGTCTCGTTATGATCGCAACAAAAAGGAACTTCTCGTGCCTCAGCAGTTGCCGATGCCGTTCAACAGCCTTGCGGATGACAGGATGTATGTCTTGGATGAGGAGCAGGAGGTCATTTATCTCTTGACCGATAGAGGGGCGGAGGGGTTGGTTCTTTTTGCCATAGCAAAGGAGGATGGCGGGACATTCGAGAGCGAAGAGCCCACAAAGATGCTTGCCTTGGCCAACTTGTCTCATCAGTCGGAGGATACGCTCAGGCCGATGGAAAGTTTGCGCAGAGCTCCCAAGACACAAGGGGAGGCAGCCCACGTGGATCGGACACCCCATCTCGTCGTCGGTGGACACAAGGTCTATGATGAGGGAGATCTGAAGAAATCTGCATCAAAGGCTTTGTTGGCTTCTTTCCTTGAAGTCGTCAAGACGATGGAGCGTGACACCGAGCGTCTTCGTACCCTTCGTCAGAGATGGGCAGAAGCTCGCGATGGTGCGGTACGTGATCGTATCGGAAGCGACATCCTTGCTACCGAAAGGATGCTGGAGGAGAAGCGTATCCAGCTCCGAAGCATCACGAATGAACTGATCCTCAGTGAGGGTTGGCAACAGAAGTAGGTCTGATATATATAAATATTCATAGGTTTATGGAACTTACAACGCTTTATCTCATCTTTACCTTTGTCGCATTGGCTGTCGTGCTGATGGGGCTTATCGAGGTGTTTTTCATACCCGGGACAGGGTTGCTCGGTATACTGAGTGCTGCGGTTTATGTAGCGACTATCATCTACTTGTGGTCGTTGGGGCAGTGGGGCGCGCTTTTGCTCTTCGTCATTCTGTCGATAGTGGCATTTGCTTTGGGGTTCTTCTTCCTCTCCAAGTCGAAGTGGGTCGACAAGATGTCGCTCTCAAAGAGGATCGAGGACAAGGCGGTGGATCTCCCTAATGGCCTTGTCGTCGGCGCAGAAGGCAGGGCAGAGTCTCGTCTCGCACTCTCCGGTAGGGTGCGTGTCGGCAATGATATCTTCGAGGCGACTTCCGAGAGTGGGCTCATCGATGAGAAGACACCTATCGTCGTCACTCGCATTGAGCGAGATAAGGTATTTGTGCAGAGCCGATAATTGATATAAAACATACATAATAGTCTCAAAATACAAGAAATACTATGTTCAACGATCAAATGATTTTCGTGGGAGTGATTGTGGTCATTGCTTTGATCCTCTTCTCCCTCTTTTTGCGTTACTTCCCGATCTTGCTGTGGATATCTGCGAGGGTGTCAGGTGTCAAGATCTCTCTCTTACAGCTGTTCCTCATGAGGATACGTAATGTGCCTCCACAAGAGATCACCCGTGCGATGATCGAAGCACACAAAGCCGGACTGCTCCTCACTCGTGACGAACTCGAAGCGCACTATCTCGCAGGCGGTCATGTCGAGCAGGTGGTGCATGCCCTTGTCTCCGCATCCAAGGCGAATATCGACCTCCCATTCAATATGGCCACTGCCATCGACCTTGCAGGGCGTGATGTCTTCCAAGCGGTGCAGATGTCTGTCAACCCCAAGGTCATCGATACACCTCCCGTGACAGCAGTGGCCAAGGACGGTATTCAGCTCATCGCAAAGGCGCGTGTCACTGTGCGAGCGAGCATCAAACAACTCGTCGGTGGTGCGGGCGAAGAGACCGTACTTGCTCGTGTCGGTGAAGGGATTGTCTCCTCTATCGGTTCCTCAGAGAGTCACAAGAGTGTGCTCGAAAATCCCGACTCCATCTCCAAGCTCGTGCTCCGCAAGGGGCTCGATGCCGGTACTGCATTTGAGATCTTGTCCATCGACATTGCCGATATCGACATAGGTCGCAACATCGGTGCTGTCCTACAGATGGATCAGGCTCAAGCGGACAAAAATATCGCCCAAGCCAAGGCTGAAGAGCGTCGTGCAATGGCAGTGGCAAGCGAACAAGAGATGCGTGCCCTCGCCCAACAAGCTCGCGCCAAGGTGATCGAGGCCGAAGCCGAAGTGCCTAAGGCTATTGCCGAAGCCTTCCGTACCGGTAATCTCGGTGTCATGGACTATTATCAATTAAAGAATATTCAGGCGGACACCTCCATGAGAGAGGCTATTGCCAAGCCCGCCACAGACAGTAACAAATCAACTAAAAAGGAAGAGTAATGATTAGCAGAGAACCTATCCCATCATCCGAACTCATTATCAATTCAGACGGATCAATATTTCACCTCCACATCAAGCCCGAACAACTCGCTGATAAGATCATCGTCTGTGGAGACCCCGCTCGTGTGGACAAGATCGCGAGTTACCTCGACTCTCATGAGTGCAGTGTGACAAGTCGCGAGTTCCACACCGTCACGGGGATGTACAAGGGTAAGAGACTTTCGATTGTCTCGCACGGTATCGGGTGTGACAATATCGAGATTGTCCTCAACGAACTCGATGCTCTTGCAAACATCGACTTTGAGACACGTATGATCAAGCCTGACCCTAAGAAGCTTACCATCGTGCGTATCGGTACATCGGGAGGCCTTCAGGACGAATCTCCCATCGGTACATACGTGGCTGCTGAGTACGCCATCGGTTTTGACGGTGTGCTCCACTTCTATGGAGCCGGTAAGGATGTTGCCGACAGAGACTTTGAGAAAGCTCTCATCGCGGGTCTCGACTGGAAGATCGATGGTCTCAAACCTTATGTTGTCAAATCGCCCCAGAGTATCGTCGATCGTATTTGTAAGGACGATGTCTTAAGAGGTGTGACGATCGCTTGTAACGGCTTCTATGCCCCACAAGGTCGTCGTTTGCGTTGGGATCTTGCCGATCCTACGCTCAACCAAAAGATACAGAGCTTCGAGCATAACGGTCGTAAGATCACCAACTTTGAGATGGAGTCCTCAGCCCTCGCCGGTATCGGTGCCGTCCTCGGTCATGAGGTCCTCACTGTATGTTGTATCATTGCCGGTCGCAAGGCCAAGAAGATGAACACCGACTATAAGGACAGTCTCGACGGACTGATCGAACTCGTCCTCGAACGTATATAAAAAAACGATTACGATATTGAACCAATGAAAGAGGGTGTATCAGAGCAGTAAGAGTCTTTGGTCCATCCTCTTTGCTTTTTATGATCCATGAGATACAATTTAAGTTCAAAAATAGCACTCACACACATCCCCGAAGCCTACTATAAGCCTGACAATGCCTTCGATCTCCAGATGCTGACCATCAGGGAGAAGATGCCTACGACCATTTGTGAGAATGTCTCCGAGGCTTCAGTCGAGATCGCTCGAGAAGTGGCTGAAAAGATCAAGTGTCACGAAGCCGAAGGGAAGCCATTTGTCTTAGGAGTGGTCGGAGGCAACAGCCCCTCTCCCATCCTGAGAGAACTCATCCGTTTGCACCACGAAGAAGCACTCTCTTTTGCCAATGTCTACCTTTTCATCGCTTACGAGTTTTACCCATTGCACAGCGATCACAGTGGTTGTGTCTCTTTGATGCAGAGTGAGTTTGTCAGTCATGTCGATACGCCACAGGAGCATGTCATCAGCTTCAATGGACAAGTGGGTAAGGAGGACATCCACGACGAATGCTTGGCTTATCAGCGGAAGTTGGACAGTCTCGGAGGGTTTGACCTTGTCCTCCTTGGTGTCGGTACGCTCGGTACGATAGCGATGAACCTCCCAGGGACAATGCCTAACTCCGGCATCCGTCTCATGATCATGGACAGAGCCTCGCGACGAGAAGCACTCACCACCTTCAACAGTATCGATGACGTCCCTGCTGCAGTCATCACCATCGGTATGCGAGAGGTTATGGCTGCCGACAAGGTGATCCTCTTTGCTTGGGGCGAGCACAAAGCCGATGTCCTTCGTCGGGTCATCGAGGAGCCCGCCACCGATGCTCTCCCGGCCTCTCTTCTCCAGCATCATGACAATGTCCATGTGTATGCCGACCTACAGTCTGCTTCGCTCCTCACAAGGATCAACTATCCTTGGCTTGTGACCAATTGCAAGTGGGACTCCAAGCTCATCCGCCGTGCCATCGTGTGGCTCTGTATGCGTACGGGGAAGCCTATCTTGAAGTTGACCAACAAAGACTATTCGGACAATCACCTCGGTGAGCTCCTCGCCCTCTATGGTTCTGCTTACGAAGTGAATATCCGGGTCTTCAATGATATGCAGCACACCATCACCGGCTGGCCCGGTGGTAAGCCCGATGCCGATGACAGCCACCGTCCAGAGCGAGCTCAGCCCTATCCCAAGCGTATCTTGGTCTTCAGTCCTCATCCCGACGATGATGTTATCTCCATGGGAGGGACGTTCAGGAGACTCGTCGTGCAGGGACACGACGTCCATGTCGCTTATCAGACCTCCGGCAATATCGCCGTGGGTGACGAAGAAGTGGTGAGATACCTCTCTTACCTTTCCAATGTCTGTGTCGAGCTCGGTATGGAAGATAGTCCGATGATGCGCCACGCACAAGAGATGAAGCACTACCTCCTTCATGAGAAGAAGGATGGTGTGGCAGAGTCCCCTGACGTGCGATTTATGAAGGGGACGATCCGTAGAGAAGAAGCTCGTACAGCCTGTCGCTTTGTGGGGCTGAAGGATGATCATGTCCACTTCCTCGACCTCCCTTTCTATGAGACCGGTATGATCAAGAAAGGAGAACTCTCCGACCGAGACATTGATATTGTCATTGAGATCCTTCGTGAGATCCGTCCGCATCAGATCTTTGTTGCCGGAGACCTTGCCGATCCTCATGGTACGCACAAGGTCTGTCTCGATGCTGCTCTTGCAGCCATTGATGTGGTCAAGGGTGAAGAGTGGTTCGACGACTGCCGTGTGTGGATGTATCGAGGAGCATGGGCAGAGTGGGAAGTCGATCACATAGAGATGGCTGTACCCATGAGCCCTGAGGAACTTCGTTTCAAACGCAATTCTATCCTCAAGCATCAGTCTCAGATGGAGAGTGCACCTTTCTTGGGCTCTGACGAACGTCTGTTCTGGCAGCGTGCCGAGGACCGCAACCGTGCCACAGCACAGCTCTACGATCATCTCGGTCTGGCATCCTACGAAGCCATTGAGGCCTTTGTGCGTTATCACCCCATCGAATGACCCCATATATAATAATGTGTGCGGACATTTTTTGTCTCTGCGAAAAAGGTCGTATGATTTGAATCATCAAGTCGTACGACTTTTGTCATCAAGTCGTAAGATTTGATTTCTCACCTTCCGGGACTTTGTCCGAAGCTTCCCACGCAACGAGCGGAGGAGCCTTGCCATGAGCCTTGAGGACGGGACATGGGATGTGTCCCGACGGTTGACAGAATGTGTTCTGTCCCTTGCCAGAGACATTTCTGTGCGTTGACAGAATGTACTCTGGTCTATGACCGAAATATCTGATAGCGGAAATTTGTCTTTAATCTTCTTGGTGTTTTCAAGGTCGACCTTTCGAGGTGGCTGATGATGGGAGGAGATTAGGCAATGAAAAGTGGTATGTATTCGAAAATGAGACGAAAACGACGGACGAATTGCATCATTCTCGGGTGATTTGTGTAAAAGTAGTAAGGGTGGGAGAGTCTTTTTTTTGCGAATTGATTAAATTCTTAGTAATTGATAGTTATATATCATTATAATGACTAACTTTGACTCGATTTTGAATACAAGCAAAGCTAAGATAACTATAATCATCTAGTACAATACACTAATATTTTCGACAATGAATCAAGAACCAATGATCGAGAGTCGTGAGGAGATCGTTATTCGATTTTCCGGTGACTCAGGTGATGGGATGCAGCTCACAGGGAGCCTTTTCTCGGATGTGTCTGCTATCCTAGGTAACGAGATTTCGACATTCCCCGACTATCCGGCAGAGATCAGAGCCCCACAGGGTACGCTCTCAGGTGTGTCAGGCTTCCAGGTGCGTATCGGTACATCGGGTATCCTAACTCCCGGTGACTATGCCGATGTCCTCGTCGCTATGAACCCCGCTGCACTCAAGGTAAACGCTTTGCAGATCAAGAAGAACGCTATCGTACTGATTGACCAAGACTCGTTTGCAGCCAATGACCTTCAAAAGGCGTTGTTTACGTCCGGCGATCCGTTCGTAGAGCTTGGCCTCGACGGTGTCGAAGTGCTCTCTGTCCCTGTCACAACCATGATCAAGGATTCGCTCAAGGATTCGGGTCTTGACATGAAGGGGATCGTGAGATGTAAGAATATGTTTGCCCTCGGGCTCATCTGCTGGCTCTTCGGTAAAGACATCACTCCTGCCGAAGATATGTTGGCGAAGAAGTTCGGCAAGAAGCAGGACATCCTCCGTGCCAATATCAAAGCTCTCGTAGATGGTTACAACTACGGTGCAAACACTCACTTGTCGGCTAAGACTTACCGTATCGAAGCCAACGAAAAGAAGGCTCTCCCCGGTCACTACGTAGATATCAATGGTAACAAGGCTACCGCTCTTGGTCTTGTCGCAGCATCTGAAAAGTCAGGTCGCGAACTCTTCCTCGGTAGTTATCCTATCACTCCTGCTACAGACATCTTGCACGAGCTCTCAAAGTTCAAAGCTATGGGTGTGAAGACTGTACAGGCCGAAGACGAGATCGCGGGTATCTGTACCGCTATCGGTGCTTCTTACGCTGGTGACCTCGCTGTCACCACTACTTCAGGTCCCGGTCTTGCACTCAAGAGCGAAGCCCTCGGTCTTGCGATGATGACCGAGCTCCCTCTCGTCATCGTAGACGTTATGCGTGGTGGTCCTTCTACAGGTCTTCCTACCAAGAGTGAACAGTCCGACCTCCTTCAGGCTCTTTACGGTCGTAACGGTGAGTCTCCTATCCCTGTTGTCGCTCCACTCAGCCCTGCTGACTGTTTTGATACAGCGTTCATGGCAGCTAAGATTGCTCTTGAGCACATGACACCTGTTATCATGCTTTCGGATGCTTATGTCGCAAACGGTGCTACTGCATGGAGAGTCCCTGAGATCGACTCTTACCCTGAGATCAAGCCTCCTTATGCAGATCAATATACAGGCGAAGCGGCTTGGAAGCCTTACTTCCGCAACGAAGAGACAAAGGTTCGTTACTGGGGTATCCCCGGCATGAAGGGATTTGCTCACAGAGTCGGTGGTCTTGAAAAGGATAATGTCACAAGTGTGATCTCTACCGATCCTGACAACCACCAGCTTATGGTCAACCTTCGTGAGGAGAAGGTGCGTCGCATCGCTCATGATCTCCCATTGCTCGAAGTCTTCGGAGACCAAGATGCAGATAATATCATCGTGGGTTGGGGTAGTACTTACGGCCACCTTCACTCAGCTATGACTCAGCTACGCAAAGAGGGCCGCAAGGTGGCATTTGCACAGTTCAAGTTCATCAAGCCACTCCCTCTCAATGCCGAAGAGGTATTGTCACGCTTCAAGAACGTCATCGTCTGTGAGCAGAGTATGGGTCAGTTCGCCAAGTATCTTGGTGGCGAGCTTCCACACCTCAATATTCTCAGATTTAACCGCGTGAAGGGACAGCCATTCAAGGTCGCACGCCTTGTTGAAGAGATTGGCAAGATCATGGATAACAACGCATAATGGACATCGACAATGGAAATGAAAATAGATAAAGCTGCTCTCGAAGGAGTAAAGTACGAGGCAAAGAACTTTAAGAATGATTCGCTCGTCAAGTGGTGTCCCGGCTGTGGTGACCACGCTGTCTTGGCCTCTTTGCACAAAGCTATGGCTGAGGTTGGTGTCGCTCCCGAAGATACCGTCGTGGTATCAGGTATCGGTTGTTCGTCACGTCTTCCATACTACATGAACACTTACGGCTTCCACTCTATCCATGGTCGTGGTGCTGCCATCGCTACCGGCGTCAAGACAGCCAACCCCGATCTCGGCGTATGGCTCATCACCGGTGACGGTGACTGTCTCGCTATCGGTGGTAACCACTTCATCCACGCCCTAAGACGTAACATCGACCTCAATATCGTCTTGATGAACAATAAGATCTACGGTCTTACTAAGGGTCAGTACTCTCCTACATCTCCTCGTGGATTTGTGACAAAGAGTTCGCCTTTCGGTACAGTCGAAGATCCGTTCATCCCTGCCGAACTCGTATTCGGTGCACGTGGTAAGTTCTTCGCACGTTCACTCGACGTGGACATGAAGATGACTCAGGACTGTATGATCTCTGCGGCTAAGCACCAAGGTGCAGCTGTCGTCGAAGTCCTCGTCAACTGTGTGATCTTCAACAACGGCATCCACAGAGAGTACTCTGATCGTGAGATCCGCGAAGAGCGTACGATCTACCTTCGCCACGGAGAGAAGATGATTTATGGTAAGAACAAGGATAAGGGTATCGTCCTCGAAGGTCTTGAGCTCAAGGCTGTGACCATCGGTCAGGACGGATATACCATGGATGACATCTTGGTGCACGATGCACACGAGCCATCACCCGTCCTCCACACCATGCTTGCGATGATGCAGGACGATATGCCTCTTGCTATGGGGGTTATCCGTGATGTCGCAGCTCCTTCGTACGAAACAGCTGTTGCTCAGCAGATCGCAGAGGTTCAGGCAAAGAGTGGTAAGGAAACACTCCAACAGCACCTCAACCGTATCTCTACTTGGGAGGTGAAGTAAGCAGATAGCTTACGCTATAATACATAAATACAGCAGAGCGTAACGATGTCGTCAAGTCCGGCATTCGTTGCGCTCTGCTTTTTTTTGTTCGGGTCTTCTTGTCACCAGACCTTTTTTGTCATGACTCAGGTAGAGAGGCTTGCTTGATAGACCTCGTGGTCGGTATCTTTCTTAGGAGCAAAGGAGAGCCTCGGATGGGCATACTATCCAAGGAGTTTTTTATATCTTTGGCAAGACTGATTACGAACCGAATACTTCTCATCATGCGATATATACATACATTGATTGCCCTGCTTGTTTCTGCTTCATCCCTCATGGCACAGAGGGTGCCAAATATCCTTGCCGGGCGCGAGGCCAAAGCCTATGCCTATGCGGACTCGGTGATGAAGGGCTTGAGTGACAAGGAGATGTTGGCACAGTTCATCATGCCTATGGTATGGCCCAAGTCTGATGCTCAGTCTCTCAAGAGCTGGGATGACATGGTGGCGGTAAAACGATATGGGGGAGTCCTCTTTCAGAAGGGTGATCCCAAGGTTCAGCTTGCCATGATCAACCACATGCGCAAGCGTGCCAAGATCCCCATGCTCGTTTCTGCCGATGCCGAGTGGGGGCTGTCGATGAGACTTTCACACACCTTGCGTTATCCAAAAAATATCATGTTGGGTGCTGCGGATGATACAGCCTTGGCCTACCGGTACGGCAAGGCTGTGGCTTATGAGATGAAACGTATGGGTATCCACATTAACTTTGCTCCCACGATCGATGTCAACAATAATCCCAAGAACCCCGTCATCGGTGTACGTAGCTTCGGCTCTATCCCTGCAAGGGTGTCGGCATTGGGGTTGGCGTTTTCTTCGGGCTTGGAGTCTGAGGGTGTGCTCTCTTGCGCCAAGCACTTCCCGGGGCATGGTAATACGGATGTCGACTCGCATAAGGGATTGCCTACGATCAATGGCACAAGGACTACGCTTGATGCGGTCGAGCTTGCTCCCTTCAAAGCCTACATCGATAAAGGCTTGGGAGCTGTCATGGTAGGACATCTCAAAGTCCCTGCTCTCGGTACGGGTGCACGTCCCACATCCATTGTCAAGGGGGTTGTTACAGGGCTGTTGAAACAAGAAATGGGCTTCGGGGGACTTGTAGTCACCGATGGGCTCGGTATGGAAGGGGTACTCACGGACAAGACACTCTCCGTCGCTGTCGAAGCCTTCAAGGCAGGCAACCATGTCCTCTTGGCTTCCATAGATCCGGCCAAAGATCTGCAAGCTCTCAGCCAAGCACTCTTATCAGGCGAAATCTCCAAAGAGGAGGTCATCCGACGTTGTCGTGAGCTCCTTGCCATGAAATGGGCCGTGGGAGCTCATCTTGCCGAACCTCTGTCTCCGAATGCCCTCTACGAAGACCTTGCACCTGTTGCACACAAAGCCTTGATCGAACAGATGAACGATAAGGCAATGACTTTGGTCAAGAACGATGACCAAATCCTCCCCATACGATCTCTCCCCAAGGGGGCAAGGGTCGCCTTGCTCAGGTACGGTACTCAGTCTTGTGGTACCCTGCTTCGGACGATGAAGAAGCACTACGAAGTCGCATCGTTTGCTCTCTCCCCCAATGCCTCTCAGCAGGAGAAAAATAATGTCTATGCCCAACTCAAAAATTACGATACTGTCATCGTTGCCTTGACCTCAGACAAGATTAGACCCGATGCCGGCATGATCACACTATCCAAGGCTACTCATACCATCCTTGTGGCTATGACTTCACCTTATGTGCTTCTGGCTTTTGATCGTATGATCCCACATGTCAAAGCCGTCGCCATAGGCTATGAGATGACCGAGGGGGCGCAACGCTCCATGGGTGATGCCCTCTGGGGGGGCAAGGGGTTTGAGGGTAAGTTGCCTGTAGATCTTACTCCTATTTTTAAGGTCGGTACAGGATTCAAGACAACGGTCATACGCCTCGGAGAGGGAGAGCCTGAGAACGTGGGCTTGTCTTCCTTGGGCTTGCAAAAGGTCGATGAGATCGCTCTCGAAGGACTGCGTAAGAAAGCCTATCCCGGCTGTCAAGTCCTGATTGCCAAGGAGGGCAAGATTGTCTACAACAAATCTTTCGGTACGAAAGATACAGCGCACAAGGATAGTGTCACCTCGGAGACCCTTTACGATCTGGCTTCTGTCACCAAAGCTATTGCCACTACCCCTCTCGTGATGATTGCCGAGGATCGACAGCGTCTCTCCATCAACGAACCCATAGGCAAGTACTTGGACTATCTGAGATACAGCAACAAGGGTGGAATCAAGGTCTCGGACCTGCTTCATCATACAGGAGGGATGCCGGCGAGCATCCTTTTTTATCATACCCTTATCGATCCGAAGTCTTATGTTGCGCCTTTGATCACCCATCGGAAGAAGAAGGGGTACCCCACACAGATAGCACGTAAGAGTTTTGCTCGCAGAGGGTTCAGGTATCTGAGCAGCATGGTGTCGAAAGATTCTTCGGCACTCTATCCCATACGCTTTGCGCCCAAGATGTATCTCCATGTGAGCGTTAAGGATAGTATCCGTGCAGCCATCAGGGATGCCGAGCTCAGTGTCCCCCGAAAAGGATTCAGATACAGTGATATCGACTTTCTCCTTCTTCAAGATATTTTGGAACAAGTACAGCAGAAGCCTATCGACATCCTCTTTGCCGAACAGTTGGCACAGCCCCTCGGACTGCATCGTCTGTTGTATCAGCCTTATAAGAGATTTGGAAAAGGAGAGATAGCGCAAGGTCAGACGGACAACTTCTTACGTCATGCCACACTAAGGGGGGATGTCGATGATGAGTCCGCTGCGATGAGGGGTGGTGTTTCGGGAAATGCGGGGCTGTATGGCAATGCCGAAAGTCTTGCGGTGCTTCTGCAGATGTTGCTCAATGAGGGAACTTATGCAGGTGCTCAGATCGTCCGCCCTGAGACTGTTCGAAAGTTCGCCACGGCACGTCATCGTACTTCGCCTTATGCTTTGGGCTTCGACAGACACCGAGGTAAGGGTGAATCCGGGCCGGTGGCAGATGTCGCTCCAATAAGTACCTACGGGCATACGGGGTTTACCGGCACATGCTTCTGGGTCGATCCCGAAAATAAGATCATCTTCATTTTTCTCAGCAACCGTGGGGCTTACAAGCGTTGGAACTCCGTCTTGCTCGAACTCAACATTCGTCCTCGTATCCAAGAAGCTATCTATGATGCTCTCCTAACTCCATTTCCGGGGCTACCCAAAACCGGACAAGGTGGCACACATCTCCCTTTCTTGAATATCGAATACGAAGAGTAACACTTCTATCCTCGAGACTATAACAGAACCCGCACATAATCAGTGTCCGGAGCACCTTCTGTCGGGCGACAAAAATGTGAGAGTGTAAGAAAATTTATTTCAATAAGTCCGGCTGTCGGGTAACTTTGGTAATCACCTTTGAGATCGACTCCAGCCCGAAGTCCTTGGGGGTTAGTTCGGCGATCGGGATGAGAAGGAGTTCGCTCACATCGTCTCTGCCTTTGCCCACATATGGGCTCAGATCTTTCATTTTGACGTGGAAGATGAGGTCTGTTGTGTGTACCTCAAATCCACTGTAAGGGTAGATATTCGGTTCTGAGAAAAGATAATGCAGAGGAGTGATGATTTGTGCTTGGATCTCCGAAGCATTCAGGTCGATGCCGGTCTCTTCGTAGAGCTCACGGATGGCAGCCTCTTCCACGGTCTCATGCAGATCCACAAATCCTCCAGGCAGGTCATAAGATCCACGTGCAGGCTCGTTCGCCCTTATTGCCACGAGCAGTCGATCTTGTTTGTCTGTGACGAGCAGAGCACAAGCCGACGAGGGGTTGAAGTAATAGACGAAGTCACAAGCTTCACAATGATTGGCCTTGACATTACGAGCGACAAAGGTGTGTTTGCCACAGCGAGGACAGTATTTGAACTGCGATAGAGGATGGGTATTCATACGAAGAAATCAGGATTGGAGCTCCGTCAGTGGAGTATGAAGTAGATCAAGTCCATGATGACCTCACCTTGGTCGGTATACCCTCCATACATTCCTTTGCTACGAGCATCACACTTACGGAGGTAAGAGATGATGTTGATCACCTTGGGAGCCGAATAGTTGCGCAGACCTGCCATGAAGTCTCGTACTTGGAAAGGTTTGGCGAGCCCCAAGTGTCTCATCACGCCACCTTCCGTCTTGTCCGGGGCATAAAAGGCGATCAGCAGGTCGCTGAAGTAGTTGAACAGCATCGATACCGTTGCTTGTACGGGCGAACCCTTAGGATCATTGGACATCATGATACCAAGTTTGGTAGCCTTGCCTCGATCCTTGTTGGCCAAGGCACTCTTGAGTTCAAAAACACTCACCTGTCTGGTCACAGAAGTGTACTTCTCGATCATCTCTGTCGTGACGAGAGGCGAACCACCCTCTTTGGCAATGACTTCGAGCTTCTCCAGCTCCTTGTCTATCTGAACGATGTCCGTCCCCAGATGCTCCATCAACATCTGCAGAGCCGAGCTGTCGAGTTTCAATCCGTGTTCGTCTGCGAGGTTGTCGATGTACTTATGCATCTCGTACTCGCGTATCTCTTTCGACTCTACTGCAAGGCCGGCCTTTTCCAAGGCCTTGAATGCCTTCTGTCTGCTGTCGGGCTTGGCTCCTTTGAACGAAAGAATGAGGATATTGCTTCCCGGTAAGCGTGTGGTGAGGGCTTCAAGAGGATCAAGACCTGAGAGGTGCTGGGCTTCGCGCACGACAACGACCACCCGCTCACTCATCATAGGATAACGCATCACCGTAGTGGTGACATCCGCTCCATTGGTCTCATTGCCATAGAGCAATGTGTAGTTGAAGTCCATCGCATCAGGCGACATATAGGTCGAGACGAGTTTGCGCTCGATCTTGTCCGTGAAATAAGGCTCATCTCCATACAACAGATATATATTGTGCGGAGACTTATCCTTTCGGATACTTTTGAGGACGGATGCGGGATCTTCGGATTTTGCCATTATCTTTGTGCCATAAATAGATTAAGCAAATTTATACCTTTTATCCTGATGAAGCAAGGCGAAGGCTCCGATAACACCACCGGGCGAGGGACAATCTTCGACCCCTTGCGACAGAAATATGTCGCCCTTACACCCGAAGAGCGTGTGAGGCAGGTCTTTGTGAAGTTTCTCATGGAGCGCATGGAATATCCCATGGGCTTGATGGCTAATGAGTATGCCATCAAGGTCGGGAGGTTGGAGAAGCGGTGCGATACTGTCGTCTTTGACAGGCATCTCACCCCACTTATGGTGATCGAGTACAAAGCCCCCCATATCGCTCTTACCCAAGCCGTCATCGATCAAGTATTCAGGTACAATTCGGTTCTCCGTGTCCCTTATATCGTTGTCACCAACGGCACGCAGATAGGTGTCTTCCGCGTCGGCTACGATGGAGCACCCACCGAGCAACTCCCTCATTTGCCCACTTATCCCTCTCTGCTCGCTCTTTGAGTGTTTCTTTTTTCAGTTCTTAATACTTGTCTTATCGACCTGTAAGACTTTTTTGTGGCGGACCGGTAACCCTTTCTTGAGGTGAAGAATAGAACTTAGAAACGATAGCCGATCGTTGCGTGTATACCGAAGATAGAGGGATGGTCCGAAAGGCTCAAGAGATGCATCGTGCTGTATTGTAGACTTAGCCCGAGCATCACACGGTTATACTCGATGCCTCCACCAGCCTGAAGTCCCACATCAAAGGTCTGAAAGATGTGGTCATCACGCTCCAAATCTATTTCGAAGGAGTGATCAGGTTTACCTGGCTTATTTTCATTTTTTATCCGCTTAGGTCTCTCATTTCCAAGTCCTAATTCCCCATAACATCCGCCATTGACAAATATATTTGTCTTGTCATTGATAAGAAAACGGGTATTGAAGAGTATGGGGACACTGAGATAGTGTGCCTTTTTGTCCTTGAGCTCGACAAAGCCCTTGTCTTTTAACATCAGCTTGTTCCCTTTCGAGGAGTAGTAGAGGCCCGCTTGGATAGAGAAGTCTACAGTCTGTCCCACCAAAAAGATATAGTCCATCGAGCCTCCGAGACGAAATCCGCTCTTGACTATTGAGCTTTCATTTTTGGATATATTGAAAGATTGGTAACCTCCTTGCACAATAAATGAATAGTATTGCTGAGCCATTGTCGGGATGCAGAGTAAGCTCAAAATGATGAATAAAATCTTTTTCATGACAAATCACTTTTATGTTCTTGACTTTTATCATAGTTTAGACATCATAAATATACGGGTTTTTATAAAACTCTGTGTTGGAAATGAGATTGAAATTCTATGAGTCTCTAAGGAATTTTTACTTCTTTTGGGAGTGGCTTCTGTGAGTTATATTCTATCTTTTTGATGACATAAGTTACATTTCCAATTGTTTTTTGAAAATAGTGAAGTGAACATCATTGTTGGGATATTCATTCTGTTTTGAGTCTAATATCGAAGTGTGAGAGACGCAACATGTGTACTCTTGCGTGAGCCCTTTTTGTTGAAATAATAACTAACTTTGGGGTGATTTTTAGGTTTTATTTTGAATTAGGTAGATATTTAGTGTTTTATGGATTCAGCAAAGAGACAAAACTTTTTCAGTGGGTTGTTGCTTGTCTTTGTTATGGCAGCGATAGCATGGGGACTCGGTATGATCCCATTTGTCGGGAAGGTGCTAAAGATCAGTCCGCTCATTATCGGCATCCTCCTCGGGATGTTGTATGCCAACACCCTACGCAGTCGGATGCCCGAGACTTGGATGTCGGGTGTGAAGTTTTCTTCCAAAAGGATATTGAGACTTGCTATCGTCTTTTATGGTTTTCGTCTCACTCTCGGTAGTATCGTCAGTGTCGGAGTATCTGCTCTTGTCATAGATATACTCATTGTCACATCAGTCATATTGCTCGGACTTTTTGTCGGAAAGTTGCTTCGTTTGGACAAGGAGACAACACTACTCACTGCCGTGGGGAGTGCTGTCTGTGGCGCCGCTGCGGTACTCGGTGCTGAGTCTGTGGTGAAGGCCAAACCCGAGAAGACCGTCATTGCTGTTGCTACTGTCGTCATCTTTGGGACAATCTCGATGTTGCTTTACCCTATATTGTATAGTGTGGGCGTTTTTGATCTTTCTCCTCAGGTCATGGGGATATACACAGGTTCTACTTTGCACGAGGTCGCTCATGTGGCCGGTGCAGGGGAAGCGATGAGTACTGCAAGTGGCGTAGCTGAGTTGGCGGGCATTGCGACGATCACCAAGATGATCCGAGTGATCTTGCTTGCCCCGGTGCTTCTGATCATCAGTTTTTTCTTAAATAGACGTAAGGGTGGTAGCGAAGAGCGAAGTCGTATATCTATACCTTGGTTTGCGATCTGGTTTATGGTCATGATCGGACTCAATACGCTTTTACTCCACTTGGCAGGTGAATGGGGTTTTTCCGAACAATATAAGATCATCATCAGGGTGATCGAGAAGATCGATACATTTGCCCTTACTATGGCGATGACTGCCCTTGGTATGGATGCTATGGTATCTAAGTTTAGGGAAGCAGGTATGCGCCCTTTTATCATGGCAGGGGTGCTGTTCTTGTGGTTGGTCGGATTTGGCTACCTTTTGGCAAGTACGGTGCCTGCGCTATGGGTATAGTCGGATTGGACTGAAAATATTTTTGAGTTTGATTCCTTGTATTATAAAGAGTCTCTAATTCAGATAGTTTTCGTTGTCTGAGGAAAGAATATCGATGTCTTTCTCAAAACTTTTTTGCTTTGGGTGTTGTAAGAATGAAAAGTTGTTCTTAACTTTGCACCCACATTCGCCGATAGAAGTATCGGGGATGTCACGGAAACGCGATCATAGACATATTGACAAGTAAAGAATAGAGAATAGAAAACGTAAACGAGAGAAACGAGTTCTACGCTTCAGCTGTTTGGCGCAAGTCGGACGGTTGTGGCGGAAGGATTTATCTCGGGCGCTATGCTTTTAAAAGAGTATAGTTTACGAAGTATACGAAATAAACGTAATAGTTCATTAGGAAGTTACTTTTTTGCTGTTGAAGACATAACTTGGCGTCCTTCGGGACACCGGGTAAAGATTCGATATAAAGCAGATAAGGGCAGACGGTGGATGCCTAGGCTCTAAGAGGCGAGGAAGGACGTGATAAGCTGCGATAAGCTGTGGGTATTGGCACATACGACTTGATCCACAGATTTCCGAATGGGGCAACCCGGCGTGTTTAACGGCACGTCACAGACACGATGCGTGTTTGAGCGAACGTGGGGAACTGAAACATCTTAGTACCCATAGGAGAAGAGAACAATAGTTATTCCCTTAGTAGTGGCGAGCGAACGGGGATGAGCCCAAACCGGTGTTGTTTCGGCAATATCGGGGTTGTAGGGTCTCGAATAAAGTGTACAGGAGGTATGTAGAGGAACGGTTTGGAAAGGCCGGCCATAGTGGGTGACAGCCCTTTACTCGAAACAGAAGACCTGCATGACGAGATACCTGAGTAGCGCGGGACACGTGTAATCCTGTGTGAATCCGGGAGGTCCATCTCCCAAGGCTAAATACTCCTTAGAGACCGATAGTGTACAAGTACCGTGAGGGAAAGGTGAAAAGCACCTCGAACAGAGGATTGAAATAGACCCTGAACCCGTCTGCCTACAAGCGGTCGGAGCACAATTAATGTGTGACGGCGTGCCTTTTGCATAATGAACCTACGAGTTACTGTGAATAGCGAGGTTAAGTGTTTTAAGACACGGAACCGAAGCGAAAGCGAGTTTTAAATGGCGATAGTTATTTACAGTAGACGCGAAACCAAGTGATCTACCCTTGTCCAGGTTGAAGTGTAGGTAACACTACATAGAGGACCGAACCGTTAAACGTTGAAAAGTTTTCGGATGAGATGAGGGTAGGGGTGAAAGGCTAATCA
>NZ_LR134506.1:2370000-2404857 GCF_900638305.1 Porphyromonas cangingivalis
GATGGTACTACGCAAGTGGGAGAGTAGGTAGCCGCCACTTTTACAGTCGAGAGAGCTTTGGAGACAGATGTCTTCGAAGCTCTCTCTTTTTTGTTGTTTAGTTCCCTGCCGATCCGATCGCCCCTTGATCACCCTCTTTCTACTCATTCGACTTTAATCGATGATAATCGACGGGATAGGACTGCAATCGACGATAATCGACTCGGGGGCTTGAGTCTCATCATATCTTTGCGGTTGTAAAATAAAGATCCCCGAAAGCAGTTCAGTTTGCTTTCAGGGATTTAATGTCAACATGTAAAACTTTTATCATCAGACAAGTTTGCCGATCCACTCTTCTCTTTCTCCTGGTAGAAGATCTATTGGGGGAACTTCGGGGAGGGTATAAGCACCTGGCATCTGACGCATTGTTGCACGTGCACAAGCTACAAGAATTTGAGCTGTGAGGGCCGGATTATTGATCTTCATATCAAAGTGCAGGAGCTGGTTGTGGGTCTTTCCACTAACTCCTTTTCTACTCATATTGACGCCATGCCCCACATCTTTCAGATCATTGATGGAGTTGACTTGGATGACGTGTGTCTCGTCATGAGAGAAATAGTCATCGGCCTTGAGGCGTGCGGATACATCCTCAAGTGTATAGCCTTCTTTGAGCTGTACATAGACCATACGGCGATGGATGGATGTCCCTACAGGTATGGTCATAGATAGAGCGTCTGCCACGCCTTCGATGGCTCTGGCAGCAACGCTGTGCCCCATACTCATACCAGGTCCGAAGTCGGTGTAAGTGATCCCTTGAGGTACCATAGCCTGCATAAGTGTCCTTATGACCGAGTCACTACCGGGATCCCAACCTGCGGCAAGTATCGCTTTTGTCCCATTGGCTTTGGCAACTGCATCCAAATTGCGACGTAGAGATACGATTTCACCGTGAATGTCAAAACTGTCGACTGTGTTTATACCTTTGGCAAGGATGCTTGAAGCAACTTCGGGTACAGCTCGTGTGGGCTGAGATATGATGGCTACATCAACTTTACCCAATTCGGATATGTCTGTGACTTGTGTGTACTTTTGATATTGTGGGGGAAGTTCTGTAACCGATCGTCTTACGATCCCAACGAGCTCACAGTCTTGTGAGGCTTCGATGGCTTCGATGGCATAACGCCCGATATTACCAAGCCCAACAACGGCTATCCGTATCTTTTGAATTGTCATATTAATTGTTTTTGTTTGGGAGATATTATTTAAATGGTGGTACAAAGGTACATATTTAACGCCAGTTCGATATAAGGAAATACTCCACAAAACGAGTAAACACGTGTAAATCAAGCTGTTTTTACGCTCTATTTCAATAGGATAATCGCAAAGAAGAGCCAACAGATAAGTCTTTGGGGCTCAGACACAAATGAAAAGACATCTGAACGCAATATAAGCACATAAAAATCCTTCATGAAAAACTAAACATTTTTATAATCAACACATTATATCTCCTCCTTATATCGAACTGACGTTATTTATCTTTTCTCTTGAGGATATCGATGATTTCCAATAAAATCGAAAGATTTTTTAGAGATGTGTTGATACAGAAATGCTCTCCTTGTCATGATTTCTTGTACTTGTGATATCTCTCAAATGTGTGTAAATTTGTAGACTATGAAATTTGATATAGAAGCAACAGATAGCCGCTCGTCGGCACGTGCCGGGGTCTTGCATACAGATCACGGAGATATACATACCCCTATATTCATGCCTGTGGGTACGGTAGGATCGGTCAAGGCTGTACATATGCATGAGGTTAAGGATGATATCGGTGCAGAGATTATTCTCGGCAATACGTATCATCTATATCTCAGGCCGGGTGTGGATGTCCTCAAGAGTGCAGGTGGTCTCCATCGTTTTAATAGTTGGAATCGTCCTATCCTTACAGATAGTGGCGGTTTTCAAGTTTTTTCGCTCACGCATAGGCGTAAGATGAGTGAAGAAGGGGTTGTTTTCAGGTCACATATTGATGGCTCGAAGCATCTCTTTTCGCCAGAGAGGGTCATGGATATCGAGCGTGCGATAGGGGCTGATATCATGATGGCTTTCGACGAGTGTACTCCGGGAGATGCAGATTATAGGTATGCCAAGGAGTCGCTTGCTCTTACCGAGCGTTGGTTGGATCGTTGTTTCAAGAGATTTAACGAGACCGAACCTTTATATGGGCACAGTCAGTCTCTCTTTCCTATCGTTCAGGGCTGTGTCTATCCAGACCTCAGGCGTCAAGCAGCAGAAAAGGTGGCAGAGTACGGTGCGGACGGTAATGCCATAGGGGGACTCTCTGTAGGTGAGCCCACTGAGGCCATGTACGATATGATAGAGGTCGTGAACGAAGTCCTCCCGAAAGATAAGCCTCGTTATCTCATGGGTGTGGGTACCCCGGCCAATATCTTGGAGGGGATCGAGCGTGGTGTGGATATGTTTGACTGCATCATGCCTACACGTAACGGTCGTAATGGCCAACTCTTTACTTGGCAGGGTACGATGAATATGCGCAATGCAAAGTGGGCTAACGACCACTCTCCCCTTGATCCCCAAGGGACTTCTTTTGTCGATCATACTTACAGCCGTGCTTACGTGAGACATCTCATGGTGTCGCAGGAGATATTGGCACTTCAGATTGCATCGATACACAACCTTGCATTCTATCTTGATCTTGTACGCACTGCACGTCAACACATTATACAGGGTGACTTCACTCAGTGGAAAGCCTCCGTCCTTCCTGCTTTGTCCCAACGCCTTTAGTCCGAGATGAATATGAAATTGAAGCTGACTAAGATGTACGAATACTTGGGGATCATCCGTATCGACAGATATATCATCAGTCGATTTTTGGGAACGTTCATGTTCATCCTCATGCTGATTATGGCGATCATTGTCGTCATCGATGTACAGGAGAACCTATCCGATCTTCTGAAGCCCGAAGTGCCTTTGAGTGAGATTATTTTTAGCTATTACTTGGCATTGGTACCGTACTTTGCCAATCTTCTTGCACCTCTCTTCATCTTCATCACGGTCATCTTCTTTACTTCCAAACTTGCCGCTCGTTCGGAAATTATCGCCATACAAGCAGCAGGGATGAGTTTCACTCGTTTGTTGAAGCCTTATATGATTTCGGCAGCGATCATCAGTTTGGTTTCTTTTTCGTTCAGCAGTGTCATTCTGCCGAAACTCAACAAAACCCGAATAGGATTTCAGTACAAGTACATCAAGGACAAGAAGGTGGTCGTCGATGATAACCTTCAAGTGGAAGTGGCGCCGAATGTATTTGCTTTCTTCGGGTCGTTTGATTCGCGCTCGAATGAGGGACAAAACTTCTCCATGGAGCGGTTTGAAGGGCGTAGCCTTGTCTCTCGTCTCACTGCCGACAGGATCATCTACAATGGCGACAATAGTTGGACCATCAAGGACTATCGCATTCGAAACTTTGAGGGTTTGTACGAGCACACTGAAGATGGTGCTGAGTTGGACACAATTATGGTACTCAGACCTGCGGACTTGCTTATCTCTGAAGGGGATAATGAGCTCCTCACGACTTACCAATTACACCAATACATTGAGAGTCAAAAGAAGAGAGGTCTTGGCAATATCAAGAATTTTCAAGTCGAGTATCATAGACGGTTTGCATCGATGTTGGCAGCCTTCATCCTTACCCTCATCGGGGTATCTCTGTCTGCACGCAAGGTGAAGGGAGGGATGGGATTCAATATCGCTCTCGGTCTGGCTCTCGCCTTCTCGTACATCTTGCTGTTTACGATATCGAGTACCTATGCCATTAGTGGGGCTATGTCACCTTTTGTCGCGGCATGGATGCCGAATGCCCTTTATGTCCCCATAGCTTTATTCTTCTATTATAGAGCTAAGAAGTAAGCTTTTTTCCAACCTCATGTCCCCGGTCTATGTAGAAGTCCTCTTGCCCTTACCGACGCAAAAGTGTAGGTACACTTATGCTGTACCTGTGGGTATGCAGTCCACAGAACTTCTTTATAAGCTCGTTTGTGTCAGCTTCGGGCATGGTAAAGTTTATTCCGGGGTTGTCGTAGGAGTCTTGTCTGTCCCTCCCGATCCTTCGATAAACTACAAGTCTATCATAGAGATTTATCCCTATCCGCCTCTGCCGACCTTTTCAATCTCCCTCCTCGAATGGGTCGCAGAGTACTATATGTGCAGTCAGGGTGAAGTCCTCAAGGCAATGATCCCTGCGGCTTATCGTCCTGATGGAGAAGCTCATTATGGGGTTGATGAAGAGCGACTTGAAGCCAGTGGGGACGACAACTTGCTCAGAACCTTGAGTGCACTTCCCAAACGTTTTACCCTAAAGCAGTTCAAACAAACTTATCCCGAGACGACATTCAAGCTGTTACTCGAACTCCTTCACCAAGGGATCATCATCCTAAGCGACGAGCAGGGTATGGCTCCGAGACCTAAGGTTGTCAAAGGTTGGGGGGTATCTTCATCTTTTCTGTCAGACTCCTCCAAGTTGGATCATGCACGTGAGATGCTCAAACGCAGCCGTGGTGCGATCCGAGTCTTTGAGCAGATTGTGTCGGTGCACGATGCTCGTCTCAAATCCCGAGATCGTGATGCTGATTCACCTTTGCTTCCTGTCGCATTGATCTCCCTTGCCGAGAGATATGGGGTCGGTATAGCGGTGATCAAAAAACTCAGAGATCTGGGGGTCTTTGAGGAACAGGAAGTCCTTCTTGATATACAACAACACAGGCAGATACAAGAGCCTCTCGTGGAGGACGCCCTATCCTCATCGCTCAAAGTGCAATACCCCGATGCTCCGATTGTGTTGGCTCATATTGAAGCCTCAAGTCTGAGTCAAAGAGTTCCTTATGCTCTCATCTCCGAAGCCATGAGGGCTGGTGGCCAAGTCTTGTTGCTCTGCCCAACTCAGGAGGCTTTGCACGAACTTGAACCTCTCCTCATCTCTTACTATTCCGAGCACTCGCTCTTTCCTTTTCACTCAAACATCCCACCATACAAACGTAACAACACATGGTACGAAGCACTTCAAGGTGCTTCGGGCCTTTATGTGGGCTTACGCAAGGCGGTATGGCTGCCGTTTCGGGCTCTGAAGACCGTCATTATCCTTGATGAAGAGCACGTTGGTTATCGCCAGTTTGAACCTGCACCGAGATTCAACGCCCTCAATGTCTCCCTTGTGCTTGCCAAGTATTGCAGAGCACAAGCAATCATGACCACGGCTTCGCCTTCGGTGGAGCGACAGCTTCTTGCTCACGAGGGGCGTTATGCCTATCTGAACCTACCCTCCCGAGAGCCTGATAACAACTCTGCTACGCTCCAACTCATATCGCTCAAAGACTCTTTCAAGAAAAATAAAGTTCGTGGTCGTCTCCTCTCCTTCGAGGTCTTGGATGCACTACGTGAAAACATACAAGCGGGAGGAAAGGCACTTCTTCTCCTACATCGCAAAGGCTATGCCCGATATGTCACTTGCGAAGACTGTGGTATGACGCTCGAATGCCCCCAATGCAATGTGACCTATCGCTACTTTGAAAACAACAAAAATATCGTCTGTCCTCTTTGCGGACATCACGATGCCGTCCCACACTCTTGTCCCGATTGTGGACAGACCTCTCTTACGTTTGGAGGAACAGGCATCGAGAGGCTCGCTCAGGAAGTGCGCTATATCTATCCGGAAGTTTCCACGACCGTCATTGGAGAAGAGAGCGAAGCCGAGGGTATGGCGTCGGATATCCTACTCTCCTCGGATTATGAGATCCCCCGGAAGATATTACGCGCCCTTTCGCTCATTGTCATTGTCCAGTTTGATCTGCTCACCATGAAGCATGACTTCAGGGCAAACGAAAGGGCTTATCGACTTCTCTGTCATTGTCAGAACGAGGCACCCAAGCTCCGAAAATTCATCATTCAGTATCTTTCAGAGCACCAAAATGCACTTCTTGCTTTTCAGGCAAAGGACTATAACCTTCTCTTCGAGCATGAGCTCCAACAACGTGCCTTGGTCAAGTATCCCCCTTTCTCTCGAATGATAGATGCCTATGTCGAGTCTTCGGACAAGCGACAGGCTTACGACTTGGCCACTCTCTTCGTTGATCGAGCTCAGCAACTCACCGAACTCAGTGTCTTCGGTCCTGCCCCCCTGCCTGTCCGGAAGAAATGGGTCGAAGCAGGATACAAGCTTACCTTCATGATCCCTATCGACGAAGATCTTCGAGCGATGCGGAGATATTTGGAAGACCTTGCCGGAGAGATTCTTGCTGATAAGGCGGCGAGAGCTACACGTATCTATTTCGACGTTGATCCGCTATAAAAACAAATCAATCACCAATAAAAACTTTTTCCAAATTTATGAATCTCAAATACAAAATACTCTTTGTTTGTCTTGGCAACATCTGTCGTTCGCCCATGGCCGAGGCTGTGGCAGACAAGTTGATCAAGTCTCAAGGATTGGAGCATCTCGAAGTGGACTCTGCCGGCATCATGGGTTATCACGAGGGAGACAAGGCTGATCCTCGTATGCGCAAGCACGGTGGCGAACGAGGTTATGCCGTGACCTCAATCTCTCGTCCCGTGACCTACCAAGACTTCGAGGACTTTGATCTCATTGTCGGTATGGATGACAGTAATATCCGTGCCCTGTACGACAAAGCTCCAAGTGTCGAAGCCTCTCGGAAGATCGTCCGTATGGCGGACTACCTCACCTCGCATCCTGATTACGATCACATCCCGGATCCCTATTACGGTGGAGCTAAGGGGTTCGACCTCGTGATCGATCTTTTGGAAGACGGAGTGACCAATCTTCTCAAGCAACTCCCTAAAAAATAATCCACAACACAGACAAAACTTAGACAACAGATTCTATTCTATCTCGAGATAGAACGCATTCTCTCGTCTGAAAGAATGTACAAGAGTGTGTTTACTGTCTAAAAAGAGGTCTCTCTTCAAACGTTTGTGTCTCTTCACTTGTTTTACTTGTATGAAAAGGAATATAAATATACTCGCCATGGCATCCCTTGTGATGCTGCTGTTTTTGCAATGCTCAAGTTGCGACCACAAACCACCCCAACCGGAGGATGAGAGCTCTGTTGCATTCGATCCTCGGTTCGTGAATGGTAACAAGGTCGGATTTCAAGAAACTCAGATCTTTGTCAACATCGCCACAAATCATGGCTGGACGCTCACGCTGTCTTCAGACCAAGACTTTGTCGAAGCAGATGTTTTGTCCGGTAATGGAAACAGTTCGATCACTCTATTCATCCGACGCAATGAGGGTGCTGAACGCAGGGCGGAGATCAAAGTCGATTTTTCAAACGGTCTCACAAAGACTTTGACGCTTGTTCAGCTCAAAGCCAACGAGATTACGCCTGATCCTGCCCTCGCTTCTCGCCTTGAGATACCGAAACTCTCGGGAGATGCCGACTCTCGCTTCGTCGCGCACTATGCCCGTACCACAGCCGGTAAGGAAGTGATGAACTACTGTCTTGAATTTGTCTTGTCCAAGCATCAGAGCCGTTGGGTGGCTTTCCGATTTGATGACGAAACCCGTCCTAAGAATGTCAAAAGACAAGATACTTGGAGTGATGATCCGAAGCTCTTAGGGCTCACGGCTATGGGGACTTATCCTTATTTTCAAGGCATTGATATGGATCGTGGGCACATGGTGGCAAGCAACGACCGAGTCTTTAGTAAAGAGGCGAATGACCAGACCTTCTATTATTCAAATATTGCTCCTCAGATAGGTAAAAAGTTCAATCAATATATTTGGCAAGAGCTGGAGAATAAAGTCGCCAACTGGGGGCGTAGCTCCAACCTCGCTGACACACTGTACGTCGTCAAAGGGATCACTATAGACAAGCCTTCGGACATCATCGGGTATATCACCTCGAAAGGAAACAAGGTCACTGTACCGGTCGCAAAGAAGTGGTACATGGCACTCCTCAAGATAAAGGATGGTAAGTATTCGGCCATTGGTTTTATCTTTGATCATAAGGAATATACCAGTACTGCGATCCTTCCTGCTTATCGCCGTACGATCAAAGAGTTGCAGGATGAGGTCGGTGTCGACTTCTTCCACCTTCTGCCCGATGATGTCGAGAACGAGGTGGAGCGCACCGTCACCATAAAGCATTGGCCCGGCATATAAGAGGTATTACTGACCAACTGACTGTACTATGAAGAAAGAAAGACTGACACTCGTGCCCGTCGGTGGACTGACAGACCGTCTCAAGGTGATAGCCTCGGCCATCTCGATGGCACTTGAGGCAGAGCGAGAGATGGAGATCATCTGGTTTTCCAACGAAAGGTTGTACTGCCCATCTTATCGACTATTCACCCTTGCACCGGTCATCAAGGAGGCAGGGATTTCGATACGTGAGGCGACAGCCAAAGACTGGTTTTTCAATGACCGTCCTCATACGGGCAATGGTTATCTGTCCTATCCTTTTGTGTTCTTTCGGTACGATAGGTGTATCTCTCCCAAAGAGATTGAGACGGTAAGCAGGACTGCTTCGGGGCGTCTCAAAGAGTACTTCCGAGGTGGGGAGCGTATCTTGTTGACTTCTGCCACTTCTTTCGGTGATCACAGTCAGATGTTTAAGGATTTGGAGGCGACTGTGGAGGTGAAGAATGCTTTTCGCTCGAACCTCTCCGGTTGGACAGACAACGTCATCGGTGTCCATCTCGATGGCAATCAGCAACAGGAGCGACAGAACCATAGTCCGATCGAGCTATTTATCAAGCGGATGCAGGCGATGATCGAGGATGATCCGAGTGTGTCTTTTTTCATCGCTTCGGATATGGTGGAAGAGCGCGAACGACTGTCGGTGATCTTTTCGGGACGAATCTTGATGCCTCACACGCTGTCGTCCATGGATACGCCCAAAGGGTGTATCAATGCTTTTGGCGAACTTTTAGCTTTGGCGCAGACGAAGCGTATCCTTTCGACCAAAGGGGGATCCTTTGCCCAGGTTGCTTCACTCATTGGAGAGGTCCCGCTCGAAACGCTCTCAATATATTCTGAGTAACAACGGACACCTATAGCTCGTAATATGAGTAAAAAAGAAGTCGTTTGACTTAATATATTAAGTCAAACGACTTCTTTTTTTGTTTCGGATGATTCGATTTATTGTCTTTTACAACTTTTGGTGATCCTTCCGGAGGCTTGTGGGTCAGGCTTCTTTGAAGAGAAATCTGAAGGCTTCGTCGACTCGAGACACCGGTACCACTCGGATACCGACGCCGGAGAAGTCCATACCCTTGGTGTTGTCCTTAGGAATGACGATGGTCGAGAAACCGATTTTTTTTGCTTCGCTGATGCGTTGATCGATACGTGAGACCGCTCTCACTTCACCACTCAGACCGACTTCTCCCGTTACACAGACATGTCGAGGGATGGGCAGGTCAAGGTTGGAGGAGAGGACCGAAGCCAATATCGAAAGGTCGAGTGCCGGGTCTGAGATACGTAGTCCTCCGGCTATGTTGAGGAAGACATCCTTCTGGATGAGCTTAAATCCCGCACGCTTTTCGAGCACTGCGAGCAACATATTCATACGACGGATATCAGCACCCGTCGCAGAGCGTTGGGGTGTACCATATATGGCCGAGCTGACCAGGGCTTGTACCTCGATGAGGAGAGGGCGTACACCTTCGATGGTGGCCGCGATGCAGACACCGCTGAGGGTGTCATCAGATCCCGTGAGTAGTAGTTCGGACGGGTTGGATACTTCCCTCAGTCCCTCCGATCTCATCTCGTAGATGCCTATCTCGGAAGTGTTCCCAAAGCGGTTTTTCAGACTACGTAAGATGCGGTACTGGTGGTTCTGATCACCCTCGAAGCGTAGGACGGTATCCACAAGGTGCTCCATGATCTTTGGACCTGCAAGGTTGCCATCCTTGGTGATGTGTCCGATGATGAGGATGGGTATATTGTACTCTTTGGCAAAGGCAAGAAGGGCAGATGTACATTCTTTGACCTGCGTGAGGCTGCCTGCCGATGAGTCCGCAGAGGCCGTCTGCATGGTCTGTATGGAGTCGATGACCAAGAGGTCGGGTTGCTCATTGATGGCTGTCTGTATGATGAGATCGAGATCAGTCTCACTGAAGAGTTTGCATTGGTTGCACTGCTCAGTATCGATCAGTCTGTCTGCACGGAGTTTGATCTGTCCCGGGCTCTCTTCGCCTGAGACATAGAGAGTGTTGAGACTGTTGTGTCGGACAACGGACTGAAGGACAAGGGTACTTTTGCCGATTCCCGGCTCTCCTCCGATAAGTACGAGAGAACCCTTGACGAGCCCCCCACCCAGCACTCGGTTGAGCTCACCGTCCAACATGTCTACCCTCGGAGCCTCCTCGCCCGAGACCTCATTGAGTGGTATAGGTCGTCTGTCCAAAAGATCTGTCACAGCACGATTCTTCGTTGACTCCGGACGGACAGTGTACTCCTTGAGGGTATTCCATGCTCCGCAAGATGGGCACTTGCCTACCCATTTGGGGAAGTCATCACCACACGAAGAGCATAGGTAGACGATCTTGTTGTCCTTCTTTGCCATGGAGGGGGTTACTTGTATTCTCTACGTAGGGGGAGGGTCGTGCAGCGGAGCAGACCACCGAGCTTGGATACCTCTCTGTATGCTACTTCGACGGTCTCTATGCCACGAGCGTTGAGCCAGCCTTTGAGACGAGTGAAGGTGCTGTCGATGACGACCTTTGTGGGCGAAAGGCTGAAGACATTGGGGTTCATCTGGAACATCTCCTCACGAGTGATGATGAACGTGTTTTCGACCCCGAAGAGTTCGACCAAGTACTCCCAATCCTCTCTGTGACGGAACCCTCCGGGGAAGAGGATACACTTGTCTCCTCCGATGGGTTGGAAACAACAGTCAAGGTGTAGCACCCCTGTGTAAGGATCGGTGTCGTGCTTGACCAATTCCAAAGGGATGATCTCCTTATGTGGGAAAAGATCCTTGAGGAAGCCTATGGCATACTTGTTGGTCCTCGCCATCTTGTATTGGGAGTAGTTGGGCGATAGGTAAGTGCCGAGGAAAATCTTGTCAAAATACAAGAGGACGTCTCCGCCTTCGATGTGTACGTGTGAGGGAGGGGTGATGACCTTGGCCGGATCGATGTCTGCAAAGATCTTGTCATAGGCTTGTAGTTCCGCCGCACGATCGGATATGATATTGGCACGGATGATCTTATCTTCAATGACAAATGCCACATCACGAGCAAAGATCTGATTGCAGTCGTGGATGCTTTCGGGGCGAAGGACCTCTATCCCCTGAGCTGTAAGAGTCTCTGCAAGACCCTTAACTTCACGTTCGAGAGCGTCGTCAGAAGGGTATATATTTTGGATGAGGGAGTTGTAAGACTTCGCATCATAGGCCTCTGTCAGAGTAGGGCGTCTGCCGGGCTCTGTGCCCAGCCCCACGACCACGGTCTTGAGTGTCCCGCATTCGTCATGTACATTTAGTTGGATCATAAGAAATGTTGTTTTTATTATGTTTTGCTCAAAAAAGAGTCGGCTCTTTTGGGCGAATTATTTCTTGGTCACAAAGTCGATGTAGTCCTTGACATTCTTTTCGATACGGCTGTCCACATCCGGCATGCCTGCGCCGTAGAATGCAAAGACTCCGCCAGCTTTGGCACGCACGAAGCCTGCACTACCTATCACGAATGACATATATTTTTCGAGCGAAATGTTGCCCGGAGTCTTTTCGTCGAAGACAAAGTCCGGAGCACCACAGGATACTGCCACCTCGATGATCTTGCCCTCCATGTGCACTCCGCCGTCACCATAGCACCATCCTTCGGCCCATACCGTGTCCATCCATTCCTTCATGATCCCCGGTACCATGTACCAATAGAGTGGAAACTGTAGGATGATGCGATCGTATTGTGCCAAGAGTGCTTGCTCACTCGCCAGATCGAAACTTTTGTCCGCCCTGATCACATCCGTGAGGATGTGGATGCGGAGGTCTTCCCCCTCGTAAGGCCTGAGCCCCTTGACCCAGCTTCGGTTGATCTTTGATTTAGAGAGATTTGGGTGTCCTACGACAACTAATGTCTTCATATTTATATGCTTAATGTCTGATATGGTTGGTAGAAAAAATAGCTCCATAAGGAGCTTCACACAAAAATACAAGAATTTGATGAGAGAGCGAAACTCGCCTTCTTTTTATTTTTTTCGATGATACTGACCGGTGACATACTCCCTGAAGAGTTGTTCATTCAGGCGACAGAAGATGTTCTGTCGGGCGTCGGAAAGTCTTCTGTCAGAGCCTGTGAAATGCCCATGTAGGCACATGGTGCCCTTTCCACCGAGGTGGCCTATCGTCTCGACAGAGGTTGTTTCTCTTTGCCAAGTTCTTATGCACTTTACTATTATTGAGTGGGGAAGGTTTTAAATCATACCGGAACTTACAGGGGGAGTATGAATGTTAGGAACTGTTTTGATTGCAGAAAAATGAACCAAAAGGGGGGAAATAGTGTTTATAAAGGGTGAAAAATAAAAGATGCTGAGTATGGAGTCTTTGCCCTTTATCGAATGGTGTCTGGAGCACCTCAACTACTTCACGATCACTCTCTTGATGACGATAGAGAGTTCGTTCATCCCATTCCCTTCGGAAGTGGTGATCCCGCCGGCAGCCTATATGGCAGCTTCATCGGGTGACCTAAATGTATATCTGGTGGTCTTCTTCGGGACGCTGGGTGCCGTTTTCGGGGCTTTGATCAATTATGGCTTGGCGATGTGGCTGGGGCGACCTCTCATCTATCGATTTGCCAACAGCAGGTTGGGGGCGATCTGTCTGATCGACTCTGCCAAGGTGGAGAAGGCCGAGGGCTTCTTTGCCCGTAACGGTTCGATTTCCACTTTTGTCGGTCGTCTTATCCCCGGGATACGTCAGCTGATCTCTATACCTGCAGGCTTGGCTCGTATGTCGTTGTCGAAGTTTATCCTTTTTACCGCGCTTGGGGGTGGTATATGGAATGCTGTTTTGGCAGCCCTCGGGTACTACGCGGCTTCGATCGTACCTCGTGAGCAACTCATGGACTATATTCATCAGCACAGCAGGGAGGTGAGCTTGGTCATCGTGGCGGTGGTCGTCGTGGTGCTGGCTGTCTTCATATACAAAGCCATCAAGAAGCCTAAGGAAGTGGCTTGATGTTCACTTCTTCGGTCTTGAAAGAGAGAATTTTTACCAAACCATAACAGATAATAGACAAGATATATAATGAAAAAGATGATCATCCACTACTGGAGTGACGTGATGTGCCCTTTCTGCTATCTCGGCGAGCACGTCCTTGAGAGGGCATTGGAGAGATTTGAGCATAGGGATGAGGTGCATGTCCGTTGGAAGAGCAATATCCTCCATCCCGAGTTGGAGGTGGGGCAGAGTATTTCCTTCCTCGATCATATGCACCACTATGGCAATGACGGTGAACGGCTCGACAAAAAGATTGCCATCCTCAAGGAGATGGCAGAGAAGGAAGGGCTGATCTATGGGCTCGAAAAGGCGCGTATCGTCAACTCGACAGAGGTGGCTCGTGTGATGAAGTTGGCAACGGACAAGGATCTTGTGCTGCCCGTCGCAAAGGCCTTCGGCAAGGGATACTTCACCGATGGTACGGACTTCTCCAAGACTTCGGAGATCGTGCGTGTGGCTGTCGAGGGTGGTCTCGATAAAGCTGATGTGGAACGCGTATTGGCCTCAAGTGAGTACATGGCAGATGTCGTGAATGATCAGGCGACGGCTTCGCAGGCTTGTCCGAGATTTGTGCCTACGATGTACTTCAATCATGGTTTCATGATGGATGGGATCTTCGACGAGGATAAGATCGTCGAGACGCTCGGACGTGCTTACAAGCAATGGAAGGCCTTCACTCACCAGGTGATGACGATGGATCATGAGTCCATGGGACCCGACGAGTGTGCTGCCATCTGTGATATGCCCGCTCCGTATTGATATCTTCCTCTCCTGATGATGGTAAGGGATAAAGAAAGGCGTGCAAGGTATTTTCTTGCAGGCCTTTCTTATTCAGTTGTGTGGCTTGTGTTGCACAAAAATATGTATATTTGTATAATATCCTGATTGTGGGATGTTGTTTTTTAGAACAAAAGTTGATTTGAATTGATATGAAAAGATTGTTGAAAGGGTTATTGTTTTTTCTTCCTCTTATGGCACTATTGATGACAGCTTGTACGGCAAAGAAGTCCGACAAGCCTGTGATCACCGTGAGCATCGCTCCCGAACGTTTCTTCGTCGGGCGTATAGCCGGTGAGGGTTATCAAGTGAATGTCCTTGTGCCTAAGGATGCAAATCCTGAAATGTACGATCCGACACCAAGGGATATAGCTGCCATCGCGCACTCTGATCTTTATTTCTATATGGGTTCTTTGCCTTTCGAGCACATGTGGCTCACTGCAATCAAGGAACAAAATGCGGACATAAAGTGCATCGATATCTCCTCGCATCTGCCTCTGAAAGAGCACTCTTGTGATCACTGTCATGATGGACATGTGCATGGGGATCCTCACTTCTGGTCTTCTATCACGGGAGCAAAGGCGATTGCCAAAGGAATATACGAGGGACTTGTGGAGATGTACCCCGGAGATGCCGACACATTTCATGCGAACTATGAGATCCTGATCCGGGACATCGAAGCTCTTGAAAGAGAGTGTCGTGAGCTCTTTGATGACCTTGAGCATCGTGCCTTTATCATCTATCATCCTTCGTTGAGTTATTTTGCGGATGAGTGGCATCTTGATCAGCGTGCCATCGAAAGAGAGGGAAAAGAGCCGACTCCTGCCCACTTGAGTGACTTGATTGGCAAGGCCAAGGCCGATGGTGTGCGATTGGTGTTTATCCAAGAAGAGTTTGACGTCAAGAATGCAGAGATTGTCGCAAAAGAGATCGGAGCAAAGACGGTCTTGATCCGTCCTCTCGATGAGGATTGGATGGGGCAGATCCGTCTGTTGATTGACGCTTTTGCTTCCCAAAAAGATGAATAATACTTGTATAGATAAAAAAAACATCCTCGTAGCCCACGGTATTTCTGTGGGTTACGAGGATGCTCCTATCCTGAAGGATGTCTCTTTCAGCATCTATGACAAGGACTTTATCGGAGTGATAGGTCCCAATGGTGGAGGTAAGACGACGTTGATGAAGGCGGTATTGGGGCTGATCGCCCCTTCCGCAGGACATATTGACTACTTTGATGCTCGGGGACATCGTGTATCCTCGCTCGGGATTGGCTATGTGCCACAGCAGAATGCGATAGACAAGGCCTTCCCTATATCGGTCGAACGTGTTGTCGGGTACGGCCTCATGAAGTCAGGAAAGATACATCTCTCGAAGGATGATAGACGGATGGTACTGGAAACACTCGAAAGGGTCGGGATGATGGCATACGCTCGAAGTCCTATCGGAGAGCTTTCGGGCGGACAGTTGCAGAGAGTGTTGCTCGCCAGAGCTATCGTGGCGATGCCTACGCTGCTGATCCTGGACGAGCCCAATACCTATGTGGATAAGCACTTCGAGTCTCAGCTCTATGAGCTTCTCCCGGAGATCAACAAGCATTCTGCAATCCTCATCGTTTCGCACGATGTGGGAGCAGTATGTAAGATGGTTCGGCGTCTCTTCTGTGTCAACCGGGATCTGCATATACATGAGGATATCGATCTCTCTTGTGATGAGTGTAATGACTCTACATCGCTTAGGTATCTGTCTCTGTTAGAGTACAAATAGAGAAAATAATCGAATAAAAAGAGAGTAAATATTAACAGATTAAACCTTAAAGATTAACAATTATTGTGTTAATTCGCGTCGGAAAAATGCGTAATTTGCGAGTATGAGAAGGTCTACGATATGGTTGTTGATTATAGTGATGCTTTCTGCATTTGGCGGTCTGCTGTTCATGCAGATCAACTATATCAATGTCATGTATCAGTACCGAAATGAGCAGTTCAACGAGTCAGTCTACCTCGCTCTCTACCAAGTCAATACTTCCTTGGAGACTGACGAGATACATCGGTGGATCGATGATCAGATCAAGACTGATGTTGTCTATCCCAGTAAATTTGGGCGATACCCCGATCCTCTTAAGTATTCCGAAAGTTTTCAGTTGGATCAGTTGCCCATAGACCCACTCAATCCAAGGTCTAAAAGCAGTGACCGATTTCTTGCGACTTCAAGTCTTATCCAAAATCAGTTGATCAGTCAGCTGGGGTATATCCAAGATAAGTTTAAGGAGTATGCCATAAAAATGGTGATGAAAGGTACTCCCACACCGTTTTATGACCGTGTGACCCAAAATCAGTTGGAGACCTACATGAGCGAGCATCTATCCAAGAGAGGGGTAGGGTTGCACTGCGTATACGAAGTGGTCAATTACAGTAATCAGGTGTTTTTCTCGAATGGTCGAGTGCCTGCAAATAAGCCGGGTGAAGTGTATACTCAGGTTTTATTCCCTAATGACAACCCCTCTGATCTGCATTTCCTGAAGGTTTACTTCCCCGGTAAACAGGATTATATCTCGGGACGAATGGATCTGATGATACCTTCGCTGATCTTCACAACACTCCTGTTTATCTTCTCAGTCATCACCATTATCATCATCTTGCGTCAGAAGAAGTTGGCCGAACTGAAAGCCGATTTCATCAACAATATGACGCACGAGCTCAAGACGCCGGTCTCGACCATCATCCTCGGTTCGCAAATGCTCCGAGATAGTGATGTGAGCAAGACCCCCGAGATGTCCAAGAATATCCTCAACTCCATAGCCGACGAGGGTAAACGTCTCAACTTCCTCATCGAGAAAGTACTACAGATGTCTCTCTTCGACAAGGAGAAAATCGCTTTCAAATTCAAGGAAGTCGATATTCAAGAGCTACTTATGTCTGTCGTGAATACGTTCAGCATCAAGACCGAGAGCTACGGTGGTGGTATCGGCATCGAGCTTGATGCCACTGATACAGATGTATATGTCGATGAGATGCATATCACCAATGTCCTCTTCAACCTTCTCGACAATGCCATCAAGTACCGTCGTCCTGATGTGCCCCCACAACTGACGGTCGGTACTTATAACGAAGGTAATAAGCTGTGTATCTACATCCAAGATAATGGTATAGGGATCAAAAAAGAATACTTGAAGAAGGTCTTCGATCGCTTTTTCCGAGTGCCTACGGGGAACGTCCATGACGTCAAGGGTTTTGGCCTCGGTCTGGCGTATGTGAGTAAGATCGTTCGTGATCATGGGGGCGATATCCGAGCGGAAAGTCAGCTCGGTAAGGGAACAAAGTTTATAATTATTTTGCCACTTATAAATACTAAGTAAATTATGGAACAAAAAATGAGAGTCTTCTTTTGCGAAGATGACGAAAATCTGGGGATGTTGCTTCGTGAATATCTGGTAGCCAAGGGATATGATGCAGTTCTATTCACTGACGGTGAAGCCGGGTATAAAAACTTCGTCAAGGAATCGGATTCTTACGACATCTGTGTCCTCGACGTGATGATGCCTAAGAAAGACGGCTTCTCTCTTGCGGCAGACATCAAGGAGATCAATCCTGATATGCCTATCATCTTCTTGACCGCAAAGACAATGAAAGAAGATGTGCTTGAGGGCTTCAAACTCGGTGCGGATGACTATCTCTCCAAGCCTTTCAGCATGGAAGAACTCATCTTCCGTATCGAGGCTGTCTTGCGCCGTGTCAAGGGTAAAAAGGCTAAGGAAGTGCCATTCTATAAGGTCGGCGAATTTCTCTTTGACACTCAGAAGCAGACCTTGACCATAGGCGAAAAGGTGACCAAGTTGACCACAAAGGAGTGTGAGCTTCTCAATCTCCTTTGCGCTCACGCTAACGAAATCCTTGAGCGTAACTATGCCCTCAAGAGCATTTGGAACGAAGATTCATATTTCAATGCTCGCAGTATGGACGTCTACATTACCAAGCTTCGCAAGCTCCTCAAGGATGACCCACGTGTGGAGATCATCAATATCCACGGTAAGGGGTACAAACTCATCACGCCCGCTTCAGAGTATCCCATGAATGGGGATAATGTGCAAGTGATTTAAGCACGAGCTAAGGGCTTGTGTCACTCAAGGCGGAGAGTCCTATTATTCAGTATATGACAATGGGGTTGTGTCAAAATCTGTTTTGACACAACCCCATTATTGTATTATCAGTATGAGCAAATATAAGGCATGAAGCAGGGCAGAAAGGCCTGAGTGGCACTATGAGCTGCATACTGCCGCATATCTTTTATGGCGAGTGCTTTGGAGATAAGGTAGTCTCAGAGCCCGTGTGGCTTCTTTTCTTTTTAGATCAAGAGAAATGAGTGTCTCGGATTACGCTCTATTGGGATGAAAGGCAACTTTGTTATGGCAATAAATATGATGTCTCCTATGCCTTCTTAATTCCTATATTTTTTGAGTTCTTGACTTGTAAATCCGCTTATTTTAGTGTAACTTTGCACAGTTTTACTGTATCATGGATCGTAGAGAAACGTACATATTAGACTTCACTCATCCGATTAAATCGCCCAAAACGATTGACTTCCAACTCGATCAAGAGTATTGGGCAATGATGAGCTCCGATAGCATCTCCAACGGCGATGTGTCGGCTACTGTGCTCATTGAGCCCGTACGTGATCTTTACAAAGTTACATTCTCCTTTGAGGGGACAGTGACTGTTCCATGTGACAGATGTTTGGCACCTGTTCGACTTGATGTAGATGTCGAAGAGGAGGTGTCCTTTGATTTGGGTGAAGAGTTGTGCGACGAAGATGATAAGACCATCATCCTTAATGCACAAGATCCCAAGTATGACATCTCCATGTTGATGTTTGAGATGATCGTTCTCTCATTGCCATTGCAACGTATGCATGACATCGAAGACTGCGATCCCGAGATGGTAAAGTTCTTGGTCTCAAGCGCACCTGATGCCGATGAGCCTTCTCAAGAAGAAGACCCGCTGTGGGCAGACCTCCGAAAGGCTGTTAGTAAGAAGAAGTAATAACAATTAAAATAGATCAGACATGGCACATCCTAAAAGACGACAGTCAAAGACCAGAACAGCGAAGAGACGTTCGCACGATCACGCTACAGCTCCAACACTCGCACTTTGCCCCAACTGTGGTGCATGGCACGTATACCACACCATCTGTGGTGAATGTGGTTACTACAGAGGCAAGATTGCTATCCGCATGGAAGAGTAATTGCGAGTAGATCGAAAACACTCGGTCTTTATCACAAATAAAAAGCACCTCCTATCTGTTTTAGGAGGTGCTTTTTGTGTTTCTGAAAAAGGGATATATAATGCCTCATCAATACTCAGACAGTATCCTATCATCTATACTCGATTATCCCAAGCTCCTCATCAAAATATCTATGAACGCTTTCGTTTGGTTGCAAAGATAATATGAGCTGCGCTCGTTCAAGTCGATTACAGTCGATTATAGTCGAATGTCGTTGATTATGATTGTGCATTCTCTCACGACCCTATCAACATCAATGGAAATTCTGAACATAATGGTATGCCTAAAGCATACCTACAAGCTTGAGGGGATAAAAGTAGGATTGAGGAGAACGTTTATCTGCCTTTCAGCCTTTTCCAATTTTCTAATGTGAGTTTCGTGAAATGTTCTGTGCGAAATTCATTCAATAATGGAACTGCTTTGTCGTGTTCTGTGTGGCTGTAAGTAAATCCGCATTTCTCTTGTACACGCCTTGATTTTTCATTTCCATCAAAATAACCACACCAAACGGTAGTCTGCTTTAGGTCATCAAAAGCATATCGAAGTAGCTCATTTACAGCTTCGGGTATCAAACCCTGTCCCCAAAATGGCTCTCCGATCCAAAAGCCTATTTCGCACTCGGTATCTGCCATTTTTGCGGAGTAAGTTTCACTTCTTGCCGTCATTATTCCAACACTACCGATTGCTTCTCCTGTCGCTTTCAATACAACAGCATAAGTTTCAGGAGTCGAAAGAACGCTCTTAATAATCTCACGACTATTCTCAATGCTCGTATGTGGCGGCCAACCGGCTATTGGACCAATATTAGGGTTTTGCGCATACTTGTAAAGTGCTTCGGCATCTTTCTCTAGCCATGGTCTCAAAATTAAACGTTCTGTTTGTAATTCCATATTTTATTCAGATTAAATTTCTACTCTACCATCTGGTTCGCTGTGTCTTTCCTACCTCTAACAATATAGAACTACACTAATAGCTACTCTAAAATACAATACACTGTTTTGCACTGCGCCACTCTATTCTCTTATTCTATTTGAGTATTATCCACTTTCCAGCCTTTGTAGAGCCTTCGTGCTTGATTACTCCTTCTTTAACCATCCTCCTAAGATAATAACGAATACTGTCCTCCGTTCTGTTTAACCTTTTGGCTAAATCTTTCCTTGTAACTTGCGGAAAGTTTTTTATTTCATCTAATATTTCATCCTCTATATTTCTTGGGCTTTTCTTGGGTCTTTCTTGGGCTTTTCTTGGGCCTTTCTTGGACTTTTCTTCGGTAGTTTCTCCTCCAAAACCCTCTTCAAAATACTTTTGAGAAACGTTCTCAACTACTCGAAAAGCTGTAATCAATGAAAAATCAAAAGAGGCTTGCCCATTACCGTTTTCTTCCAACTCCTTCTGAACTCGGTAGACTCCACGGCTGAATCGGTTTACATAGCCCAAAACTTTCATTGCTTCGGCAATAAAGGGATTCCGATAATCACTCACATTGGGGAAATTGTCGGGACTGACCTTGCCATATAATCCGCCAGGGTTTTGAATCTCGATACGGTCGTCATACTCATAAAACTGAATAGGTGCATTCCCTTCGTAATCCCTATGCATAATGGCATTCATCAACAACTCTCGAGTAGCCCAGTATGGGTACTTAGAAACTGTTTCTTCCCGAAGTACACTCACGGGAATAGGACGCTTTTGAGAGATGCTTGTCTCGACAAAAGCATCAATCTTAGGCAATACCCTACAAAGATTTCCACTAAACTTATGCTCGTTGAGAATATCGCTCGCACGATCCTTACCCTTGAAGCGAACATATTGAATATACGCCCCATGTACGTGTCGCTCAGGATTCTTTCCAAATAGGACAATAGCCCCATTAGTCGGACAGTTATAGCGCAAACCATATAAGCCAAGGGAGGAAAGTTGATCCGTGATATCTCGTTTGTCTTCACCGAGAACATCCTCTGCCACAGCCTTGGGCAAAAACTCCTTACGAATGAGAGATACATCTAAGTCGTCAATGCTCGTTCCCAAACAAGGCATTGCGTTAAAGGTACGAACATTGGAGAGCCGTCTTTCAGTAAGTATCTTTTCTTCTGCCTCTGTTGCAGTGCTCTTCCGAGGACCGACACGTACCCAAACGCGCCCCCGATAACGTACAGGAGGAAATTCTGAAGGCTGGACTTCTGCCACCAATACATCCCCTTCATCAAAATGGAACTTTTCTACTGTCATGATGGGCTGAGGGAGAATGTTGCCATCCGTCCGAATATTGGCAATCTGCAATAAGAGTTTATCATCAACCTGCAAACCTGACAACTCTCCATTATCCTTTGCTCCAATAATGAGATAGCCATTCTTACCACTACCCGAAATATCATTTGAGAAAGCACATATAGCCTGACAAAACTTATCCATGTTGCCAGTTGATTCTGTTCTCTCAGTATTGTTGCTCTCCGTGTCTGAAAGCATTTGTAGAAGTTCCTTTTTCGTTATCGTGACTTTTCCTTTGTTTTAATGTGCAT
Organism: Porphyromonas cangingivalis; assembly: GCF_900638305.1. Classification (NCBI taxonomy): domain Bacteria; kingdom Pseudomonadati; phylum Bacteroidota; class Bacteroidia; order Bacteroidales; family Porphyromonadaceae; genus Porphyromonas; species Porphyromonas cangingivalis. Next base: position 2,391,806 of record NZ_LR134506.1, read on the forward strand.
CAGATAATCTTTACCTATCATTGGCTTGAAAAAGATAACTCCCAACATCTACTCAATGCCTCGTAACATGTTTTCATTTCAGTTTCAAACTGTTCTTTTGTAATCTGATCTCCAACCCTCTTTGCTAGTTGTTTTTTCTTTTTGCCATTCATTGCATCGACTTCTGCCTGAGATTTACGCCAATTACCATCATTGGCATCGGGACAATCTGGGTAGCATTGCTCAATGTCTCTCTTGTTCAGAATAAAGATTTGATTATTCGTTACTAAAGATTTATATCTCCTTTGGAAATCCTGTACTCCACCTTCAGTTTGTCCACTTGGCAAATCCATCAAGATGACCAATCGCCCCCCGTAAATATTATTATTTAATGGAGTATAGGCTTTCTCAATCGCATTTATTGTTCTTTCTGTCTGATCTATATCTCCATGTGCTTGAATAATTTGGATTGAAGGTTTGTCCCAGTAATGGCGTTTTATGACTCTTGTAAAGAACTCAAATTCACTTTGCCCCTCCACGATGATAAAGTTATTTGGGAGTAATAGGTCGGCAGGACTTCCTCCTAATAAATCATAAATAACGTATGGTTTTTCTGAATCATCAACTATGCTAATCTCTGTTTTTCCACTTGTCTTTTCAACCTTAAACAGAGTTTGGTTAGGATGGTTTTCAGCAACAAATACCGAAGAATGAGTATTTATAAACACTTGATCTGTCTCTTTTGAAAGCTCATATAGTACTTCTTTGAGCTTTCTTTGCGCCATGGGGTGAAGGTGTAATTCAGCTTCATCAATAAAGAAAATAAAAGATTTGCCAATGTCATCATTTTGCTTCCTAAAATCAGCATAAGCTTGTATGATGGACAACATTAAGGCTCTTTGCATTCCATCCCCTTTTTCTTCCGCTGAGGTCTCAATTCCATCGTCTATGTCGGTATTGAAGTTTTTGAGTAAGTCGTCAAAAGCTGGTGGGGTTACTTCAAAACGAACATTGGTAGTATCTGGGAATTGTTTTTCCAGATAAATTTTTACCTGATTTCCTATTCTATCGAATTCAGTCTTAATTTCAGATTCATCATCTTCAAATAGGGCTGAAAATTTCTCTTGAAATTCTTTATACTGTTGATTCGTTTGGAGGATTGTTGTTAATACATTCGATAGCATTACGCCCATTGGTGTATTCTTCGAGTATTTTGCAACAGAATCATAATACTGCTTTGTTGTTATGTATTCAAATTTTGGAAGAAAATCATTTAAAGCTGCATCAAAGCCCGTTCCTGGAGGTATTTCACTTCCCCTGATAAACATTTGTCGTTTCTTAGAATCTGAACTACATCTCCGAAAGCTAACAATATCTGCCTCTCCAAGCTTTGAGGATAGTGTAGTTTTATTCTTTTCATTCTGCATATTGTGCAAACCATCCTGCGCCCCACAGAATTCAACTTCGACAAACATTTCCAGTCCGTTGTCTCTTAAGTATTTCAGTTCTTGCAAGTTTCCCTTATAACCATTAAAGAAAAATTCCAATGCTTCAAAAAGATTTGTTTTCCCACAGTTATTCTGGCCAACAAAGATATTAAAGTCTGTCACCTCTATTTCAGCCTTTTCAATAGATCTGAAGTTTTGAATTGTTATTTTGCTTATTTTCATAATTAGATCATTGTTTATGAGTAGAATATTTTAATGGTCACTAATCTGTTGAGGGAGTACAAATACCTAATTGCTCCAAGATATCTCTGCCGAACTTGCTAAGGGGCTGTTTGCTGAGATCTTCGACTTCTAAGTGATAGCCGAAGAGCATACGTTTTATTTCAGGCATGCTTAAAGATTTGTCCTTGAAGAATGTCTCTATTACACTATCATAGTACCCACCAAGATATCCCTGAGCTTTGAAGATTAGGTCTTCTGCGAGGCTTGTTTGTTGAGCGTATAAAGGATTGATATAAAGGAGGTCTAGGTCGTTTTTGACTAAGGGGTTTTGGGTAGAACTGGGTGTTGTCGTTATATCAGGAATCTCTTGTCTAGTAATTACTGTTATTAGGTTATTAACTTTGAATAGAGGGAGATTCTCGAACCCTGATATGTATGGATTATGCGTTAATTTCCTTGTGCCCTTGATGCGATTACATGAGCTACAACTCGGGATTAAATTGTAGAAAGATAAAGCTAAGGCTGGGTAACTATCTTGGGAATAGAAGTGATCGAGTTGAGCCTCACGAGCTGTTGGGGTTCTAGAATCTCTTGTAAGTATGTAATTATGGTTACAGTAAGGACAGACTTGTATCCCTATTTTGTTTATTAGCCAATAAGCTAGCCTTTGCCCTTTATAATTAGGAATATTATACTTCTTCTTAATAAGTCTATATTGATAATTAAATATCTCCTTTATATCCTCTCTGCTCTTTTGATTTTCAAGATCATTATTTTTAGACACTAACTTATCTGCAGGACAAGTTAACATCTCCCTTATTTCTTTATGAGAGATTGTATTTTTTTTATTGGCTGGCCAATTTGACAAGAGTATATTTGCATATTCCTCGGCTATGTTGTCAAGATTCGGGGTATTTATTTTGATCATTGTCTATTTGCTTTCTTTTTAAGCTCTTCTAGCTTTTTCTTCTTTCTAAGTCCTTCCAGCTTTTTCTTCTTTCTAAGCTCTTCTAGCTTTTTCTTCTTTCTAAGTCCTTCCAGCTCTTTCTTCTTTTTAAGTTCTTCTAGCTCTTTCTTCTTTTTAAGTTCTTCTAGCTCTTTCTTCTTTTTAAGTTCTTCTAGCTCTTTCTTCTTTTTAAGTTCTTCTAGCTCTTTCTTCTTTTTAAGTTCTTCTAGCTCTTTCTTCTTTTTAAGTTCTTCTAGTTCTTTCTCTTTTTGCTTTATTTGAAGATCAATACTATAAGATTCATTTAATAGATTCGTTAATTCTCTACGAATGATTGGTTCTCCTACGAGATTAATTTCTCTTTGTAGTTCATCATAGTCTTTCTTTTTCTCATTTATGTCAGTTAGAAGCCGTTCTATTTTCTTTTGTGCGAACTCTCCGATAGGCATATTTTCAATAAAGAATGAATCTTTTAGCATCGAATGAATATTGGCTCCGAATGTCTCTTGTTTGAGCCCACTACTTGGGACACCCTCTTCTAGATATAGAACTTTACTTTGAGGAATGTCAGAAAGTATAAAAGGAGAATGAGTAGCCAAGAGGATATTGATACTATGTACTTCTTGGTAGCCCATCGTTCTGATGGCTTTAATCAACCTAAAGAGAAATTCTCGTTGGTATTCGGGGTGAAAATAAAGCTCAATTTCGTCAAGTATTATATTAATATTTTTGTACTTGACTAGAGTTGCATGAGTATCTGCAACAGAGTTTATATTACGTATATGGTAAAGAATGCAAGATATTGTATACAGTAATTGTTTTTCTCCTGAACTCAATTGTGAAACAGAGTGTTCTCTGTCCTTTTCTCCCTCCTCTCGGCTCTTCTTTACGAGTATCTCTAAAGAAAAAATGGGAGGTGGTATTCTGTATATCTTGTCTTTATTTTTGTATTCATCTGAGACGGTGATGGATGAAAAATCATCAATTGTAACACTCTTATTGCTTCTTCCGCCTATATCTTTATAAATCCTGCTGTTATGTCCACCCAAAAGATAATTTATCGTTTGGTGCAACTTGTTTGTAATATGACTGGTATCCTTTCTAATTTCTTCGATGAAATTTTTCCACTCATCATCTGTTGTTACATCTTTCCCTATCACTTTATTGATAAAACATTTCTCATATTTGTAAGCTATAGATATTGTTTTATAAATAAGATATGCAAAAGCATGCTCTAACTGATTACTTTCAAAGCTTATATTAGTATTTTGTCTGATTTTCCGTTGGCAATCTGCACCTAATGCATTCTCCCAAGCCTTTCTTACTGATTCAATTTCTGTAAGTTGTTTCTTAGTCTTGCTCTTGTAAATGCTTTTCTCCTTCAGGTGGTCGAAGACTCTATCTTCCAGAGCGTTTTTAGGACTTTTCCTTGATCCTAAAGCATTTTCTTTTTGACCTATCTTGATTTCGGTTACCTTATATTTACCATTTAGTTCTAAGAATGGGTTTTCTTTTGAATCTTTGTCTATGAAAAAGAGGGAGATAAGACGGTCTTTGGAAAGGGTATTTTCGACATTAATATCAAAACAACCCTCTGTTCGCATTGGATTCAATACAATAGGGGTTTGATAGCCATCATTCTTGTGAAAAAGGCCATTTAGCCAATGTTTTTTACTTTGGGGAGCCCCTTTTTCTTTCGCATAGTCATTGGTGTTAAATGCATAAATGGAGTAATTCAAAAGAATTGTATAGAATAAGTATTCTTTTCCGTTACCATTATACTTTTCTATTATGTTCCCGTCCAATAGTACCTTGTTATCCTTATTTTGTTTGATTGAATATATAAAATTGTTGTAGGAAAAATATAGTTCTCCTCTTACCCCTTTGATCCAAATGATGTCTCCCCCTTTTTTGTCCTTATCATTAAAGTCACCAAGTAGAGCACATGCAAAATTATTAAGTAATCTGAGTATAAAGTCTATAAGAGCGCTTTTTCCACTACCATTTTTTCCAACTATAGCATGGATACTTATAGTGGGACTCTTTGTATTCTCTTCCAATGAGTAAAAATTATCAGGAACAATTTTTGTGTCGCATTGAGGCTTATCATCTATGATTGTATATTCTTTATCGAAGATGTACCATATATCCGAAGACAGATTTTTACGGATGTATTCTGCACACTCGCTACCGATTTTGACCGCAATAAGTTTTAGCCCCTTTGCTATTTCAGGAGATGCCATTTTTTTATCCTTTTATTTATATGTTCTGTTATATGGCTCAAATCTACATAAAAATAACGTGTTAAAAAAAATAACGCCCTGGGACGCATTTAGCTCCCAAGGCGTTGTGATATATGATTCTGATTTGAAAACTCACTTCACTTCTTCGAAGTCGGCGTCTTGGACGTCGTCCTTGGATGAGGAGGACTGAGCACCTGCGTCGGGGCCTGGTTGGGCACCGCTCATGTCGGGGCCTTGCTGGCTGTACATCTCTTGTGACATGGCTTGAAGGAGGGTGTTGAGCTCGTTCATCGCTGTGTCGATGGCTGAGATGTCTTGAGCCTTGTGGGCATCTTTGAGTTTGCCGAGAGCCGCTTCGATAGGAGCCTTCTTGTCGGCAGGGATCTTGTCGCCAAGTTCGCTGAGTTGCTTTTCTGTCTGGAAGATGACAGAGTCAGCTTGGTTGATCTTGTCGATGCGTTCCTTTTCCTTCTTGTCCGCTTCTGCGTTTGCTGCCGCTTCGTCCTTCATGCGCTTGATTTCTTCTTCGCTGAGACCGCTGGATGCTTCGATGCGGATCTTTTGTTCCTTACCTGTGCCCTTGTCTCTTGCCGAAACGTTCACGATACCGTTTGCGTCGATGTCGAATGTCACTTCGATCTGAGGGACTCCACGTGCTGCAGCAGGGATGCCGTCGAGGTTGAAACGACCGAGAGACTTATTGTCTTTAGCGATAGGCCGCTCACCTTGGAGGACGTGAATCTCTACCGAAGGTTGGTTGTCCACAGCAGTCGTGAAGACTTCAGACTTCTTTGTCGGGATGGTTGTGTTCGCTTCGATGAGGCGAGTCATCACGCCACCCATGGTCTCGATACCGAGTGAAAGGGGTGTGACGTCGAGAAGGAGGACATCCTTGACATCTCCGCTGAGGACACCACCTTGGATCGCAGCACCGAGAGCCACGACTTCGTCAGGGTTGACACCCTTCGATGGTTGCTTGCCGAAGATCTTTGCCACGAGCTCCTGGATCGCTGGGATACGTGTCGAACCACCCACGAGGATGACTTCGTCGATCTCCGATGCCGATAGGCCTGCATCCTTGAGGGCTTGCTGACAAGGAGGTACACACGCTTGGATGTACTTGTCTGCGAGTTGCTCGAACTTAGCACGAGTAAGGGTCTTGACCAAGTGTTTGGGCATACCGTTGACAGGCATGATGTAAGGGAGGTTGATCTCTGTGCTCGTACTGCTTGATAGCTCGATCTTTGCCTTTTCGGCAGCTTCCTTGAGACGCTGGAGCGCCATAGGATCTTGGCGAAGGTCGAGGCCTTCGTCGCTCAAGAACTCTTCCGCCAACCAATCGATGATCACGTGGTCGAAGTCGTCACCACCGAGGTGAGTGTCACCGTTGGTAGACTTCACTTCGAAGACACCGTCGCCAAGCTCAAGGATGGAGATATCAAATGTACCACCACCAAGGTCGAAGACAGCGATCTTCATGTCCTTGTTGGCCTTGTCGAGACCGTAAGCAAGAGCGGCAGCCGTAGGTTCGTTGACGATACGCTGAACCTTGAGACCTGCGATCTCACCCGCTTCCTTTGTCGCCTGTCTCTGTGCGTCAGAGAAGTACGCAGGCACGGTGATGACAGCGTCTGTGACTTCTGCGCCGAGGTAGTCTTCTGCGGTCTTCTTCATCTTCTGAAGCACCATTGCAGAGATCTCCTGTGGAGAGTATAGACGACCATCGATGTCTACACGAGGGGTGTCGTTGTCGCCCTGTACCACCTTGTAAGGTAGGCGGTCAGCTTCGTTTTTGAGCTTAGAGTAACGCTCGCCCATAAATCTCTTGATAGAGTATATTGTCTTGACCGGGTTGGTGATCGCCTGACGCTTTGCAGGGTCACCTACCTTGCGTTCGCCACCATCGACAAATGCGATGACAGATGGGGTGGTGCGCTTGCCTTCGCTGTTCGCGATGACGATTGGTTCGTTACCTTCGAGTACAGCGACACAAGAGTTTGTTGTTCCTAAGTCGATTCCGATTATTTTTCCCATAATATATAATGTGTATTTGTTATTTAATTCAACTTTTTGCGTTTACCTATAATTTGCAATACACGTGCCAAGGGTAACGCTGACACCCGCGGGTGACATCTCGTGCAGGCGGTATGACTAAAATGGCGTTTGGGAACAAATAAATGTCAGCACGCCCTGCCACGAAAGCCGCGAAGGTGACATAAAGTAGTGACAGAGGGTGGACGTGAGTCAGACTCTTTTATGTCGGGCAACAGAAAGCATTCTGCCCCGTGCCGGAAAACATTCTGTCGTTCGATAGATAGGTGAGCATTGTGTCGAGATGCATCGTGGGGCAGGGGTTGAGAGGGGATCCCCTGTCTCCCCACTCCTCGTCGTTCGTGCCGGAGGATATTCGTCAGGTATCGACAGTTTATTCGTGGGGATTCTCCCTCGGAGACGAAAGAATTTTGTACATTTGCGAAGATAATCTTATGAACCTTAGACTACCGATAATGGACAATAAATACTATTGCGTCATACTCGCAGGTGGGATTGGCAGTCGATTTTGGCCTTACAGCCGTCGCTCTTATCCCAAGCAATTCTTAGACTTCTTCGGCACAGGAGAGAGTCTCATCCGGATGACTTATCGAAGATTTGCGATGGCGTTCGACCCTGAGCATATTATCGTTGTCACGAATACCATCTACAAAGATATCGTGCGTGAGCAGTTGCCAGAGCTCCCCGAGACGAATATCCTACAAGAACCCTGTTACCGTAATACGGCTTCGGCCATATCTTATGCCACCATGCACATCAAGGCCAAGTGCCCCGATGCCACTGTGGTATATGCCCCTTCGGATCACATGGTACTCAAGGAGGATGTCTTCCGTGAGTACGTGAGGATGGCCCTCGATCACGCTGCCGAAAGTTCGTCAATGGTCACGCTGGGGATCCGTCCCACACATCCGGAGACAGGCTACGGCTATATACAGATCGGCCAGGAGACCACCAATGGGGAGGTCTTCGATGCGCCCAAGGTCGGTGCGTTCTATCCCGTCAAGACCTTTACCGAAAAGCCCAACAAACATATGTGTAAGGTACTCGTCGAGAGTGGCGAGTTTTTCTGGAACTCAGGGCTTTTCTTTGCCAACATCGGCTGTATGACCAAGGCGATAGAGACCCATCTGCCCGAGGTGGCGGAGCGGCTCTTCGCTCATCCCGAATTTTACGGCACTGCTGACGAACAGAAGCATATCAATGAGGTTTTCCCTTATTCGCAGAACATCTCGTTCGACTACGGAGTGATGGAGAAGACGGACAATGTCCATATGTTGCTCTGTGACATGGGGTGGGCTGACCTCGGGACATGGAGTGCGATCTACAACATCGCAGCGAAGGACAAGAACCAAAATTCGTCGGTCGGCAAGGCAGACTTCATATTCAACGACAGTAACCAAAACATGGTGGTGGTCGACAAGCCCGACACCCTCGTCCTGCTCCAAGGCATCAGCGACACGATCGTCGTGCAGCACGGCAATGTCCTCATGATCTGCCGAAAGGGGGAGGAGCATAAGCTCAAGCAGGGACTGATCGAGGCCGGATCCATCAACGAAATGTATGTGGAGTAGAGCACACAGGGATTGACTCGGGACGGTACGATGGTCATGAAAGAGTGTACGAGCCGGAAGTCCCTTCGCATCCGAGAGATGAGTGAGGGTGACAGACCGCAGGAGAAGATGATCAAGTATGGGGCAAAAGCTCTATCGGACACGGAGCTGATCGCTCTCATCCTCCGTACCGGCACTCAGAGTATGAACGTCGTCGAGGTCGCTCGGCAGCTACTCAGACAGCATGGGCAGAGCCTCTATACTTTGTATCAGAGTCTCTCGGCACAACTGGACTCGGAAGTCAAGGGTATCGGCACGACCAAGGCCGTGATGCTCATGGCAGCACTGGAGATGGGTGTCCGACTCAACCAAGAGATCTCCCTCCATGGTGTCGATCGTGTCCGTATCGACCGTTCGCAAGCGGTGTACGACTACATGCACCGTCATCTTTTCGGATTGGCGACGGAGGAGCTTTGGGCACTTGCCGTCAATGCCGGTGGCTTCATCACCTCGACCAAATGTATCTCCAAGGGTGGAGTGAGTGAGACTGTCGCAGACCCCAAGCTCATACTGAGGTATGCCATACAGAGGGCCACGCCTGCGATCATCCTCATGCATAATCACCCCGGAGGGACATGTGCTCCGAGCCGCGAGGATGATCTCTTGACGGAGAGGATAGGGGAGGCTTGCAGACTCGTGGATATCCGTCTGCTGGATCATATCATCTTCACAGACAGTGGTTATTATAGTTATGCCGACCACAATCGGATACTTTAGTCACTTTCCAAAGAAACTTATCACGTTACATCAAACTCATATTTGTCTTATGAACAAAACACTTCAACACGTACTCTTCGGCGCTGTCCTCATCGGGGGAATGCCCGTAGTGGCTTTGGCTCAGAATGCCAAAGGGGGCATATCGCCCGAAATGCTCCAACGCATCGAGGCCGCAACACCCCAGACACCGGTGTCAAAGGCTCTCCAGAATGCCATCTCTGCCAATCAGATCAAGAAGCTCACGGTGAACAATGAGAATCGATTTATGTTTGACCGAGAGTTTTCGCACAGAGTACAGAGCAAAGGTATCACCGACCAAAAGTCGAGCGGACGTTGCTGGCTCTTCACCGGACTCAATGTCTATCGTGCCAAGGTGATCCAGACCAATGACTTGTCGGACTTCAGATTTTCGCACGTTTATTCGTTTTTCTTCGATCAGTTGGAGAAGTCAAACCTTTTTCTTCAAGGGGTGATCGATCACGTGGCGAAGCCTATGGATGACAAGATGGTGGAGTGGCTCTTCAAGCATCCTCTCAACGATGGTGGTCAGTACACCGGTGTCTCGGACATCTTGACCAAGTATGGGGTCGTCCCCACAGAGGCGATGCCGGAGACTTATAACAGTGAGAATACCGATGAGATGGGACGTATCCTAAGCACCAAGTTGCGCAGGGATGGTCTCCTCATCCGAGAAGCCTATGCAAGAGGTGCTAAGGCAAAGAAACTTCAGGAGATGAAGGAGACGACCCTTGCCGAGATCTACCGCATCCTCTGCTACTGTCTCGGTACACCTCCGAAGAAGTTTGAGTACACGCTCCGCAACAGCAAGGGTGAGGTCATCAGCACAAAGGAATATACTCCCAAGAGCTTTTTTGCAGAGTTTATCGGTGACAATCTCGTGGACAACTATGTCATGCTCATGAACGACCCTTCGCGCCCTTATGGCAAACTGTACGAGATCGACTACGACAGACACTCTTATGATGGTCGCAACTGGACTTATGTCAACCTGCCTATAGAAGACATCAAGGAGATGGCCATCGCTTCGATCAAGGGCAACGATGCCATGTACTTCTCTTGCGATGTAGGTAAAGAGCTCAACTCCGATCACGGTACGCTCGACATGACCAACTATGAGATCGAAAATCTCTTCGGTATAGCTCTTCAGATGGACAAGAAGGATAGGATCCGTACGTTCACCAGTGGTTCGACTCATGCCATGACACTTGTGGCGGTAGATATCGATGCCAATGGCAAGCCTACCAAGTGGATGGTCGAAAACAGTTGGGGCGACCGCAAGGGCTACAAGGGGCACTTGATCATGACCGACAAGTGGTTCGATGAGTATATGTTCCGTCTCGTGGTCAACAAAAAGTATATCACTGCCAAGGTTGCAGAGATCCTCAAGACCAAGCCTACTCGTCTGCCTGCTTGGGACCCTATGTTTGCCGGGGATAAGTAAAAGATATGCACACTTATTGTATAATTGTGTATATTTGTAGCGAAATCAACGTAAAAAACAACCTAAGAAATAGTTTAGACTTATGGCATACGGATTATTGAAAGGGAAGAGAGGTATCATCTTCGGAGCCCTGAACGAACAGTCAATAGCTTGGAAAGTAGCACAGAAGGTCGTAGAGGAAGGTGCAACCATCACCTTGACCAACACCCCTCTTGCTCTACGTATGGGCGAACTCGATGCGCTTGCAAAGGAAACAGGTGCTGAGGTCATCCCTGCAGATGCAACCTCGATCGAAGATCTCGAAAATGTCTTCCGCCGCAGTATGGAGGTCCTCGGAGGGCCTATCGACTTCGTCCTCCACTCTATCGGCATGAGCCCCAATGTGCGTAAGAAGAGGGCTTACGACGACTTGGACTACGGTATGTTGGAAAAGACTTTGGATATCTCTGCGGTGTCATTCCACAAGATGCTCCAGACCGCAAAGAAGCTCGATGCCGTCGCAGAGGGCGGATCTGTCCTTGCGCTCAGCTATATCGCAGCTCAGCGTACATTCTGTGGTTACAACGATATGGCAGATGCCAAGAGTCTTTTGGAGTCCATCGCTCGCAGTTTCGGACTCATCTATGGCCACGAGAAGGGCGTGCGTATCAACACCATCTCTCAGTCTCCGACGGTGACCACTGCAGGTAGCGGTGTCGACGGTATGTCGAACCTCCTTCACTTTGCAGAGAAGATCGCTCCCCTCGGCAATGCTGATGCAGAAGAGTGTGCCAACTACTGTGTGGTGATGTTCTCAGACCTTACCCGTAAGGTGACGATGCAGAATCTCTTCCACGATGGCGGATTCTCTACCACAGGTATGAGTGTCGAAGCCATGGAGCAGTACCTCAAGGGCGGTCTCGACGAGATCAAGAAGTAATCTCCTTTTAGGACAATGATAGCACAGGGGCTGTGTCAAAATTTGTTTTTGACACAGCCCCTTTTTGTGTGTTCTGTATGCCCAAAGACGTGAGGTCAACGGGAGGGGGACTCTTTATGGGGCGGAGTGGCGATGGATGGGGGACATCGATGATCTCGGGGCTGCTTATTATATCCCTTATCCCGAAGGGGCAAAAAAGTCGTAGGACTCGATGATGAAAGTCTTACGACTTGTCGCATCAAGTCGTAAGATTCGATTTCGAGGATCCTACTTTTGTTTCATTATGTCTTGATGATGATGAGGGTCTTGTCTTCAAGAAGTCTGGGATAAGGTCAGGTCGGCTTGTCTTTGCGTGTCAGTCCACTTATTGCCGAATGAATAATAATGCGTAACTTTGTGCACAAGAAAATTACGGGGATGACTGGATTTGACAGCATGTCGAAGTGGTCCGTAAGCACGTAGTGCATTGTAGCCTGGCACTTTAATCTCAGACTTCAGACCTTTTAAATGGCGAAAACAATTTTGCTCTCGCTGCGTAACCGAAGAATAGTAAGTTGACGCTTCATCGCTCGACACACTGAGCGACGAGACATCACCCGGATACTCTGTTCCCGAAGTGGTCCGAACCGGTGGTGCCGATATATCGGGAATGGCCAAGGGAGTGCCTCTATCCTGCGGCGACATTTCAGAGGATAAGCGTAGGGCCGGTTGCTTTGGCCATACCCCTATTGCCGACAAATGATGCAAAGCTAAACGTGTAGAAAGCTGATTAGTTCCGTGTTTGGACGAGGGTTCGAACCCCTCCATCTCCACCATTGGTTATGATTTTCCAAGGATTGAAAATCATGAACACGAAAGTGAATGCCACAGAGCTCCGGAGTGCTTGTCCGGGGCTCTTTTTTTATTTCGCTGGTGCTGTCATTTATGCTTTGATGAAGTATCTGGGTGATGTTATCGTGCATTTGGGTGTCTCTTTGATTTCGTGTTTAGTTCAGGGACTTTTAACGTGGTGATGTTTCTGTATTTACCTATTGATTGTGAGACGTCCATGATTCCATGGGGCGTTTGTCGTACTTATTAGGTAGTCCGCACACATTGACCATGTTAATAATCTATGGACGTGAAAATGGTCTCAAAATTAAAATAATAAAATAACTTTTGTTAACATAGTTGTTTTTATCTTCTAAAATCTTTGAGGGCCAGCTTGTTAGCGTTTGTGTGTTTTGTTAAGTCATTGTTTTATAGTGTTTTGTGTGTAAATGTTTGTTTTGTAGGGAGATTGAGATTTCCAAGAGAAACGGCATTTTTTTTATTCAAAATGATTTGTAATCTTTGTAATCCGGTTCAGTAATGTGCCGTGGTAAAGAGAGAGATTTTTCGATACCATATCGATATATAAACAGTGATAAATGACACACAATAACAGCAACATACAACTGGATAAGGCTTGGAGC